>JARDZO010000181.1 GCA_029240815.1 Brevibacillus sp.
GCTGCTCGGCACGGATGAGGTCCAGTTCGGTCGCTCGTGCCAGACGAATGGCGTTTACCGTAGATGTCAGAATGAACAGCACCAAAAAGAATCCACTTGTCAGGAGCAAAGCGGGTACATAGAAGGGCTGGTATCCCTCTGCCGCGATATCCAGCTGGCTCATCAGCATCCTGCCGATTCCGCTGGCGAGTCCGATCCCTACGATATTTCCGATGACGACGGATAGGATTCCCATAGACAATGTTTCTAGAAAGAGGATCTGACTGATCTTTCCTCTCTTCGCGCCTAGGACTCTGTACATCCCCAGTTCTTTACGCCTGAGCGAAAGCAGGAATGAGTTGGCGTAAAAAATATAGAAGATCGTAATAAACGCCAGAAGAAATGCGCCTACATTAAAAACCAACTGAATGGAACTGATCAGGGAATTCTCCCGGGTATACTCGCTATTGAGCGCGAGTGTCTGAAACATGTAGAAAATTGAAATGGAAATGACCAGCCCCACGAGCAGGATCAGATAGTCCTTCATCATTTTTCGCATGCTCGATAACGATAGCTTCAGTAACATTCTTATCCCCTCCTAGTGCAGATCATGTGATGCACCAAGCTCGGCGAGTACATCCAGAATTTGTTTGAAAAAGGATTGACGGTCTTCAGTGCGCTGAATTTCTTTGTACAGGCTTCCGTCCTGAATGAACAAGATGCGCTTGCAATAACTTGCGCTGAAGGCGTCATGCGTGACCATCAAGATCGAGACCTTTTGGTTTTCATTCAAATCGCTCATGGTTTCCAGCAGACTCTTCGCATTTTTCGAATCCAATGCACCAGTCGGCTCGTCGGCTAACAAAATAGCTGGCTCATGGACCAGAGCTCGTGCCGCTGCCGCTCTTTGCTTCTGTCCGCCGGAGACTTGTACCGGGTATTTTGGCAGCAATTCCGCTATCCCTACCGTTTCAGCCACCTTTTTTACTTTTTTGCCGATTTCTTGCGAAGACACCCCTTGTAGCGACAGAGGAAGCGCGATGTTTTCATACAACGACAGGTTCTCCAGCAAGTTGAAGTCCTGAAAGATAAATCCGAGTCGTTGTGAACGAAAGTCAGCCAACTGATTCTGATTCATTTTGGTAATATCCGTCCCGGCGATCTCGATCAACCCTTCGCTAGGCCGATCGAGTGTCGAAATGACGTTTAAAAGCGTTGTCTTACCCGATCCGGAAGGGCCCATAATTCCGACGAATTCTCCCTCCTGTATGTTCAACGAAACGCCTTTTAACGCATGGGATTGGCTCTCTCCCTTTGTCCCGTATATTTTTTGTACCTTTTTGACTTCTAGGACAGATGTTTTCATGTCGTGTTCCCCCTTCTCCCGATTCAGCAAGTAGCGCTCTTGCTTTTTTCAACGTTTCTAACTGTACCGATTTTCCAGCGGCGGAGCCATTGATCTACCTAACAATTAGCTTACTCTTTTGTAAGAAAACCTCTTATCGAGGCCACCTCAAGGACGAGCGACCGCGTTGTAGCGGAAAGTTTCCATGCGCTCCAGAATACATAAGCGATACGCTTATACATTCTTACACGTTAAGAAAACCTCTTATCGAGGCCTGCTCATGAAAAAAAGACATGGAATCGCTCCATGCCCCTACCTTGTTGCCTATTAGGAAAATTGATTGGGAAATTGCTTGATGATCCCTTCCGAAAGCGTGTCTGCCACGACTAAACTATTCTCTTCCCCCTGATCAAAAGCGAGTATGTCTGCATTTCCATCCTTGTTCAGCCTGGCTTCCACCACATCTGTGACCTGCTGCAGCTGCGTATGGAGCAAATCCCTCAGTTCGTTCAAGGTCCAGTTCATATTGAGG
Organism: Brevibacillus sp.; assembly: GCA_029240815.1. The sequence continues at coordinate 1,857 of JARDZO010000181.1, forward strand.
CGACTGAGGAGATTGGCAATGCCATCTGCATTTTGGTACCAATCGGTGTAGAACGTTTTTAAATCTAGCTGCTGCTGGTTTTTGGCTGCCTCCACGATCTTTTCTGCGATGGAAATATGTTGCTTTAACAGCTCTGTCAGCTGATTGCCGACCGCCTCTCCGTAATACGGTTTAAAGGCATTTCCGATGTCTTCCTGATTTTTCAATAGCTTGGCCAGCACCTGACTTTGATCCTCCAGCCCTGCTGTGGCACTGACGACGTAGTTTCGAGTCCAGAGCGTTTGATCCGTCCAGAGCTTTCTCATCTCTTCTCGTAGCTTTACGGCTGCCGAGCTTATCCCTTCTGTTTGCTCGACATTCTCCGCTACCTCTTGTCCTTTCGTAGCGATTGCAGGAAGGAACAGAGCCGCACTAAGCAAGATCGTTATGATCCTGTGAAGCTTTCTTTTCATGGTAGATCTCCTCCATCACACATGTTTCCGGAATGGCCCCACCTTATTTTCGACAAACACAGATATTCCATCCCCTTTTTTCCCTCCAGGAAAAAAGACACCTCACGCGAAGCAACCCATCTCAATTCGGCATCAATTTTAACCAATATTCATATTGTTTCGATTGATTTTCAATTATACAATACTCCAAAGCAAACCAAACACGTGAGGCACCCAAGAAAATAGAGAGAGAGAACGAAGGAAAAATCATTAGGAAGAAGATGAGAGAGATGGCTGCTCTACAAGAAATTCAACTGGATGACATGCAGATTGCACGATCGTACGTTAATGAAGTGTACGAGACGATTCAAGCACGCAACCCTGGGGAGCATGAATTTCATCAAGCCGCAAAAGAAATTTTCGATTCTCTGGTACCCGTATTCGCAAAGCACCCGAAATACATGAACAACGGCATCCTGGAGCGAATCAGTGAACCAGAGAGAATCATTACGTTCCGCGTACCTTGGGTCGATGATCACGGAAAAGTACGGGTAAATCGCGGATTCCGCGTGCAGTTTAGCAGCGCGATCGGTCCATACAAAGGCGGCATTCGGTTCCATCCGTCCGTCAATGCCAGCATCATCAAGTTTTTGGGCTTCGAACAAATCTTTAAAAACGCACTGACCGGCCAACCAATCGGCGGCGGAAAAGGCGGTTCGGACTTCGATCCAAAAGGCAAATCCGACGGCGAGGTCATGCGATTCACCCAGAGCTTTATGACAGAACTCTGCAAATACATCGGTCCGGATACGGATGTGCCTGCCGGGGATATCGGGGTCGGTGCACGGGAAATCGGCTACATGTTCGGTCAGTACAAACGAATCCGAGGCGGATATGAGGCAGGAGTCCTCACCGGAAAAGGCGTAGGCTACGGCGGAAGCTTGGCGCGTACAGAGGCGACTGGCTACGGAGTCGTTTACTTTGTCGAAGAAATGCTGAAAGACAAAGGGCAAAGCATGAAAGGCCGCACCGTCGTTGTTTCCGGATCTGGCAATGTATCAATCTACGCCATGGAAAAAGCGCTCCACATGGGAGCCAGCGTAGTGGCATGCAGCGATTCCAACGGTTACATTTACGATAAGCGCGGCATTAACTTAGAAACCGTGAAACGACTGAAAGAAGTGGAACGAAAAAGACTCCATGAGTATGTAAAAGAACATCCGCACGCCGAATACCTGGAAGGCTGCACAGGCATTTGGACCATTCCATGTGACATCGCTCTGCCATGCGCCACTCAAAATGAGATCGACGCTGCATCTGCGAAAATCCTCGTCGAAAATGGCGTGAAAGCCATCGGTGAAGGCGCAAACATGCCATCCACCCTGGATGCGATCGAGGTATTCTTGAGCCATGGTATTCTCTTTGGACCAGCAAAAGCCGCGAATGCAGGTGGAGTCTCGGTTTCCGCGCTGGAAATGGCCCAAAACAGCATGCGCCTGGCTTGGACCTTTGAAGAAGTGGATGCCAAGCTGCACGAAATCATGGCTAGGATTTATCAAACCAGCATGAAAGCCGCTGAAGAGTACGGCCATCCAGGCAATCTCGTCATGGGTGCGAATATCGCTGGATTCATCAAAGTGGCCGATGCCATGATGGTGCAAGGCGTGATTTAATCACGATCACCCATTTCGAGAGAACAGGGACAGCTACAAATCAGCTGTCCTTGTTTCTTTTTCCAGCCCCGTTTCATCGCTCTCGCTGGCTTGTATGCTTTTCTCGATATGCATAAAATATTTTCTCAGTCGATCCTCGATGATAACAGGATATAACCAATCAATCTCCCCAAGTCTGGCCCCTCCTTCTATTTGATAAAAAACAGCCCTGTTTCCAAGGCTGTCTTCGTCGTTTATTTCCTATATTTTACCATATCCATCAAGACTTCCTCACGCAATAATCTTCGTCTTCTTGGCATTTTCCGTCGACTTCTTGATCAGGCCACTGAGTGGGCGCTTCAGGACGAGCGCTACGAACAGGCTTAGTCCGATAAATCCCAGCAAGCAGAGAATATCTCGAATCACCGTCTCCCAGAGAATCCCTCCCACGCCTTCTCGCAAAAGGCTGATCGCATAGGTGAAGGGCATGAATGGGTTCAATGCCTGAAAGAAGGCTGGCGTCATGCTGATGGGAAACGTACCGCCTGAGCTCGAGAACTGAAACACCATAAAGATGATCGCGAGGCCCTTGCCTACGTTGCCGAATACAGACAGAAGTGTATACGTAATGGTGACAAATACGGCGCTGACGAGCATCGCAAAAAGGACAAAGGGAAATTTGTCAGCCACATAGGCACCGAGCAGGTAAATATCACCGAGCGTAATGAACAGAGCTTGAAACATGCCGATCGTCAAGAATATGCCCAATCTTCCCAAGTACAACTGATATGGCTTGTAACGCCCATCCGGATTTTCGGCTTCTGCCTTCAACAAAGAAATCAGCAACGTCGCTCCCACCCATAACGACAGGACGCCATAAAACGGAGACATCGCTGAGCCGTAATTAGGAATCGGGTATTTCCGATTCTCTTGAATCTGAACAGGGCTGGCCAAAAACTCGCTTTCCTTTTGAATATCTCCGCGCAACAGCTTGGCGAGGGCTGCGAATTGATTGTTCGCTTCAAATTCCCTCAGCTTGTCTGCGGCTTCTCGCACAGCGTGTTCGAGCTGGGGCAGATCGTTACGAACCAACCCAGCGACTTTATGAACACCCTCCTCTAGCTGAGGGAGCTGATTGCGGACGAAATCAGACAGCTTCACGAGCTCTTTTTCCGCCGCAGGCAAGTCATTCGTGATGAAGGCTGCCGCTGCGTCCAGCTTTTTCCCGATCTCCGGAAGGCTATTCTTCAAGAGTGGCGCAGCGACGGTGATGGCTTTGTCAAAAGCATCGACCTTCACTTGGAGACCTTGCGCCAACTCATGTACCTTTGCCCGAATCTGAGGCATTTGATCCTGAATGCGGATCAGCTCAGCTTGACCAAATTCCAGACCCACCTTGGCATCCTGCAAGATGGCTGCAATATCCGGCAGTCTATCTTTTGCTGTCTGCAGATGGTCAGCAGCTGTTTGAGTCAATGTCTTCAGTGCATCGATGCCAGCAGCAACCCGCGGAACGATTTCACTGTCGTATCGCGAGAGAATCGAGCCCAATGCATCACTCGTTTCTTTCGCGCCCTGACGCAAGCTCTCGATTGTCTCTTTGAGCGGGGCTTTCCCATTTTCCAGCGCGATAGCAGCGATCCCCAACAGCTCAATCTGTCTGTTCATCTTGTCCTCGATCGCATGCAGGCGATCCACCTGTCCTTGCAACGGTTGACCCGGGATGTATGGATTGATGCGATCGAGCAGCGAGGACGTATGCTCCAGCACGCGCTCGACGGTCGTCAACCGTCCCTGAACGGCTTTGACCTCATCCGCTGTAGGCCAACGATCGGGATTGGTTTCCAGCAACCGCTCCGCCAGCAGGGCTACGGTATCTGCAGCTTGTTGCGCCAGCGCGAGATTCTGCTTTACCAACGGAGCGATCGTATCCAGTGCCCCATCGTTTGATGCCAAAAATTCGTTGAGCTGATCTGCAAAGACAGCTCCCTTTTCTGCGATCTCAGCAATGCGCGGCAATGCGTCCTGCGCCGCCGTCACGACCTCGATCGCCTTGTTCGTTTTGCTCAAGGCGAGATTGACTGTGTCCTCTACCTGATTGAAGTGCTGATCCAGCTCCTGGACGCGGTCTACCGCCTGGTGAATCTGTGGCAGCTTATCTTGAATAGTGAGGATCTGTAAGATTGTATCGTTGATTTTCGGCCAGTTTTGCTGGATTTTCAGCAAATACTCAGCTGCCTGGTTGATCTCAGGAATTTTCTCTTCCAATGCGGGAATGATCTGCGCTTTTTCATGAATTTCAGGCAGCTTCTTTTCGAGCTCCAATACCTTCTGCCCCGCTGCCGTGATCTGGGGAAGATTCCTTTCGAGGTCAAAAATGCCGGTTTCGATCTTCCGGATCGTCGGCAGCTGCGCTTCGATCTCGATGCCGATTTCCTTCAGCTTTGTGAGCAATGCTTCACTCACTGCTCCGGTGAAATTTTCATTGATTTCCTTGGCGATCGCCGATACTCCCGACGACGTAATCTTGGGAGCGATCGCATTCACTTTTTCGTTTACTGTGTAGATAACGGCGGGACGATCCAGCTTCCCATCGACAATTCCAGTGATCTTCGAGGAAAAATCGGGCGGAATGAGAATGCTGGCGTAGTATACGCCTTTGTCCACACCTCTCTGGGCCTCTGCCTCATCGACGAAAGTCCACCCCAGCTTTTGATTGTGCTGCAGGCTGTCCCGCAGTTCGTCTCCAATATTGATGTGCTGTCCGGCAACCGTCGCTCCTTTATCCTGACTCGTGACTGCTACCTTGACGCCTTGGGTATTGGCATAAGGGTCCCAGACCGATTTGATATTGACCCAATCGTACAAGCACGGGAGCAGAGCAATCGCCACAATGAGAAAAACACCTGTCGGCACCTTGAAAATGTTGAGCCAATCCGTTTTATAAATCTGCCAAATCGAACGCATAGAGGTACCACCTAGTAGTAGAATGAGTAATCCTGATTCTTCGAATAGAGATTACCATAAAAGGAAAGGAACGAGAACCTTATCCTAGTATACGCAAAAAAGCGGCCTGATTGGTCGAGGCCACTTTTCCGTTTTCGAACTATGGTCTGATCGATTGGGGATGAAACCAGATTTTATCGAAGTCCAGCCAGCCTGAAGTGTTAATGGTAACCCCGCGCACCGACTGGTGAAAGGATGTATTGCTCTTTTTATAGACGAGGTAGAGGATCGAATGCGTTTGCTTCATCAACGATTCCAGCTCATCGAGGAGCTCCTGGCGTCTGGAGGCGCCCATTTCACGGAAAATCGCTTCTGTCAGCTGTTTGACTTGCTCATCTGTCTGCGAATCAAAAGCCGCGAGGAAGTAATTCTTTTGCAAATACATCTCCATCTCGCAGATCTCGTCTCCGGTAAATACGTTTCCAAACAATCGACCATCGTAGTGCTCCCAATCCTCGTAATCCATCAATTCTTCGACAGGCTTCACGTCCATCACGATATGGATCCCGAATGACGCAAGGCGGTCTCGAATCCAAACGGCGTCTTCCTCGTGATACGGATTCGAAGCGACACGGAATACTTCCCCCCGATAGCCGCTTTCCTGCAATAAATCGTGAATCTCTGCACGACTCAACGCCGCTTCCTCTGCCCTGCCCGTATTCGCATGGTGCGGACGAAACCCTCGGGCCGGAAAGACGAGGTCCCCGCCCAAATCCTCAATCATTTGTTGCCGATCGATGATATGGTGCAGAGCTCGCCGAAATGCAGGGTGATTCTGTGGTCCTTCTTTCCATTGATGAAAGACTAGCAGCGTGCAGCAGGCAAACAGAATTTCTGTATCCATCCATCCACAGCTCTCACTCAGCTGCGCCTCCCGTTCTCCATGAGACGGATCCCCGTAGGACGTGAAAACAGATGTCCAGTCCGGTTCTTTTAGCCGACCTGGTTCCATATCGGGCAAGATCAGCACCTCGACCCGATCCAGCTGTGGCCTGCCGCGAAAATGAGCGGGAAATGCCTCTAGTACACAGATTCCATCCCGCATGGTCGTGACTTGGAACGGGCCTGTGCCGACAGGATTCCGGGAAAACTCAGCTTCCCCCCTCCGCACAACGACATCCTCTGGAAGGATACTCGCTGGAACCGTTGATAAAAAGCGCAGAAACAACGAATTTGCTTGCTTCAATTGGATGTGTACCGTTTTATGATCGAGTGCCTCTACTTGTGCGATGTCTTGAAACATCCAGCTCGATTCAAAGCGCTCCGGGCGCAATCGAACACGATCAAGGGAAAACACAACGTCGTGGGCCGTAAGCTCCCGTCCATGATGAAACATGATGCTCTTTTTCAAATGAAACGTCCATGCTCGCCCGTCCTCACTGGTCTCCCAAGAATGAGCGATGCTTGGCTTTATGGTACGTCTATCCGGATCATATTCGACCAATGTATTAAACAACTGTCCACCGATATGGGCATCAAACGTGTAATAAGACAACGCAGGGTCCAACGTGACAATATTGCGGTAGACAGGAAAACGCAAAGTATCCTCCAGCTTGTCTGAAACCATCTGAGTCGTGAAGCCCATTCCATCAGACAGCCAATCCATCAATCGATTCTTGGCTGAATTGCCGCCAAATCGGTTCATCAGCTCCATCGCCTCATTGACTTCTCCCCGCTCCATCTTGACCTTTACTTCCTGGAGCAGAATTTCCTCGGAATCAGCCTGCAGGGTCAGTACAGAAGTATGACCACGTCCTCGACCTGCCTGCCAATCAATCCAGCCGAGCTCGCAAAGCTTGCGAATGATGATTTTCGTATAACGGGGGGTGCAATGCCATATGCCCGTGAGCTTTTCTACTGTCACAGGGAAAGCAACATGGATTTCCCGATCGCTAAAATACGACCGAAGCTCTAAAAAATGAAGAACGGTCAGCATACAGGACCTCATTTCTTTACTAGAAAAGGTGAATGAACTCACTCAAATCATACCCTTTTTATCTTTTTCTAGATAGATATACTCAATGGTAAAGAGACAATTCCAGAGGGGGAGAACCAAATGAATGGCTTCTTACAAAAGCTCCGAACGATGGCGGACTTCCATCCTGTCGCTTGGGGTGTCATTATCGGAACCTTCCTGTCACGTACAGGTTTTTTCATGACCATTCCGTTTTTAGGTATTTATCTGGGGAAAGGGAAAGACATCGATCCTGCCACAGTTGGCGCGATTTTAGCCGCCAGCTTTTTGGTCGGGACCCTCTGCAGCTTTGTCGGAGGAGCGTTATCGGATCGACTGGGTCGATACCCGGTGATGATTGCGGCGATGGCTGCCTGGAGCCTAACCTTGCTGGGGTTCGCTTTCGCAGTGGAGATCTGGCAATTCTTCCTGATGAGCTGCTTGAATGGCCTCTGTCGAAGCATCTTCGAGCCGACCGCCCGTGCCTTGCTGGCGGATGTGACGCCTCCCGAGCGCCGCACCGATGCCTTTCATGCCAGATATTTTGCCATCAATATTGGCGGTGCGATTGGTCCATTAGTGGGGCTGAAGCTGGGAGCAGGCAGTACTTCCTCGCTCTTGCCGTTTTACGTCAGTGCCGCCATCTTTGCCATCTACGCAATCGTCCTGGTCGTTTTCATGCTCACATTCCGACACGAGCTCCAGGAAAAGTCGTCTGGAACCACCCCGATGAATCAAATGATCCGCATTGTTTTTACGGATAAGGTGTTCCTCTATTTTCTCTTGGGCAACGTCTTTCTGGCAGGAGCCTATTCACACCTCGATACGACTTTGTCGCAGTTTATCGGTCACGATCGGGTCGAAGCCTATTCATTTCTGTTTATTATCAACACGCTCTCTGTCGTAATCCTGCAATACCCACTGGCAAAGCTGATGAAGCGTTATTCTTCCCTGACGGCCTTGAAGGCTGGTTGCCTTTTGTTCGGGCTGGGTCTGTTCGGATTCGGACTCTTTGACAATCTGGCATTGCTGGCCCTTTCGATGGTTGTCTTTACGGCGGGTGAGATCTTGAGCTTTGTCATTGGCGATGTGCTGATCGGGGAAATTGCCCCCAGTCATTTGCGAGGAGCCTACTACGGTGCGAGTGGCTTTGCCTTTATCGGTCAGAGCGCCTGCGCGTGGTTCGGGGGAATTTTACTCAACCTGTTGGGCTTCGGACAAGGTCCTGTCATCTTTGCCATTCTCATGCTGCTGACCTTTATCGCCTACCCATTTTTCCATCGCGGTCAACAGTTGTGGGAATTGCGTCTCGGGCGCTCCGATACAAACCAGGTGTGCCAAGGCATGGAATTAACGAAAGGCTAAATCATCCCCGTAACCAAGGAGTGTTTTCATGACAACGATTCAGCATTTCCATGCCCTCCATCATTCCGATGACTTACTGTTTTTGGGCAACGCCTGGGACATCCCCTCTGCACGCGCCCTGGAAAAAGGCGGTTTCAAAGCAATCGGTACGACCAGCTGGGGAATCGCACACGCACTCGGCTATACAGACGGAGAAAAAATAGATTTTGACCTGCATCTAGCTATCATCAAAAGGATTGTCGAGCATGTGCAGATTCCGGTGACTGCTGATATCGAGGCAGGCTATGGGGAGGATGCTCCTGCTATCATCGAGAATGTGTTGCGGACGGCAAATGTGGGAGTCGCAGGCATCAACCTGGAAGATTCGCTCAAGCACCGGGCAGGCTTGCGGGACATCGCCCAGCACGGTGACCTTCTCCATAAAATCAGGACCGCGCTCGATAACAGCGGCTTTCACGACTTTTATATCAACGCCCGGATCGATACGTATTTTCAAAAAGAAGATCCGCTAGCGGAAACGATCGATCGAGCCAGAGTATATGTGGAGAGCGGAGCCAGCGGAATCTTTGTTCCTGGAGTAAAGGACGAGGCGGACATCCGAGCAATCGCTACCCAAGTAGCTGCACCTCTAAATGTTCTATCATTGCCTGGCCTTACAGATGGCAAGCTGCTCCGTACGTGGGGAGTAAAGCGCCTTAGCTTTGGCAATGCCTTGTATGACAAAATGGTCGCTTGTCTAGAAAGCCATGCAGCTTTGTTGTTTGAGACTACTGACACCGCTTCCTTGTATGAATCGGTTCGCTCCTGATTCACGGGCCAGAAAGACCTCCTCTTGGTGAAGGGGGTCTTTTCCTTTTTACTGAGCAATTCCTTTGAAATACCGATAGACCTGCTCTAATTTCTCTTCATGTCTCCCCTTCGGACTCTCCATGTTCCCAAACTCAAAGAACTTCACCTTTTTCATCCCTACAAATTGAAACAAGGCTCTTTTCATCAAGATTTTGTGAGCATTATTTAGCCAAAACAACGGATAATGCGTGGGCCCTTTCATCGACGAAATGCACACGACCGACTTCCCCGCAAGCAAGCCTTCAGGCAGCAGTCCCTTCTTGTCTCTGTAGGCAAAATCGGAAGCAAACATCTGGTCGATATATCCCAAGAGCATGGCAGGTGGTCGTCCCCACCAGATTGGATACACGAAAACGATTTTATCTGCCCAAGTAATCTGATTCCGATACTTCTCCAGCCGTGGATCGATGTGCATATCCC
>JARDZO010000010.1 GCA_029240815.1 Brevibacillus sp.
TGAAACGTGGAGGGATACCGAAGTGGTCATAACGGGGCGGTCTTGAAAACCGTTAGAGTGAAAGCTCACGCGGGTTCGAATCCTGCTCCCTCCGCCATACTTACGCAAATTTACGTTCCGTTGCTCGGGTGCTTTTACGAGGCCCATGCACGGGACGTTTTTGATTTTCAGCGAGTTGCAGCGATTCCTTCAATCTTCCTGAGATACCAACATTTACTTGTGGAACCATCAGTCTACCAGATGCATAATGGATTTGTAAGGAAATCATCTAGTAAAAACATCTGGGGAACTTGCGGCGAACTAATCAGTGCAGAGAGTCGTCGCTTTTTTTTACCTGTTTTAGGTGCTATTACCTACATATACTTGTATGCAATAGGGTGAAAATCGTGTATCTTAAATGTATTCACGTAGTACTTAACGTACTATCCCTTATCTCCAACCTTTACCGGTTGGAGTTTTTTTTGTCCGAATCAGAGTTATCAAAGCTCAGGCCATCTCATCACCGTTTTTTTCCTTAAAATCCAGAAGAATCAATGTCGATGAATGAGGCATTATGATATATCCTGTAGGTAAGGACTCGATTGATTCTTGGGGCCCTGCGGCAGCTTCAAAAATGCAGACGGAGCTGCCGTCTTTTTTGTTTAAAAATATCAGAATATACTAATAATATTAAAAACATTGTATACTAGGAGGAAACGAAATAGGGAGGCGTGGACATGATCGAGGCCAAGCGAGTAAGGAGAAATACGTTAGGTGATATTCTCAGGAGAAGTCACGGGCGTTTTCCTGATAAGACGGCTCTTCAATTTGAAGAAGAAATGCTTACATACAGTCAGCTCGATCGAATCGTCAACCAAGCTGCGCATGCCTTGATTTCCCATGGCTTGCAAAAAGGAGAGCGGGCGGCGGTCCTCTCCCGCAACTCGATGGACTTCGTTATCCTCAACTTCGCCTTGGCCAAAGCAGGCATCATCATGGTACCAATCAACTTCATGCTGAACAATGAGGATGTAGCTTTCATTCTGGGCCACTCCGAGGTCAGTGCGGTCTTTGTATCTCCTGAGTTCCAAGAGCTCGCACAGGGGGCATTAGGGCTGTCTGGCGTGGTACCTAAAGTGTTGTCGCTGATCTCCAAGCCCGCAGCACAGGTCGGAGAGTGGTTGCCGTTTCGTTCTATGATCGAGGGGGCGGACGAGCAGGAGCCGGATGTGGAGCTCGACGACGAGGATGTTGCTCATATCCTGTATACCAGTGGAACGGAGTCCAAGCCTAAAGGGGTCATGCTCACGCACAAGAGCATCATCTCGGAGTATGTCAGTACGATCATTGAGGGCGACATGAAGGAAGAGGATGTGGCGATTCATGCACTACCCTTGTTTCATAGCGCCCAATTGCACTGTTTCTTAGGGCCATACATATACTTGGGTGGAAGCGGTATCATCCTGGAAGCGGCGACACCAGCGATCATGCTGGAGTCAGTAGAAACCTTTCAGGCGACGCAGCTGTTTTGCCCGCCTACTGTCTGGATCGCGTTGCTGCGCTCACCGGATTTTGCCTCGCGCAATCTCAGTTCCTTGAAGAAATGCTACTATGGTGCAGCGATCATGCCGATCGAAGTCTTAAGAGAGCTGAATCAACGTCTACCTGATGCCCAGTTCTACAACTTCTATGGACAAACAGAGGTGGCTCCACTCGCAACGGTGTTAAAACCGGGAGAGCAAATCCGCAAGGCTGGCTCGGCTGGGAAGCCCGCACTCAACGTGGAGACAAAGATCGTGGACGACGAAGGAAACGAAGTGCCTCGTGGCAGTGTCGGTGAGATCGTACACCGTACGAGTCATGCCATGATTGGCTATTTCCGTGATCCGGAAAAGTCACAGGCAGCATTCTTGGGCGGTTGGTTCCATAGTGGGGATCTGGGCATAATGGACGCCGAAGGATTCATTACCGTGGTCGACCGGAAAAAGGATATGATCAAGTCTGGCGGAGAAAATGTGGCGAGCCGGGAAGTGGAGGAAATGATCTACTTGCATCCAAAGGTCTCCGAGGTCGCCGTCATCGGAATTCCGCATCCGTATTGGATCGAGGCAGTCACTGCGGTAGTCGTGCCAAAAGCAGGGGAAACATTGACAGAAGAGGAGATGCTGGCGTTTTGCAAAGATCGCCTCTCGACGTTTAAAGCCCCCAAATACGTAGTTATTGCCGATAACCTGCCTCGAAATCCGAGCGGAAAAATCTTAAAACGGGAGCTTCGTTTGCGTTACGACGTTCTCGCTACTCAATAACAATCGCGAACCCCATAAAAATAGCCCGCTCTTGGTTTGGACGACCGAGAGCGGGCTTTCTTGCGCAGGTAGTGAAGGGACCTATTTGACCGTAGACACAGTCGGGTGTTCCGGTTTGATGACATCAAAGCGATATCCTTTTGATTTCAAAAACGTAATAACTTCTGGGAGTGCTTGAGCAGTCGGGCTTTTGGTACTGGTGTCGTGCATCAAGATGACGATTTCCTTTTGGCTTTTTACCTGCTGCTTAATGTTTGCCAGTGCTCCTTGAGCCGTGTATTTATTGCTTCGGGCATCGCCATTTGTCACGTTCCAATCGATGAAGGTGTACTGCCGTTTATTCGACTCAGCTTTGATGGCGTTCATGACCGGATGTGACTGATTGTACACCTTCGGATCTTGATACTTGTGACTCACCGTATTAGTACTGCCGCCTGGATAACGGAATATGGTGGGTCTGATCCCGATTGCTTTTTCAATCATGTCATTTCCTTTTTCCAGATCCGCAAAGAAAGCTTCCATGCTCTTGTATACGATGCGGTAGTCATGAGAGTAGGTATGACCACCGATCGCATGACCTTCCGCGAGCGTCCGCTTGAGGATCGCTTCTTGACCTGTGACATTGCGTCCGACGATGAAGAAGGTAGCTTTGACTCCGAACATCTTTAATGTATCGAGCACTTGTGGAGTCACAGGTGAAGGCCCATCGTCAAACGTCAGGTAGGCAACTTTATCGGTCGCAGGATTTGCTGGCTTGGAAGCGGGCGGTTTTACTGGCGGTTTACCTGCAGGTGTAGTCACAGGTGGCTTCACAGCAGGCTGTGCAGGCTTGGCTGGAACGCTTGTACTCGACGTACCCGGATTGGGGGACGCTGGTGTGCCAGGCTTCACAGTCGTTGCTGGCTTTGTTTCCGCTGGTGTTGCAGGCTTCACCTCAGGCTGGGGTTTTTGTGGCTGCGGTGAAACAGTCGGCTTGTTATGAATCGGCTTAAGTGGTTGGTATGGCTCGTCTCCATAGATCAGAAATGCCTTGCGCTGCTCTTTGAAGCTCATCAGTTGTTTCGCATACGATGCTTCGATGTCCTGCGGTTTCTTTTCTTGTTCCAATTCAAATCCGATTTTGTTTGTTCCCATCATTCGGTCAAACAACGTGATATCTTTTTCCGTGCTTTTGGGGATCGGAAAATGGTTCAGCTGTCGTGCAAGGGCCAAAGCATAGATCCCTGTTTTTGCAGGATTGAACAGTTGGGGGTCAGTGATTTGGAGTCTAACTCCTCCAGCGGTTCCCTTGGTCTCCGGCAAGAAAACAACTCCGGGCAGCAGGCTGGCATTCATCAGGTCGGCATATTGGCTGGCTACGATTCCTTCCCCACCGATCCAGGAATAGTTGTCTTCCTGCCGGAGCGCTGTGCCTTCGCTCACACCCGTCGCCATGTATCCGAAAACGGCAGTCAGGCTAGGGAGATGTGTGCCGTTTGGAAGCCAGGTCAGCCCGGTATCATGAAAGAGCATGGAGCGCGTATAGCCCTGCATCGGAATGACAGTGAGGTCTGCACCAATGTTCCGGTTGAAGAACAGGGCAAGTTCACCAATAGTCATGCCGTGAGCCATCGGTAACGTATCCGCGCCGATGTAGGAGTTGAAAGCTGGCTCAAGCAGCGGGCCATCTACGAGATTCCCTCCCAAGGGATTGGGGCGGTCGAGTATGAGGACCGGTTTCCCCAGCTGTTTTGCTGCTGTCATGCAATCACGCAAGGTTGTTATGTATGGATTCATACGTGCACCAGTATCTTGCAGATCGACGAGCAGTACATCCATATGGGCGTACATTTCCTGGGTGGGTACTCGATTCGTTTCATTCAAGTTGTAGACGGGGATTCCGTATACCGGATGTGTGTAGGTAACAACCGGTTTACCTGCTTCTCCCTTGCCGTCCAATCCGTTTTCTGTGGTGAACAAGGCTACGAGACTTACAGAACGATCTCGTCTTAATAAATCAATCGTACTTACTCCCAGGCTGTTGACACCAGACTGGTTGGTGACGAGTCCTACTTTTTTACCATCAATCAAGGAATGGAATTGATCGAACAGTACATCGCTTCCTAATTGTATGGCAGCGGTGTTGGCAGAACTTCCACCTGGAGGAATCATGCTCAAGATGAGTGCGAGGATGAGGAACGGAATCATTTTTTTCATCGTCATTGCCTCTTTCAAAATGAAAATTTCGTCGTTGTATGTCCTATTGTAACGGTTTTTTGATGTAAGATGGTTTCATTTTTGTAACAATTTGAAAATAGTTCAAAGGGACGAGGAAATCTGGCTCAAGACAACCGATTCCCTCGATTATATCCCGGAGTTTTCCTGTTTTTCATAGCTGGAATTCCTTGCATCCACAAACGTCCTATAGTAGATTTAGAACCATGTGAATCTTTTTGAAATGGAGTGGACAACATGCTAAAAAAATTAGCCTCGCTCGTACTGGCGCTTGCTCTCGTACCTGTGGCAGCTTTTTCTGCTTCCGCCGCAGCTGCGCCGGCTGCCATTAAAGTGGAATACAATAAAAAGGCGATCGTATTCCCTGACCAAAAACCTGTGATTCGTGAAAGTCGTACTTTGGTGCCTATTCGACCAATTGCGGAAAGCCTAGGCTTCGATGTCGATTGGAACGAAAAAACGCGAACCGTGACGATCAACAAAGGAACCAACAATGTTCGTCTAGTCGTGACTCAAAAAATTGCCAAGAAAAATGGACAAACCATTAACCTGGATGTACCGGCTCAGATCATTAATCAACGTACAATGGTTCCAGTGCGCTTTATCGCGGAAGCATTGACTTACAATGTGAATTGGGATCAAGCAACGCAAACCGTTCTCATTGCGGACGAGCAGTCTTCCCAGCCAACCGCGTCGACTGAAAAGCCAACCACGAGCACAGAGCAAAAGCAGCCAGAAGCAAATGCTGCGAATTTGATCGACCGCACTACCATTAAAGGGAAGACATTTACTATTGCCACGATCGGACTGTATCGGGTAAGTGGTACGGTAGAGCCAGGCAGTGAGGTTACTGTCACTTTGGAGGACAACACGTTTGAAGTCGATGTAAAATCAGACGGAACTTTTGAGTTCAACAAGGACACGTACGACGGTATCCGCAACTTTACGCTGAAAGCGGAAAAAGACGGGAAAGCCGATACATTCGAGGGCGAATTTGTAAGTAATTAGGTATTCTTTTATTGAGTAAGAACACCTCCTGCACACCACACTATGTGCAAGGAGGTGTTTTTTGTTGAAACGAATTCAAGTGGGAATCTGTGCGATGATGATACTCGCTGGCTTGGTCGCAGGCTGTTCGCCAAACAAAGAACAGGGTTCGGAGGACATGAACGGCAATCAGGCGAAATACGAATCATACGGCATTAACTATCGCAATGACAATGCAGGTTTGGATAAGGGACCAGCGGCCATGATCACTCAAAAGTACGTTCACCGAAGAGAGCCGCATCTGGTTTCTTTGCTGGAGAGGCATGCGGAAAATATCCCTGGTGTCGTCGATATCAAAGTATTGGCTTACAAGGACACTCTGCTGGTCGGTGTATTACCAGTAGATACCCCAAAACCGAATGAAGTGAATCCAAGACCAACGATTCCCTATACTCCTGGCAAAATCGTACGGAACGACAATGGTCACACAGACGCTCTCCAAAAACGCGTGGTGGACAGGATGAGGGTCCGGTTACAGACGGAGTCGCAGTATAACATTATGTACGTATCCACCAGCCGCGCGCTGTATGACAGGATTGCGGATCTGCACGAGCGGATCATACGCGGTGAACCTGTAAGTGATGAAGCATTCCAAGTCTTGATCAATGACATTGGTTATACGATCAAAGGCTATAATCTCATCGACTGACAAAGCACCACCTGGATGACCGGGTGGGCTTTTTAGTGTGTAAACGGCTTGCTAGGCAGGAAAAGAAGCACAAAATGGGGAAAGTAACGAGAGAGAGAAGGAGAACGGCAAGGAGTGCAGTCCATGTATACATCGCAGGTCTCGATCACAAAAATAACCCCACCCCGACCAAAGCCTTATGTGCTGAGGCGTCCCTCTTTGGCAAAAAAGCTGCGTTTGCTGCACCACGTCCCGCTTTGTCTGGTGCATGCTGCAACCGGTTACGGGAAAACGATGACGGTCGCTGCCTATTTGTATGACAACAAGCTGGATGCGTGCTGGTACTACCTGACGGAGGGTGACGAACAGCTATCCGTTTTTTTGTTCGGCTTGGTGGAGAGCGTGCGGCGAATCTTACCCCATTTTGGGGAATCCATTGTAAACAAGCTGGCGATAGCTTCCGGCGAGGAACTAGAGCCTCAGCGGATGGCAGAGCTGTTCGTGCGCGAATGGTTACAGTTGCAGACGGAAAAAGACTATATGATCGTTCTGGACGATTATCACTATATAGAGAAAGCCGGTCATGTAGACGCCTTTGTTCGGAAACTGGCAGGACAGCTTCCTCATCATCTAAAGCTGATCATTTTGTCCCGCGCCAGGCTGTCATGGCCCGAGCTGGAATTATGGAATGCGCGAGGAGAGTCCCTGGCAATCACATCGGAGGATCTGATTTTTTCCCGTGAAGACAGCGAGGCCTTTTTTCAGGATGAATATGACGTTTGGCTGACAGCTGAAGAGTGGGATCGCATCGAGCAGGTGTCCCGTGGCTGGGTATTATCGCTGCGGTTTCTGGGGGAAAAAATGTCCGGCGGTGCTACGGTCTCGGAGAGTCTGCGGGACTTGGCGCGTCTGGTGCACTTACTGGAAGCAGAAGTATGGCAGCGATTGGATGAGCAGCTACAGCTCTTTTTGATGAAATGCGCAGTGCTCGAAGAATTTGAAGAGGAAGACTGTCGTCAGATTTTGGGGGAAGAAGGTGTAGAGCTACTTTCTGGCGTCCATCAGCGCAATTTGTTTATCTCAGTCGACGAACAGGGAAAGCAATCCTTTCATCCACTCTTTCACAGGTTGCTGGCGAGTAAGCTCGCGTCGAACAGAGAGCTTTATTTACATGTGAACGAAGAAGCGGCAGTCTGGTACAGGCGTAAGGGAGAAGAAGGGAAAGCATTCGAGCATCTACAGCTGGCTGAAAAATGGGATGTGCTGGGAGAGTGGCTCTGTCAGGCCTCTGAACGACTGCTGACGGATGGCAAGCTCGAAGTCCTATATCATTGGATCACGCTCTTGCCAGATTCGATCAAGGAAGCAAAACATAGGCTGTGGTTTTATCAAGCAGAGGTCGAGCGCTACCGCTGCCACTATATAAAGGCGTTTGGGTCGTACGAGCATTTTCTGGAGCTGTGTGCAAGCAAGCTCGACCAGGTCGGTTCATGCAGAGGTCTGGAAGGGATGGCTCGCGTCCATCTCGACAGTGTCCAAGGGGTTCGGGCAGAAACACTGTTGAAGCAAGCGATCGACCTGCTGCCACCTGCTGAGCAGGGGCAGGAGATGGCCCCGCGTCTTTATCGCTTGCTAGCAGAAATCTACACCAACCGGGGAGATGCAAAACAGGCGGCAGAATGGTACAGACGAAGTCAGGAGCTCGAACAGCTGACAGAGGTCGAGCTGGAATCCCGACTGTTATTTCGGACAGGTCGCTTGCAATCCTCGATTCAGTTGCTGGAAGAGAAATCTTTGGCGGAGCGAAACAAGCACCCTAAGCTGACTCGATCCTATCGGGAAACCTCGTTGTTGCTGTCCTTTGTGTACGCGCTGAATGGTGAATGGGAGCGGGGATGGCAAGCAGCTGAAACAGCAATTGAGCTGGGGCGCGCTGCCAATTCTCCTTTTGTGGAGGCGAATGGGTATGTCCGAAAAGCACACGCTGCCTTGATCAGCCAACAGCTTCCCGCAGAAGAAATCAGGCAGCTGTACGAAAAAGGTCTGCTCATGATGGAAGATCTGCAGTCCACTCGTGGAAAGTCAGAGACGTTGCTGGGGCTCACGCTGCTTCATGGCAGGGAAAAAGCACTGGATCTGGCCCTCCAGTACGGAAAAAGAGGGATGCAGGAAACAGAAGCGATGCGGGATGATTGGCTGAATAGCCTGGTCCGCATGGCTATCGGAATCGCGTATGCCGCTTACGGCAAGGATAGAGAGGCACTGGAAGTATTCCGTGATTGTGCAGAACGCCTCAGTCTTTGTGGCGACAGCTATGGCGTAGTGACTTGTCAGCTGTGGCTCAGCTTTCTGGCGTACCGCAACAAGCAATGGGAGCTGTTTGTACCCGCTGTCACGCAGGCCCTGTCCCTGATGCAAACGGGCGAATATCACTTTCTGCTGCAGAGGCCGACTATGCTTACCCTGCAAGACGTCCAGCAGCTCATGCCAGTTTTGATCGAAGCAGAACGACGGCAAGTATATCCGGATTACGTCTCGCAGCTGCTGAATGACTTGGGCCTGCAAAACGTTACGTTTCATCCGGGTTATACGCTGAGGATTCAGACGCTGGGTCAATTCCGTGTCTGGCTAGGCGAGCACGAGCTGAGCGAGAAAGCGTGGCAACGTGGAACAGCCAAGCTCTTGTTTCAGCTGTTGCTGACCAAACGACAGCATCTTCTGGCGCGTGAGGAAATCATGAACCGGTTGTGGGCAGACAGCGATGAGGAATCAGCCATCCGTGACTTCAAGGTGGCTCTGAATGCGCTGAACAAAGCCTTGGAGCCGAATCGGGCTGCCCGTGCCGATACGTTTTTCATTCAAAGGCACGGGAGCTCCTACGGCTTTAACCTGGCCTCCGGGTACCACATCGACGTCGAGGAGTTCGAAAAGCTGGTCACGCTAGGGATGGCTGAGGCAGATTCGAGACAAGCTGCCATTTTGCTCGAAAAAGGGCTCAGCTATTACCAAGGTGACTATTTGCCAGAATGCCGTTATGACGATTGGTGTGTCGAGGAGCGAGAGCGATTACAGGTACTGTTCCTGCGTGGAGCAGAGCGACTGGCAAAAATCAGGCTGGAGGACAATCGGCTGGAGGGTGTCATTCGCTGGTGTGAAGCGATCTTGCGTGTCGATGACTGCTGGGAAGAAGCATACCGCTTGTTGATGACCGCCTATTATCAGTTAAACAATCGGACGCAAGCGATACGCTGGTACGAAAAATGTGTAACGAAGCTGCAAGAACAACTCGGGGTAGCCCCAATGACTGCAACACAGGAAACGTATCAAAAAATTATGACGAGATAAGACCGCCATGAAGCGGTCTTTTTTAAGAGTATCAGGGATCACGAAAAATATAAAAAACATGGAGAGTCCAACATAGCGGATGTGGGGAGAAGCAGGTTTCCGATCCGGAGTCGCTCCGCCTGGAAACCAGCTTCTCCTGCGAGCTTGTGGTTTCTAGCCACCGGGTATTACAAGGGACAAGGGAGCAAAAGCTTTATTTCCCAATCGTTGAGCTTCGAAGGACATGGGTGAATCAAGAGAATAACGAGTCGTCAAATGTGTCAGCTCGACGTGTCAGGGGAGCAATTGATTAAGGAGAACCATACTTTCGTTCTTCTATGGCATTATCCCACGAAGGGTTTTTCTCAAAGTATCTTCGTGGAAGGCTCACAAGAAAAGGTATGTGGATGAGCCAAAGCTGGTCGAGGAAAAAGGGGCTCCCCTTTTTCCTCCCCTCCACCACTGTATGATTGACCACCATACCAAAAGTCTCCCATAAAAACACGCATGCTTGACAAAACTAGGAAGGAGTCTTACACCAATTTTTGTACTGACCAGTCAGTTCAAAAAGAAAAGGAGGATGGGAGTGATGGCATCAGCAAAAAAAGACCAGATTGCACAGGGAGCTTTGACTGCGTTCGCCCAATACGGGTTTAGTGAAACTTCGATGGACACGATCGCCGAGGTATCGCAAGTCGCAAAAGGGACGCTCTATTACCATTTTTCTACGAAGGAAGAGCTGTTCTTGTACGTCATTGAAAAAGGCGTGAAGATGCTGATTTACCATGTAGACAGTGTCATGCAAAAAGAAGAATTGTCGCTGGAAGACCGCATGATGAGTGTGTTGGATGAGCATCTTCGCTTCTTTTCCGAAAATCAGGAGCTCTGTTTTTTACTCCTGAGCTTTTTTACAGGTGACGAACAACGGGATCAGATGGTCGGAAAGCTCTTGACCGGATATTTTACGACCATGGAGAACTACATGACGGATCTGCAACAAAAAGGCTACATCCGGGCAGATGCCGAGATTCGGACGTTGGCTTCGGCTCTTTTTGGCATGATTGGCTTCACCGTATTGCGCAAGCAGTTTCGCAAAGAACCGCTGCAGAGTGAAGCAGGTCGACTGACGCTGCGCAACATGCTGGCGGGCATTTTACAGAAGTGATCAGGATAAAAGAAAAATCAGTATATACAAAAGAGGGGAAAAACTAGATGAACAAACGTGCATGGATCGGGGTGGCTGGCTTTGTTGCTGGCATTGCAGTATTGGGGACCGTACTATTTGGACCGGGGGTTGGAAATGTATCAGGTCAACGAGCGGATAAACTCGTAGGCGTGATCGAGGGAACGGAAGTCGATCTGTCTTTTAAAATGGGAGGCTCCATCGAGCAGCTCACGCTGGCAGAAGGCGATGAAGTAAAAGCAGGACAATTAGTTGCGACGCTGAACAGTGAAGAGCTCCTGGCGAAAAAGGAACAAGCTGAAGCGGCTTATCATCTGGCACAAGTCAAGCTGGAGCAGGCGAAAAAAGGAGTTTCTTTGACGGACAGCTCGAGCGGCGCACAAGTCGATCAAGCGCAGGCAGTCGTCAGCTCAGCCCAAGCACAATTGGCAGCAAACAAGAACGGAGCGCGGGCAGAAGAAATCTCTCAGTTGAAGGCAAAGGTGCAGGCGACTGAAACCGCCAAGCAGATCGCAGCTACCAATCTGGAACGGATGAAAAAGCTGTTGGCTGAAGGGGCTGTCCCTCAAGTGAAAGTGGAAGAAGCCCAGATGCAGCATCAGCAAGCGACTGCAGAAAACAAAGCGGCCGTTGAGCAATTGAAAATGGCGCAATCGGGTGCGCGAAGTGAACAAGTAGACGCAGCACAGGCACAGCTCGATCAAGCAAAGGCTGCGTATAAACAGGCAGTATCGGCTAGAGGTCAGGTTGGCCTGAAAGAGCTGGATGTGAAATCAGCTGAAGCGGGTGTGCAACAGGCAAAAGGGGCCTTGGCTGAAATCGAAGCGTACCTGAACAATGCGAAACTGACAGCTCCTGTCGGTGGGATCGTGAAGTCGGTCGCTGTCCAAAAAGGTGAACTGGTTGCACAAGGCTTCACCGTATTGACCATCCAGTCGAAAGCGGACAACTACGTGAAGTTTTATGTCAATGAATACGCGCTGTCTGCAGTCAAAGCAGGAGAAGCAGTTAAATTGTACGTACCTGCCTTGAAACGCGATGTGGAGGCAAAAGTAGTTACAGTAGCACCAGCAGCAGACTTTGCTGTGAAAAAGGCGACACAAGAATTGGGTGACCGCGATATACGCTCGTTCCAGGTAAAAATGCTCGTAACGGATCCTGAATTACGTCCGGGTCTGACCGTAGAGTGGAATGTCGAAGGGGCTGGTAACGGTGAGTAATTTCTCCCGGCTCTTTTGGACCGAGTGGCAAAATCTTTTTACCAATAAAACAATTCGCACTATCATCTTCATCGTTCCGTTGATGTATTTGACTCTGTTCGGTTTTCTCTACAGCGAGAAAAAAGTGATGCACATCCCTACCGTAATGGTGGATGCTGACCAGACAGAACTGAGTCGCGAGCTGTATCGTGCTTTTGAAGTTGACCAGACGTTTCAGATCAACTCTGTTGTCGGTACAGAGGAAGAGGCAATGAACCTCATCGATAAGGGGGAAGCCAACGTCGCGCTCATCATCCCGCCGGATCTGGAAAAGAACGTGAAAGCAGGTAGGGAGGCGGAAGTGCTGACTGTCATCGATGGCAGTAACATGATGATCTCCAACACGGCTGTAAGAACTGCCAGTACGGTAGTCAAGACTGTCTCAGCGGGGGCTACGCTCAAGAAACTGGAAGCGCATGGAGGCTGGGGAGAGGAAGGGAAAAACCTCTACACAGGCATCGACTACCGCTATCGGGTTTTGTACAATCCGACGTTTAGCTACATGTCCTTTATGGTGTTTGGCTTGGCCGGAACCGTCCTGCAGCAAGTCCTGTTCCTGGGAATTGCCATCTCGGTCACCCAGCAAAAAGAAGCGGGGACCTGGCGCGACACCATGGCGAACAACAGCTTCTGGGCGATTACAGCTAGCAAGATTCTCCCATACTTTTTGGCCGGAACGCTCAATATGTTCATCGGATTCACGCTGCTCCTAAAAGTGTTTGGAATCCCGTATTACGGCAGCACGATTAATCTCATGCTCATCGCGAGCGCGTTTAATTTGGCGGTTTTGTCGATTGGTTATGCGATCTCGTTTTTCTCCAAAGACCAGTTGCAGGCGACGCAGACAGCGATGCTTATCGCGGTTCCATCCTTTATGCTGTCGGGCTTCACATGGCCTTTCATGTCCATGCCGACCGCGGTGGCAGCCATCGGAAAATCTTTGCCGCTTACGTATTTTTTGCACGGCGTGAGGGAAATTTTAACCAAGGGACATGGCTTGTCGGCGGTTACATCCGATCTCCTCATTTTATGCTTCATGACCGTACTGGGCCTGTTCGCAGCGTACGTTATTTACTTGTTACAAATTAGTAAAAAAGTGGAAAAAGTGAGTGGGTCCGCGACCGTGTAAGGAGAGATTTGGAGAAAAGAAAACCTTGTGTTATAAAGAATCTTTCCTTTATACTTACTTAAAAAAGGCAGATTCTTCAACGCAAGGGGGACATTATGTCAGCGACTCATTTGAAGCAATTGTGCGAAGAGACGTACACCAAGTTGAAAAAGGTAAGCATGGAAGTGGAACGCTATTTGAACCAGGTAACCTTGTCAAGCCTAGTTTCTCAGTCCGGGGATCCGGAAGAGTACGAATCCTACTACCGCAACTACCTTTCAGACCTGCGCCATTTACTTGTCTACTGCGAGAATGCGTACGATAGGCTGGGGGTTTCCCTGCGCCGAGCACGATTTAATGAGGAGTTTGCCGAGGAAGTGTTGTATCAGGTATACCATACCTGTATTAATAACTTCTACTACCCAAAAGGCGAGGTCTACGATGAAGACGGTCGCTATTCGTATACTGGACAAGATGCGATCATTTTCCGCAAGCAGGTCACGCCTGAATTGCAACAACTGACGCTCGCATTGTCAAAGGTATTTGAACAAATGCGTGAAGATCTGCAATATTACGAGACGGACTACATTACCAAAAAACGGATGCAAAAGGAACAAGCACAGGCGTAACAAGATCAGCATGTGAAAACGATGCATCATGATTGATAAGGAAAACAAGAATGGATAGGGGTTCAGGGATAATCTGAATCTCTATCCATTTCTGTTTGTAAGAGGATCCTGGAGGTTCTGGATCCGTCCGTTTCGCCCGAATCTTGCTGAGATACCTGCGCCTCTTTAAAAGGAGGAATGCAAAGACGGACATCCGCCTTGCATTCCTTTTCTGTAAAATGATGCAGCCTTATACGCCAACTGGCTGACGAATGTGGAGCATCCGTTCCTCTACTTGCTTCAGCATATTGATGAGGGCGCCATCTTCCACGTCGGGAACGGCAGCGAAGTTGTGGTAAGCGACGCGGTATCCGAGCATTTGCAGGGTACCTTCGACGATTTGCTTTTCGACGACGGCGTCCATGCCGGAAGTGGCCATTTCCTTTGCCGATGCACGAGTGGTGGTAAAGACAATCGCTTGCTTGTTCGTTAAGAGACCGACCGGCCCTTTCTCTTCATAGCGAAAAGCGAATCCATCGGTGAAAACGCGATCGATGTAGCCTTTCAAAATGGCAGGCTCGGACCACCACCACACCGGATAGATCATAATGAGAAGTTCAGAGTCTTTAATCAGTTCCTGTTCTTCCAGAATATCTGGAGAAGCAGTCCCTTGTTCGACTAAGCGCATGTCTTCGGCCTGAAATACAGGCTGAAACTTCATTTTATAAAGATCGCGCAGCTTGTATTCAATGTTTTGCTTATCTAGCGCTTGAGTCACACGTGCGAGTATCTCATGGCAAAAGCTGCTTTCTCCTTCATGGGCAAATACGATGCCAGCATTCATAGTAGTTCCTCCTCGAAGATGTACTTATTGGCCTCCGAAACGCAGACGCAGCAGGTATTTATTTAACAAACCCCCGATGGTTTGAGGTGGCTGCTCGGTTTTTGCTGGTTCTGTACGCAACTGTTTGATTGTGCGACTGACGTCTATCATACCGTATCCGTACAACTGATCGTGCCCTGGGGGACCGAGATCTAGCGCCGATTTTCGAATCAGTTCCATCACATCATGCGTTTTCATATCGGGATGAACGGAACGGACTAATGCGGCCAGTGCTGCAACATGAGGACAAGCCATGGATGTTCCAGACAAAGACGCATAGTCGCTGTAAATATACGTGCTAGGGATGTCCACGCCAGGTGCGGCTACGTCTACGTAATCACCAAAATTCGAGAAATCAGCTCTTTCCTTGAGGTGGTCAACCGCCGCTACAGACAGAACCTCCTCGTAAGCAGCTGGATAGCTGGGCTGATCTGACGCGTCGTTTCCGGATGCTGCAACCAAGACCACATTGTTTTCATAGGCGTACCGACATGCTTCTTTGAGTGCCGCGGAGGAAGTATAGTTCCCAACGCTCAGGTTGATGACGTCGGCACCGTGATCGGTTGCCCAGTAAATGCCCTGTGCAATGTCTACAGCTGAGCCAGAACCATCTGCTCCGATTGCCTTGATCGGCATGAGCTTGCTTTTCCAGGTCATTCCGGCAATGCCGTCTTTATTGTTCGTTTTGGCCGCGATGATGCCGGAGACATGGGTGCCATGCCCGTTGTCATCCTGTGGCTTGTTGGTGTCATTGAGTACGTTGTACCCTTCTACGAGCTTCCCGTTGAATTCCGGATGATCCATATCGACTCCAGTGTCAACGACTGCAACTATCACATCACTGCTGCCTTCGCTCACGTCCCAGCTTTGCTCCATTCCGATCAGGGGGAGGTTCCATTGATATTCACTGTAGTACGGATCATTGGGTTTGCGGTTGGGCAGCAGCAGGAAGTTGGGTTCTGCATAAACGGAATCAGGATGCTCAGCCAGTTTTTTCATGAGCTGTTTCGTACTCAGACTACGCGATTTGATGATGATGAACTTGTCAAAGTCACGCTTGATTTTGGCATCGAGGGAGGCAACCATCTTGTCAATCGTCTTTTGATCGGGTCGTGGGGAGAAGCGTACGACAACTTCATGCTCCACATAGTGGCTCCGATCGCGGGGATTATGGTGAAGCGTCTGAATGTGGCTTCTCTTTTCCAGATCTCGCCGTATGTCTTTTACCTGTTCAATGAAGTTGATCCGGGGAATACTCGCCTCCACAGAGGTGACCTGAGGATGGGGCTCCCGCTGTTCCTGCTCAGCATTTTGATGCATTCGATAAGGAACAGCGACTAGGCCGACCAAAACGACCGCAACGACAATCGGGGCCAAGCGCAAAAAAATCACTCCCTCTTGTGCTTATGGATATATCCTGCACATGGAGAGAGTGATTATGAAGGTAAAAGCTTACAGTCGATTGTTTAAAGGTCGTATGGAGGAAGGTGTTGTGGAGGGCCGCAGAGAGCGACGAGGAAGCTTCCAGCCACGATAGACAGACACCATTCTGCAGACAATAATGGCGATGAACAGCGCATACATCTCAGGTACAGAGGTCGCCCATTTTAGGCCGACAGCCACTCCAGCGACCATCGCCCATACGGCGTAGATTTCTTCTTTGAAAACAAGCGGTTTGCGGCCAGCGAGAACATCGCGGATGATACCGCCACCGATTCCGGTCAACACAGCAGCGACAATCGTCGCACTGAGCGGGTAGTTCATTTGGGTCGCATACATAGCACCCTGAATGGCAAAGGCAGAGAGGCCGACCGCATCGAAAAACAGGCCCCAGCGGTTCCAATAGCCGATATATTTATGGGGAAGAACAAAGACAATGAACATGGAGACGAGTGCGATGGTAAACAATGTTCCTTGATTCCAAAAGGTAGTAAGTGGAATTCCCAGCAAGATGTTGCGCAGAATACCCCCACCAAAAGCTGTTGCCATTCCAAGTACGATCACACCCAACAGATCGTACTCTTCCTCCATAGCGATGACAGCGCCACTGATTACAAACGCGACCGTTCCGATAATATTAAACCATTCCCAAGACATGCAAAAACCTACATCCTTCCTTCTAGATCAGACCAAGTTGTGTTAAACCATGATGAATGCCGTCATCGTCGACATGACGAGTCATGCTATTGGCAAATGGCTTCAGCTCTTCGTGCGCGTTCCCCATTGCGACTCCCATCCCGACATAGGAAAGCATTTCCTTGTCATTCAGTCCGTCTCCAAATGCGACGGCCTCGTCAGGGCTGTAACCGAAATAGCGCAGGGTCGCTTCAATGCCTCGAGCCTTCGAACCGTTCGGTGGCAAAACGTCCAATACATGTTTGTGCCAACGGACATAGGAGACTTCATGAAATCGCCCTACATACGGATCTTGTTCCTCTGCGTTGCAATAGAGAAAGGCTTGATAGATCGGAGCTTCCTCCCAATAACGATGCCGGTGAGATGGTGCTGGCAAGCGTAAAGAGTCGAACGATTCGATCACGTGCGGATGATCCATCACATTCGCGTAGCAGCTGTCAGCACTCAGGAAAACCATCGGATGTTGATTCCCATCCGCCATGCCTTCCAGCTTCGCCAATGTCGCAATGTCAAAAGGCGTGTGGTGGATGACGTTTCCTTTGCTCACGGCATAGGAGCCATTGAAGCTCACAAAGGTATCAATGTCGAGTTGCTGTGCAATGGGCAACAGATGGTAGGGGGAACGGCCAGTGGCGATTGCGACTTGCACGCCGTTTTGCTTCAACCGTTGGACGGCATCCACGGTTGCTGAAGGAATGACGTGCTTGGTATTTAGCAAGGTGCCATCAATGTCAAAAAAGACAATTTTGTACGTCATTTCTGTTTCCTCTCCACTCTTTCTCTGTAAGAATCATTGTTTTGCAGAACCTGGTTGATAAAATTTTTTTGCACACAAAAATAGAAAAAGGAATGTCGAGAAAAAGACATTCCTTTTCACTTTGCTATTAGAATACAGCCAGTTCTGTCTCGCTGTCAAATACATGACATTTGGACAAATCCATTCCTAGTTTTACTGTCATACGGGGCTTTATGCCTTCCCTGGCATCTACACGAGCGACCATTTGGGTGTTGCCAATATTATGAAAGTAAACATATAACTCTGAACCCATATTTTCTACAACGTCCACTTCTGCATGCAGAAAGCTCTCGAAAGGATTGGCTTCCATGAATTGGGTGTCACTGTACAAATCTTCGGGGCGAATCCCGAAAATAACGGGTTTATTTACGTACCCATGGTCTCGTAAATATTTGGCTTTGTCATCAGGGAAGGCGACTTGAATATGATCACATTCGAAAATGAGCTTACCTTCCATCTCCACGACACTACCCTTAATAAAGTTCATCGCAGGGGAGCCGATGAAGCTGGCGACAAACAAGTTAACCGGGTGATTGTAGATCTCAGTCGGTGTCGCCACCTGCTGGATCAATCCGTCTTTCATTACGACGATGCGGTCTCCCATAGTCATTGCCTCGGTCTGGTCGTGCGTGACGTAGACGATGGTCGTGTTTAATCGTTGGTGCAGCTTTAGTATTTCTGTCCGCATCTGCACCCGCAGCTTGGCGTCGAGATTGGACAGCGGTTCATCCATGAGAAACACCTGAGGCTCACGTACGATTGCGCGTCCGAGTGCGACCCGTTGCCGTTGACCACCCGACAATGCTTTTGGTTTACGGTCAAGCAGATGAGATATGTCCAAAATGCGAGCTGCTTCCTGAATGCGTGTCTCAATTTCTGTTTTTGAAAATTTGCGCAATTTCAAGCCGAATGCCATGTTTTCGTACACATTCATATGGGGATAGAGGGCGTAGCTCTGAAACACCATCGCGATGTCCCGATCTTTGGGCGCGACATCATTGACTCGTCTGTCTCCGATGTACATGTCACCTTCCGATATTTCTTCCAATCCTGCAATCATCCGTAACGTTGTTGATTTCCCGCACCCGGATGGGCCAACCAAAACGAGAAATTCCCGGTCTTGAATTTCCAGATGAAAGTCGTTTACGGCCGTGACGTTGTTTCCGTAATTTTTATAAATGTGGTTGAGCGTTACCTTTGCCATTTATTCGGCACCTCCTCGACTTAGTGAAGGGAGTAATCGCAAGGATGTTTGTCTAGTATGGTATCAATCAGACCCCGATGGCCTCTACGGTCAAATTGCACGAATTGTTTGATCAATTTTGCCGAAAAAGGAGGAACAGCTTCAGCAGAACGGCGTGCGAAAACTGCCTGGGATCCAGTCCTGTCTGTTCGGTGAGCTTGTCCAGCCTATACAAGAGGGTATTTCGGTGCAAATAAAGCTGACGAGACGTATCACTGATGTTCAATTGACAGCGAAAGAGCGTTTCGAGCGTTTCGATTTGTTCCTCTGTCAATGGATGAGCGGTTATTTCAGATTGGATGCTACGGGCAAGCTGTTTTGAGGTCTCTGTGGGTAAGGTGGTAGCCCATTGCTCCAGCGGGTAGTGCCAGATTCCAGCGACCATCACTCGTGGACGAAATTGTGTCAGGGCATGGGAAAGGGTGAGAAGCTGTCTAAATGCCTTTTCTAGAAGGAGCGGAGTAGCGATCGGCAAACTGACCATGAGACGGACATGCTCCATTCGCTCATTTGCGATGAGATCGTGCAATCCTGATGCCCATTCGAGATGTTCTTCCGGATCGCTTTGATCTCCAAGCATGGAGATGGGGACGAGAAGTAAATAATAGAGATGACCGAGTGGAATGAACGTGAGAGATGTGTGTTCCCCTTTGAAAAAGTCGAGGAGCAATGGCTGCAAGGAAAACCAGTCCAAGGTACTCTCGGGCCTACAGCGTTCAACGAGAAAGACTGCTCGTTTTTCACGCCATGACCATTGCTGCTCCAAACGTGATGGAGGGGGCAGGAGGGAACCGCTGGAGATACTTTGCAACCAGGTAGAAACCTGATCTGTGAGGGACACCTCGGATTTTGATGATGCCGGGGAGAAAAAAAGACCGAGCAGGGCACGTGCAGAAGCATGCCAAGAAGCACTCTCGATCAAAACAAACGAGACCGTGGTGCCCTCCTCCGCAACAGCTACAAGCTCCCAACCTTTTTGCTCCTGCTCGTGCCGAATCCGTTCCGCTTCGCTCGGTGAGGCCTGCATATACACAATCGGCAGACCTGTTTCCTGCCGAATGCGCGCTGCGTGATTGATCCATTGTTCCATGTCGGCGCCTCCGTCTCACACTTGTGAAATACTTCCATTATACCTTAGTCAAGCGCAAGTGTGGCAGAAGCTTCCTGGAATGGGGAGGATGCTGCTGCTTTTTGTCCATGTTCGATGAAGGTAGCTCCGGCAAGCGTATGCAACGTTATTTCCGGACGGGAACGCAAGCGTACGTTCAGACCTGTCTGGCCCAATCCTTCACTGATGTAAAAGGGACGACCATCGACTTGATGCAATCCTTTGACCATGTTCAGCTTTGGCAGCTTGCCCATCTTGGCCAGATGAAAAGGGCGAGGCCAGTGTATTTGTCCGCCGTGAAAATGACCGGACAGTAAATAATCGTAAGGGAAGTCTTTCATGTGTAACACCACATTAGGATCGTGAGTGAGTACTAATCGAGCACCCGTTTCAGGAACTTTTTGGAATGACTTGGCCAACTGGCTATGTCCTGTAGAGAAATTATCTACCCCAATGATGTGCAATTCCTGGCCCTGATGGCAAATCGTTTCGTGCTGATTGATCAGGACACGACAACCGATCCGCTCAAGCTCGGTTTTGAGCAAGGCTAGCTTTGGTGGCGACAAGACGTAATCGTGATTGCCAAATACGACGTAAGTGCCGAGAGCCGGTTGAAGGGTCATGACTGTTTCGACATATTGAACAGCTTTGGGAATGTTTTTTTGCCGATCCAATAGGTCACCGGTAATAGCAATCAGATCGATAGTGCGATCCGAAAAATCTTCAACGATTTTGGAAGCTTGTACCGATAAATTTTCCATGTGCAAGTCTGAAAGGTGCAAGATGGACAGCGGCTCCCAATGGGCAGGATCAGGTAGCCGGCGAGAAGGTTGAAGCGGAATGGATACATAATAGGTATGAACATCAAATGTATTGCGGTAAGCGCGAATGAGCAACAGGGCAATCGCCACTGCAAGGATCAGCCATAAGATTTGCATGTGCCATCTCCTTTATGATGTGAGTAACGTTCATTATACTAGATTTATTCCTGCTCTGAATAAGTAGGTTATTGGCAGGAGGAATTTCAGAAAAAGTGCAGAAATATTATGAAAGTTGAATGAAAAAGAATCCATTGGAGTCTAGGAGAGTGAAAGCATGAACGTGGAAAAAATTCCGGCGACGGATGGTCGGTTCAATCTGAACAATTACGACGAAGTCTACGCTAACTTTGATTGGGCTGAAGTGGAAAAACAGTTCACCTGGCATGAAACAGGCAAGGTGAATGTGGCATATGAAGCAATTGACCGTCATGTTTTGACTGATCGAAAAGATAAAACCGCCCTGATATACAGCGATTTGACTCGTGATGAGAGCTATACGTTTGCTCAGCTGAGCGAGCTGTCCAATAAGTTTGGGAACGTGCTGCGCGGGCTAGGAATTGCTAAGGGAGACCGCGTATTTGTCTTTATGCCTCGTACGCCAGAGCTTTATGTAAGCGTTTTAGGTACACTAAAAGTAGGTGCGATCGTAGGCCCGATGTTTGAAGCATTTATGGAAGCAGCCGTACGAGATCGTCTCGAAAACAGCGAAGCCGTAGCGATCGTGACGACTCCTGCCTTGCTACCACGCATCCCAGTATCAGAATTGCCTGCTCTCAAACACGTGATTGTCGTTGGTTCCAAGGACGCGCTGAATGAAGGGCTGATTAGCTTTGAAGCGGCAATGGCCGAAGCCTCATCCGACTTTGAAATCGAGTGGGTTGACCGCGAAGACGGAATGATCCTCCATTATACGTCTGGTTCCACAGGCAAACCAAAAGGCGTCCTGCACGTACACAATGCGATGATTCAGCACTACCAAACAGGAAAATGGGTGCTAGACCTGCAAGAGGACGATGTGTATTGGTGCACGGCTGACCCAGGCTGGGTAACAGGTACCGCTTACGGTATCTTTTCTCCTTGGTTGAACGGCGTAACAAACGTTGTGCGTGGTGGCCGCTTCACTCCAGAATCATGGTATGAAACGGTTGAAAAATATAAAGTGAGTGTCTGGTACAGCGCACCTACATCTTTCCGCATGCTGATGGGTGCTGGTGACGAGCTGGTCAAAAAATACGACTTCTCTCACCTGCGACATGTTTTGAGTGTAGGCGAGCCGCTCAATCCAGAAGTCGTTTACTGGGGAATGCGGGTCTTCCAGCATCGGATTCATGACACATGGTGGATGACAGAGACCGGCGGCCAAACGATCTGTAACTACAAGAGCATGCCAATCAAGCCAGGGTCGATGGGCAAGCCAATTCCAGGTGTCTACGCATCGATCATCGATGATCAAGGAAATGAGCTGCCGCCAAACCGCATGGGGAACTTGGCTGTAAAAGTCGGTTGGCCGGCGATGATGAGACAGATCTGGAACAACCCTGCGAAATACCAAGAGTATTTCCACATTCCAGGCTGGTACGTATCTGGAGACTCGGCTTACAAGGACGAAGAAGGCTACTTCTGGTTCCAAGGCCGTATTGATGACGTTATCAATACGTCGGGTGAGCGTGTAGGTCCATTTGAGGTTGAAAGCAAGCTGGTGGAACATCCTGCAGTAGCGGAAGCAGGTGTAATCGGCAAGCCGGATCCAGTCCGCGGAGAGATCATCAAGGCATTCATCTCGTTGCGTGCCGGATACGAGCCAAGTGAAGAGCTGATGGAGGAAATCCGCAAGTTTGTCAAAGAAGGACTGGCTGCTCATGCTGCACCGCGTGAGATCGAATTCCGCGACAAGCTTCCGAAGACTCGCTCAGGTAAAATTATGCGCCGCGTCCTGAAGGCGTGGGAGCTCGGACTACCGACAGGCGACCTGTCCACAATGGAAGACTAATCCATAGAATGAGCAAAAACCATCTCTGCAAGTAATGGGAGATGGTTTTTGTCGTTGTGCCACTAATGGTCGTGACCGTGGCAATCATGTGGATGATCCGTTCCTGGTTGGTTGCCTTCCTGACAGTGCAGACCATCATGCTGGATGGTAGAATTTTCAATCTGAATCGTCGCATGGGTGATCCCAAAATCATGCTGCAACAGGTAGAGAGCTTTCGTCAGGATTGGATAGCTGGGCAAGTCATCCTCGACGATCAGATGGCAGGTTAACGATTCAAATCCCGAAGTCACAGTCCATACGTGCAGATCATGCACTGCTGTCACTCCACTCAGTTGTTGCAGCTTCTCAGAAATGTGAGTGGTATCGAGTCGGCTGGGGGCTCCTTCCAGTAAGATATGGACCGATTCTTTGGTCACGCGCCAAGCACTGAGCATGATGAGAATAGCAACGACGATACTGATCAATGGATCGGCGATGTACCAGTCAAATGCCCACATCAGAATGCCGCCGAGAATGGCGCCGATCGATCCCAGCAAATCGCCAAGTACATGGAGGTAGGCACTTCGTACATTCATGTTTTCTTTGTAGTCTCCCTGCATGAGGACAAAGGCTGCAGCGATGTTGGCCAATAGCCCGATTGTCGCGATCATGATCATCGTCCCGCTTGCGACCTCCGGCGGATTGAGCAGACGCTGGTACGCCTCCCACAGGATAATCAGGGAGATCACGACGAGGGTCACTCCATTGATGAGTGCAGCCAATATTTCGAAGCGGTGCATACCGAACGTTTTTTGTGCTGAAGGTGGCCGAGAAGCGAAATGCAGAGCAATCAGACTAAGCAAGAGAGCAGAAGCATCGCTTAGCATGTGGCCGGCATCTGATAATAGTGCCAGGCTGTTGGTGAGAAAGCCCCCGATAATTTCTACGATCAAAAATAAAGAGATAATCAAGAGAGACACGAGCAATGCTTGTTTGCTTGCGCCTCTGCCGTGATGATGGTGTCCATGTTCGTGACCATGATCGTGATGATGACCCATATATATACCTCCCAAACAATAGGATTACGAACGAAGATAGTCTGTGATTTCGTTTGCCAGATAGTGAGCATCATGACCGACTCCACCTAGTAGAGCAGACTGACGATTGTACTGCCAAGGCAGACCAAGAAAGAACAGCCCTGGAGTCGGGGAGACACCACGGTTATGAACGGGACGTCCCTGATCGTCCAGCACTCCCGGTACCTCTAACCATTTGTATCGAGGTCGATAACCGGTTGCCCAGATGATATTCGACACATGGGCGGTACGGCCGTCCGCAAAGGTAGCGACACGACCAGATAGAGAAACGGTTCGTGAGGAGAGCTTTAATTTCCCTGAGCGAAGCAATTGTCGCAGTTCCTTCTGGTATCCGAAAATAGGATCCGGCAAAGTGTGGTAGAGCTTGCCAAGCCAGGAGGTGACGGGAGCAGTGAGTATACCTAGCTTGCGCATGTAAGTAAAAATAGTCTTACCCAAAATGGCTAGCGGCAGAAATGTTCGGGACTGCCCCATGGACAAAATAACAGGATGTTTTTTTGTAAGCTCGATCGCAATCTGCACACCTGAATTACCTCCGCCTACCACGAGTACCGGACCATCGGAGAGTTGCTGCTCATTCCGATAGGTTGCCGTGTGCCATTGCACGACATCGTTATCCGCATTCATATGTAGATCTGGCCAATAAGGCTCATGAAAAGGACCTGTGGCGATGACGACAGAACGTGCGTATAAAATTCGTTCTGTCGTGTGAACTTGGAAACCTCGAGAGCCTGTTTTCTCCAAGC
This sequence comes from Brevibacillus sp., assembly GCA_029240815.1. The sequence continues at coordinate 24,456 of JARDZO010000010.1, forward strand.
GTATCACCTCGACTCCAAGTTCGATTGGTAATTGAAAATAGTGAGCATACTGTTCTAAATAATGAGCAACTTCGTTTTTGTCAGGCAATCCGTGACGTTCCCCGGGGAAGGGCAGTCCAGGCATGTCATTGAACGAGCGAGGCGTAAACAGAACTAAGGAGTCGTAACGTTCGCGCCAACTCGTTCCTGCGCGCTTGTTTTTTTCCAAAATAATGAAGCGATGGCCTTGCTGTTGTAGATAGTACCCAATGGATAATCCGGCTTGGCCTCCACCGATTACGATAACGTCATAGTCGAGCATGGGCGTTCCTGCTTTCTTAATCGTTTTCAACTAAATCATACCAGATTCAATATAATATTCAAGTAATCATTTGAATGTTATTGCGAGAAAAAGCCGTTGTGAAAAAACAACGGCTTGCACGCATTTCGTTTGTAAAACGAGTAACCGATTAACTCGCAGAACGGGAGTAGATTCGATGCGGGGTAAGATCGCCGCGATGGCGCACGTAGAGCGGCCCCCACGAAGGATTTGCGTCGTGCATGCTTTTTAGTAGTGTCGTCATACCCGTAAAGACGGTTGGAGCCTCGAGTTCGCCAGCAACTGCTGAAGTGACAGCGGCAGCAACTACGTGTGCCGCATACATACCGGAAACGATGCCGTCGTGGACAGTCTGCGAACCGGAAAAGTGGGAACGTATTTCTTGCACGATTCGTTCGTCATCATTATGCCAGTTCTGAATTTGCCCAAGAGCATGGCCTTCCAGACTGAGTAGGCGTGCCTCTGTAATCGTACGCGCTACGATGGCGGCGGATTTTTTGGCCAAATCAGCATCGAGTGCGGTTCTGCCCAAAGTGATTCCTTTCAAATCGCGATCTGTTTCTTCCAATAAGGCGTCAGCCCAATCCGTAGCGTTGTCAAAGTGAAGCATCCGTACGGTTTCGGCAGCTAGATAACCACGTAAAATATCTGCAGGATGGGGATCGTTTTGAGGGCCTGCATTACGCAACGTTGCTTGGCCTGTGTATGCCTTGTTGAGACCGCGAAAATATCCAATCAAGCCAATTCCTGCAGCAGGACCTGTGTTTAAAATTCCGAGTACATCAGAGGCGGTCTCGTCAATCCGTAGCGACCAATAATCAGCCATCGCTCGATTATGCAGCTCGTCAGCCAATGCGTCAAAAACGGTTTGCTGCAATTCTCCCAACAATCCGGTATCTGCATGGAGAATGTCGTGTCCAGCTGTTTCGTGACCTAATGCCGACCAAGCCAACAGACCTAGTCGAGCATTTGCGGGAGGCAGATTGACGATGCTCGTTTTGATTCCGAAATGGGCAGTAGCCTCGGCCGTCCACGTATACGGACCAAATTGCGGGCGTCCCCATTTGACGAGAGGAGCAATCAGGCTCACGTCAGGTGGCTTGATGCCGTTCCTGTCTTCCTCGCTCAAAAAGCCATCGTACAAATCGCTAACTACTTCCTGGAAGGCATCCGTCGCTTCTCGCTCATACGCTTCGCCGTTTTGCAGAATGGCTTGGGCGATATCGCAAAACAGGCCGGCTTCCCGTTCTTTGTGTGGATCACGCCTCAGCATTTCAGCGAATCCAGACTCGGATAGCTTGTCCATCGATTGAAGAAACGGATTGTACACGTGTTCCCGATAAAGAGGGGGGAGAGTTTCGGCTGCATCTTGCAAGCGTCCATACAAGGATTGATACTCAGTCGGATCTGGTGGACCGTTATTCTCGTCCAGGGCAGCGAGTGCTACGTCTTCCATGCAGGTCTGTAGGTGGCGAAAATCAGGATGGTTCATGCGTGACGCCTCCAATCGTCTAGAGAATGTGGGCTCTCGACACGAGTTACGTCAAACCAAGCGCGGCTTTTTGGGGACCCACCTCCTTTCCAGTTGGACGGGGGTTGGTTCTTCCATTATAAAACGCCTGAATTGGAAAAAAAAGTACGAAGAGGTAGGCGGTTAGTAGCATTTATTTGCAAAAACCGTTGTAAGGTTGTCCCGAACTGAATATAATTCGAAATGATTACTATTTAGGGGGGAGGAACAGACATGCTTGTGAAGTTTCGCCGATTTTTCCTGGAAATCATCGGAGCTCTCTTGTTGGGATTAGCTGCGGCTTGGTTGACTAGGAGCGGGAGGGGCAGCTGGTCTTCCGGATGGCAGATCGAGTGGTCACCACGCTGGCTGGACATCAAGACGTTTTTTCTCAGTATCGTGTTGGAAGCCATTCCGTTTGTGCTGCTCGGGGTGTTCTTTTCCGCTTTGATCCAGACGTTCGTGACGGAAGAGCAGGTGCGGCGCTGGACGCCTAAACATCCTATGATAGCCTTACCCTTCGGGGCGTTGCTGGGATTTTTGTTTCCGGTTTGCGAATGTGCGATTATACCGGTCGTGCGTCGTTTGATCCAAAAGGGGATGCCAGTTCACGTGGGGATTGTTTTTTTGCTAGCGGGTCCGATTGTCAATCCAGTCGTTTTATCTTCTACATACATTGCGTTTGCAAGACAGCCAGATCTGGCGTTTCACAGAGGTGCTGCTGCTTTTCTCGTTGCAGTCATTATCGGCGTACTGGCCTTGTTGTTTGTTCGTAAAAATCCGCTTCGTCTGGGAATGGACTCACAAATTCGTCATGAAGAGGCTCATACGGAAGCTGTGCGAGGCAAGCTCTCCGCAACTTTTTCCCACGCAATCGACGAGTTTTTCGATATGGGTAAATATTTGCTGTTAGGCGCGTTTATCAGCGCTTTGCTTCAAGTATTCGTAAGCAGGGAGACACTCGTGGAGATCGGTCAGACTCCTGTTGCGTCTCATTTGGTCATGATGGGGATGGCCTATCTTTTCTCGTTGTGTTCAGAAGCGGACGCTTTTATCGCCGCATCTTTTTCTAATACGTTTCATAGCAGCTCGCTACTGGCTTTTCTCGTCTTTGGACCGATGCTGGACTTGAAAACCACGCTGATGCTGCTCAGCACCTTTCGCTTCGGATTTGTGGTCAAACTGGTTTCCGCCGTCACCGTACTCGTGCTCGTCGTGACGATGCTATGGCCGGTCTAAGGAGGGATTGAGATGAAACAAGCGAGTGTAGCGCGGCATTACTTCCTGCGCAGTCTGATTCTGATCGGATTCACTGGGTTGTTGGCACAGCTCATTATTACGGATCGTCTTGGCCACTATCTGGCACCTCGACTGCATATGTTGAGCTATGTCACGCTTGGGATTCTGATTGTTTTATCACTTGTCAGCTTACGGCAAGCTTTCTTGGGAGCGACTGCGTACGATTGCGACTGCGAGGATGCACATAAGATTCCGCGCTCCTTATTGCGTTCCGTGATGGTGTACGGGATGTTCATCTTGCCGTTGGCGATGGGATTTTTGATGCCGGATCAAATACTAGGTAGTGATGTGGCAGAAAAACGGGGGATCACCCTGCTCAGCAACGATGTGAGAAAACTGGCAGGGGTAAAGCAAGCAGCCGCTTCTGAAGGGGCAGCCAATCCGTCAGCATCAATGCCAGTTCTTTCTAATGAACAGATCCGCCAGAAATTTTCAACCACTGGATTGGGCGATTTTTACACGGACATGGCAGTGTCGTTGTACAAGCAACACGTCATCTTGCTCAATGACAAAGTGTTTTTGGACGGATTGACGACGATGGAGCTGTACGCAAAGGAGTTTGCAGGCAAGGAAATGGAGACGCTCGGCTTTGTCTATCGTCAGCCGGATTTTACGCCGCAACAGTTCGTCGTCGCACGCTTCTCCGTTTCGTGTTGCACAGCAGATGCCAACGTTTTTGGGGTGCTGGTGGAAAATGATCAAGGAAGTAAATGGGCTAAGGACAGCTGGATAAAAGTACGAGGCAAGCTGGAAGTGCGAACCGTCGACGGTTATGACATGCTTGTACTGAAAGCGAGCAAGATCGAACAGGTCAAACCACCCAAGGATCCGTATGTTTATTACAATTACGATACACCCGTGGGCAACTAATGAGGAGGGTTATGCATGATTCAAGTTTTTCCTACGACCAGTCGGGAAACAGCTACACGTATGTGGCAGCTGCAGCAGGCGGCATACCGTGTGGAAGCAGAGCTGATTGGGTGGGGTGATTTGCCGCCACTGCGAGAAACCGTTGAGCAGCTGATGGAGAGCGAGGAAACCTTCGTCGCTTTCTTAGAGGAGGGGGAGCTGGCAGGTGCCCTTTCGTATCAAAAAATAGGAGATCAGCTCGATATCTACAAACTGATCGTAGACCCCAAGCATTTTCGCAAAGGAATCGCGAGGCAATTGCTGATTCATCTCGAGAATAGTTACTCTGATGTAAAATCGATCGTTGTTTCAACGGGTGCTCGAAATGAACCAGCAGTTCAGTTGTATTTGCGCCAAGGATACGAGTCAACTGGGTCAAAAGAAGTCGCACCTGGTCTCGAACTCGCATTCTTTCGAAAAGAGCTGTAAAGGGCAGGATATCTGCAACGGACAACCAAAAAAGCTGACGCTCGAATGTTGCTCGGACGTCAGCTTCTCATGTTACTTGCGTTATGCTTCACCCAACTGAACTTTTCTTCTCGCTACCATTTTGCTAATCAAGCCGTGGCGAGGCGAAAACAGGAACGCCAGGAGGAACAACAGACCAGCTACAGCTGTCATGGCACCGGCGATCGAGCTATCCAGCCACGAGGCGAGGAAGTAACCCAGAATGGCAGAGAGGACGCCCACTCCCATACTGATGAAGAGCATGACGTGCAGACGATCGGTAAGCAAATAAGCGGTAGCGCTAGGGACGACTAGCATCGCAACTACGAGGATAGCTCCTACGCTTTCAAAGGCGGCGACGGTTGTCAACGAGACCAGTGTCATCAGCAGATAGTGAAAGAGCATGACCGGAATTCCGATGGCTGCCGCGAGCGCCGGGTCAAAGCTGCACAGCTTGAACTGTTTGAAAAATAAGCCGATGACAATGAGGCTGAACAAGAATACGCCGCCGACACCCCACAAAGCGCGAGGCCCCATATCTGTGCCGCCCAGCTGCCAGGTATCCCATGGGACATAGGCGATTTCTCCATACAGGACGCAATCCAGATCGAGATCGACCTGCTGCGTGTAGAGCGAGACGAGGACGACGCCGACAGAAAAGAGGGCAGTGAAGGTAACGCCAATGGCTGCGTCAGACTTGACGCCGCTTTGGTGCAGCATCTGGACGATAAAAACAGTGATCAACCCGATGACGGCGGCACCAATGAGCATCGGCAGGATATCCCGGCTTCCACTGAAGAGAAAGGCGAGCACGATTCCCGGGAGAATAGCGTGACTGATTGCATCGCCCAGCATCGCCATCCGGCGCAAGATGAGAAAGCAGCCGAGAAAACCACATGATGCCGCTACTAGTGAGCCAGTCAAAATGATGAAGAACGTGTTCACAGCGATAGCCCCCCTTGGTTCGCAGGTTGCAGAAGATGAGAGACGTCGTTGTGATCCGCCAGTCTCGGTGTCAGGTCATAGGCACTCAACTGGGCCAGCATTAAGGACAATGCCTCATCAGATAATTGGGGAGCGAGCTCCTCCTGATTTACATCGATTTCCAAGTCGTGGTATTGATTTTGGTTCATGTGGTACAGATCCCAAAGGCGCTGATTCAGGACAAGTCGATGAGCATCCTTCAAGCCTTCGGGAGTAAAGGTCCAGAGCAGTTCTTCTTTCGTACGGGAGCGTTCCGTCACATAGCGTTTCTTTTGCAGAGTGTACAAGGCTTTGCGAACGGCTGAGGCTCGTTTCCCGCATTTCTGTGCCAAGTGTTCTGCACTGAAACCATAATAGACACTGGTCGGGCGCCTTTTTGTCTGTTCTTCCAATTTTTCATACAGGGCCTGCATGACATCCTCGAGCAAGATTTTATTGCGCATTCTCAAAAAACGCACCATCCGCGCCAAAACACCACGGCGAGGGGAGAAGAGCAGTGAGAACAAAAAGAAGGCGGTAGCAGAGAGCACGATGGTCGGACCCGTCGGGAGATTTTCCTGCTGGGTACTGATGAGCGTACCGAGAACTCCGCTGAGTGCTCCAAAGAAACCAGAGAGGATCACCATTTTACCGAGCTTATCTGTCCAGTAGCGTGCAGTGACTGCAGGCGCGATCAGCATCGCTGCGACCAGGACGACACCGACAGCCTGTAAACCAATGACGACAGACATCAGGAGCATGAGCATCAGGATGCCGTCGAGCAGACCCATGGGAAATCCCAAACCGCGTCCAAAGCCAGGGTCAAAAGAGAGGAGCGTAAATTCTTTAAATAACAGGGCCGTTGTCACAATCAGGACTGCAGCTACAATCATGATGGTAATTACGTCATGGAAGACGAGAGATGCGGCTTGCCCGAACAGGAATTTGTCCAGACCGCTCTGATTTCCGCTCGCGCTGTGCTGAATGTAAGTCAATAGCACGATCCCGATACCGAAAAAGACGGAAAGGATGAGGGCGAGGGACGTGTCTTCCTTGATCCGTGTATGCCGTGAGATCGCGGTGATGCAATAGGTGGCCAACAGTCCCGCTACCCCTGCGCCGATTAAAAAAAGTCCGATCGATTTGGAGCCGGTCAACAGGTAGACGAGGCATACCCCAGGCAAAGCAGCATGGGCGAGGGCGTCTCCCACCAGAGAGCGACCTCTCAGGAAGGCAAAGCATCCGAGGACGCCGCTACTGATCCCGAGCAAGACGCACCCCATCAAAACCCATTGTGTATTGGGGTCTTGCAGGGCAAGCCAAACATTCATAAGTCCGTCTCCTCCTTTGCAGAAGGCGAACTGGTTATCAATACCTGACTGCCCATGATATGGAGTCGTCCCCCGTATGTCTTCTGCAAATGATCAGGGGTGAACGCCTCGTGCGTGGGACCAGCAGCGATGACACGACGATTGAGCAGGATCGCCCAGTCAAAATACTCTTCCACTGTCTGCAAATCGTGATGGACGACCAGCACGGTTTTTTTCTGTTGCTTCAGCTCATTCAACAGTTGAATAATCGCTTTTTCGGTTGCCGCGTCGACACCCGCGAACGGCTCATCCATGAAGTACAGCTGAGCTTCCTGTGCCAGTGCACGAGCCAGAAAGACACGCTGCTGCTGACCGCCGGATAGCTGACTAATTTGGCGGTTTGCATAGTCTGCCATTCCTACCTTTGACAAGCATTCCATCGCAAAATCCCGGTCTGCCTTGCCAGGGCGGCGAAACCAGCCTAAACGCCCGTAACGGCCCATCAAGACAACATCCAGCGCGTCGGTAGGGAAATCCCAATCAACTGACTCGCGCTGTGGTACATATCCAACGAGTTTTCGTTGCTGCTTGTAAGGCTTTCCATAGATTTCCGTATCACCTGAGGCTACGGGGATCAAGCCCTGTACGGCTTTGATGAACGTTGATTTACCTGCGCCATTTGGGCCGATGATACCGATGAGCTTTCCCTCAGGAACTTCAACGTGGACACTTCTGAGAACGGGCTTCTTTTGGTAGGCGACGGTCAAATCCCGAACGCGGAGTGGTACAGATTTCGTTGTGGTAGACATGCCTCACTCATTCCTTTCTAACAAGCTCGTTATTTCAGGGCTTTCACGATGGTATCGACGTTGTGCCTCACCATGCCGATGTAGGTACCCTCAGGTGTTCCGGGCGTTCCCATCGCATCGGAGAACAATTCTCCGCCAATTGTTACCTTATGATTTTTTGCACCAGCTCCTTGGACGACGGCCTCGATAGAGCGTTTCGGTACAGAGGACTCCACGAATACGGCTTTGATCTGGCGGGCCACCAACGTATCGACCAGTTGCTGAACGTCTTTGAGTCCGTACTCAGAAGCAGTGCTGATCCCTTGTAATCCGAGTACTTCTACATCGTAGGCGTGACCGAAATACTGAAAGGCATCGTGAGCGGTAACCAGGACCCGTTGTTCTTTAGGGATGCTAGCGAGTTGCGTGCGCGCATACTCATCCAGTTCTTTTAGTTCGCCAAGGTATTTTTCCGCGTTTGCCGTGTAGGTGTCTTTGTGCGACGGGTCAATGGCGACCAGGTCGTCCCGAACTTGTTCCACTGACTTGATCCACAAGGAGACATCGAACCAGACGTGAGGGTCCGGGTTTTCTGGAGAAGCGGGGTCCGCGAGCAAATCATCTTTGGTCAGTTTGGCAGTTACAGGTCTGACAGGTTTGCTTTTGCCAATCTTTTCAAAGATATCGATCATTTTGCCTTCCAGATGCAGACCGGAGTAAAAGATGATGTCTGCATCATTGATTCGCTTGATGTCCCCTTCAGATGCTTTGTATAAGTGGGGATCTACACCTGCTCCCATCAATTGAGTTACTTCGACGTATTCGCCACCGACTTGCTTGACGATGTCCGCGACCATTCCAGTGGTTGTAGTGATTTTCCATACCCCGTCCTTTGCCTGTGGAGCATCATGATTCGAGCAGCCTGCAAAGAGCAAAGAAGCAGTCATAACGGCAGTAAGAATACTAGTTCTCCAACGAGAAAAATATGTAGGTTTCAAAGTTTGTCTCCCCTCAATTCTTTTTTATTTGCGCATAAATGTTTCCTTAGGGCAACTTTAACACATGAAGATTCCTTTATGCAACAGTATTCCCCTAAGTTAAAAAAGTTTCCTTTATGCAAATATATCGTTTTTCGAGTCCTGCGTTTTTGTGAACCAGCATATGCAAAAGGCAGGTGAACGTGTCACCTGCCTTGGTTTCTTCCTCATTTTTTCATAATCAAATGGTGCCGGACCGCGTAGGCAGCCAACTGTACCCGATTCGCTAATTGCAGCTTGTCCAGAATGTTTTTTAAATGATTTTTTACTGTATTCTCGGCGATGATGAGAGCCTCACTGATTTCACGATTCGTTTTGCCAGCCCCGACGTACATGACAATTTCACGTTCACGAGGGGTGAGGATTTCCGGAACCTTTCCGTCCGGTTCATCGTCTTGACGGAAGCGATGCAGCAATCTGTTTGCCATTTCACGCGACAATTCGCTGTCTTCGCCTAACAAAGCGTGCAAGTAAGTGATCCAGTCGTCCGGCTCCAGATTTTTCAGCAGATAGCCTTGAGCGCCAAACTGGATGGCTGTAATCAGATCACCGACATCATCGGAAACGCTCAAGATGACGACTTTGATATGGGGATACGCTTTTTTGACTTCACGGGTAGCTTCCAGACCGCTCCATTTGGGCATGTTGATATCCATTAAGACGAGGTCGGGCTGCAACTGACCGCATAGTTGAAAGGCTTGCTCGCCGTTTTCCGCTTCCCCCACGACTTCAAAGGAGGGATCAGGATCGAGGAGACTACGGATCGCTGAGCGCGCCATAGGGTGATCATCGGCAATCAATACTCGGTAGCCATTCATTTAGCAGTACCTCCAGAATGGGATGTCAGGACGATTGTCGTGCCTCCAGCCTCTCGTGGCCGAATATCGATCGTAGCCTGTAACTGCTTGGCTCGATCTTTCATCATCGAAAGACCATATTTTTTCGCCTCTTCAGTGGGCTTGGGCATGCCGATTCCGTCATCTTCTATCGCTAGTGTCCAGCTCCGTGGATCGGCAGTAGTGAGGCGCAGCCATGAATGGTGAGCCAAAGAGTGCTTGCGGATGTTGGCAAAAGCCTCTTGGATGATCCCGAATAGCTGTACCTCTTCTGCTGGTGTAAAAAAGTTTTCCCTGATCTGCAGCATAGGAGAAACATCAATTCCAGACAGCGCGCTCCACTGCGTCAACCATTTTTCCAAACGCTGCTCGAGACTTCCTTCCTCAGGCAGGGAGCGCAGATTGAAGATCGCTTGACGTACATGGTTGTCGATGGCGGAAACAGCGACACGAGCATCGTCGAGCTGTCCTTGTCTCAATTTGACGTTCAAAAAAAACAGCGACTGGGCAATTCCGTCGTGTAGCTCGCGAGCTAGTCGCTCTCTTTCTTCATAAACAGCACGGCGGGCTTGCTCCTCCACGATTTTTGCATTCATTCGTTCAATCGTCCGAAACATCCAAGTAGCAAACAGAAAGGAGAGAAGTAAGGTCAACAACGTAATGTAAACGTTGCCCGTCTCCATGGACATATAAGGCAAAAGAAAATCATGCCGTACAAACTCAAAGCCACCGATAATGACGGTGGGAATCAGGACGGTCAGCCAATAAAAAATACGATACGTCATAGTGGAAATCCCTTCCTTGCCAAGATCAATCAATCCTAGTATACCGAAGCGAGCGGTCGGATGATATACTCGGTATCAGAACAAGCGTCTGCAGGAGGGAGAACATGAGCAAGATAGCAACAGCGTTAACCATAGCAGGTTCGGACAGCGGCGGTGGGGCAGGAATCCAAGCGGATCTTAAAACTTTTCATCAACTGGGTGTTTACGGAATGAGTGCCATCACTGCTGTGACGGCTCAAAATACATTAGGTGTGGCTGGCGTGTACCCCATCCCCGTGGAAGCTGTGTCCTTGCAGATTCGTGAAGTGCTGCGCGACATCGGAGCGGATGCGGCCAAGACCGGTATGCTTTTTGACGCGGCCATTATCCAGGCAGTTGCAGAGGAAATCCGTGCGTTTGGGATTCAAAAGCTGGTGGTTGATCCCGTGATGGTGGCAAAAGGGGGAGCCAAGCTCTTACTCGATGAAGCCATCGCAGCCTTGAAACAGCATTTGCTTCCAGTGTCAGAAGTCGTTACGCCGAATTTGCCGGAAGCGGAGTGCCTGACAGGAATGCAAATCCGTACTCCCGATGAAATGCGGGAAGGCGCGAGAGCGATCCACGCGCTGGGGGTTCGCAACGTCCTCATGAAAGGCGGTCATCTGGAAGGGGACGTGGTCGTCGACATGCTGTTCGACGGACAGGCTTTTTATGAAATTTCCCATGAGCGCGTACAGACTCGTCACACCCATGGAACAGGCTGCACTTTTTCAGCGGCATTGACAGCCGAGCTGGCCAAGGGAACGCCACTCGTCTCCGCGGTGGAGCGGGCGAACCGTTTTATTTTTGAAGCGATCAAAACGGCTCCACAGCTAGGTGGAGGTCATGGACCGACTAACCATTGGGCTGTGATTGATTAAAAAAGAGAGCCCCCGTAGGCAGAAAATGCTCGGGGGCTTCCTGTTATTTGATTTGAACCGTGAAGCCATCCGAGAGGCGGGTCGGATAGTCTGTAAGAGTAAAGGTGTACGTTTCAGGAGTGCCTTTCGCTGTCGACCGTTTGTACAGCGTACCATACCTCTGGCTGGGCTTTGCTTCCGACGGATCTCCAGGTGACGATGACCCGCTTAGGTGCTCGTACTGATTTCCCCGATCATCCGTTAGTTCGTCCCCAAAAGAGCTGAAACGATTTTCATCTTGTTTCTCGACTTGGAGCAAAAAGTCCATTCCTACCACGTCTTCATTTTGTCGTAATGCAGTTAGCTGGAGGCGCGAGTCAGGTACTTTGATTAGTGTGCCTTTCTTGGCATCGATGACGACTTGCAGCTTGTCTCTGTCCAGCGCCCGGATCCCGTCAGCTTTGAGCACCAGTTTTTGCGGCTGTTCAAAGTAGTTGCTCTCCAGATTGTAAGTGACCTGGTTTTCTCCGTCTTTCGTGGATGGAATTCCATTTCCCCAGAACGCATAGGTACGGCCTTGTTCATCCTCCAGACGCAAACGGTCAAATTCAAAAATACGCTTGGTATTGGCAGGATCGAACTGAACGGTCACCTCAGTCTGGGTAGGATAAACCGCGATTTGAGAAATGGTGAAGCGTTGGCCATCGACTGTCACTGCTTCATTGACAGGATAGACGCTTTCTTTTAGAGTCTCATACTTGGTTTTATTGATAGGGAACGTGACTTGAAAAGGTGTGTCCAGCTTTTTCTGATCGACAGAGAGTGTGACTTTTGCTGTAAGTGTGTCCGGAACGTTTGGTGTATTCTCCCAGAAAATGTCCAGGCGATTCTGTTCGATACTCGTCGGTTCCGAAGCACCTCTCGAAGACCAACTGTAGCCTGCTACCCAATCCGAGCCATTCTCATCGGAAAAGCTTACATTCTCCAAGTCAACCGCATGGCCGTCCTGCTCATGGCGGATCGTATAAAAGACGATCATGCGCTTCTGATCCATCAACACCTGATCCACCGTAAAGCTCACCCCATCATGTGCCGCGCTAGCCCCGATTGATTGCACCAAGTCATGCTTTGCCGCCATTTGCAATCCTTTGTCATCCCGTATAAGTTCGACGAGCTTTTCCATGCCTGGAAAATGACTCACATAGGCAGCGACAGCGGGGGAGAGGCGTATAGAAAAAAATAGCCCCATCATGAGGATGCCGACGGCCATTGCCGATCCCCACCGAGCCCAGGTCTGGCGACGATATCTTATCCGCCGTTGTTTTGCCAGCTGCATCCCGTTGCGTATATAATGATCGATGCCCTCGGGCACCAGGATGTTTTCCATCCGTTCTTTTTCATTCCATAATTCCTTTTCGAGCTGTTTGAATGACTGATCCTCTTGCATCTATTCACCACTCCTTTCCCAAGTCTTGCCGAAGGGCACCCAGTGCCTTGTGCAGCCAGGTTTTGATCGTTCCCTCAGGATGTCCGAGTACCGTAGCAATTTCCCGAATGGTCAGATCCTCAAAATATTTCAGGATAATGACATGTCGATGAAGGGGAGTCAGCCTCGCGAGAGCATCTTCCAGGTGTAGACGGGTAGCTGACTGATCCGAGAAGGCAGGTTCTTTCAGTGGCTGGGCGTCCAATTGGGATGGTTGCAGGACCCAGCGTTTTTTGCGTTTCTGTTCATCCATGCATACATGAATCACGATGCGTGTCAGCCAAGTGGAGACGTATTCTGGTTGCTTGATTTGAGTGAGCTTGAGATAGGCTCTGCATGTTGCTTCCTGAATGGCTTCGAGCGCGTCCGTTTCATTTCGCAGGAACGCATACGCCATTTTATACATTTTTTCCTTGTGCATATCGAGTAATTGGTAAAAGGCATCGTCGTTTCCACTCTGCGCCTCTGCTACCAGCTTTTCCAGATTCACGTAACCCCCTCCTACCTGATTAGACGCACGAACACGGGAAACGGTTTTTCCAAAATGAAAAAAGAAAAGGAAAGTAGGCGGAGTGTGAACCAAACGCCCAGTCGGCGATTACTTTATTAGAGAAAGAAAGGTGAGGCGAAATGAATGTGGATCAAATGGGTAACGATTCATGAGTCTTACGGTCTTCCGCGAGTAGCGCAGGAGTGCCGCAGATACTTGGAAAGGCAAGGGATACGTGTGCGGTTGTTCTCCAAACAAACGAAACGAGCAGGACATATTTACATGCTGCAAGTGCCTTCTGATCAAGAAGAACAAGCGAGAAATTGGCTGCGCGAATTCAAGAGTTCCTTCCAATAACGATGGGAATGCGGTCTGCCAGCCTCCTCCTGATGTTCGGTTGCAAATGACGGGCCATACTAACCTGAGGGGGAGTCAAACATGGCCACCACATTATTGGAACCACCCAAGCAGTCCGAGCAAAAAAAGTCCCAGCTATTCGTACCCGATTACGTATTTGTGGAGCCGAATGCATTAGATTATCCGCTGGGAAAAGAATTGTACGAACGTTTTCAACGGGAAGGCATCCCGATCCAAATGACGACGAGCCATAATCAAGTGCGAGGCATTCCTGGCGAAACAGATGTGGAGAAATACCGCAATGCCAAGCGTACACTCGTGATCGGCATTCGCAAAACGCTCAAATTTGAAACCTCCAAGCCTTCCGCAGAATATGCCATCCCACTAGCGACCGGATGTGCGGCTCATTGCCATTACTGCTACTTAAATACAAACGTCGGAACGAAGCCATACATTCGGGTCTATGTGAATACCGATGACATTCTCCATCAGGCGGAAAAGTACATTCTCGAACGACCGGGAGAAATCACTCGTTTTGAGGCAGCTTGTACCTCTGATCCGGTTAGTATTGAACATATCACGGGCAATTTAAAGCGCGCCATTGAATTTATGGGCACG
>JARDZO010000182.1 GCA_029240815.1 Brevibacillus sp.
CTTGTGCCGACCTTCCTTCACTCTACTGCTTTTCTACTCCCTCTTGTGCCGACCATTCCTTCACTCTGCTGCTTTTCTACTCCCTCTTGTGCCGACCATTCCTTCACTCTGCTGCTTCTCTACTCCCTCTTGTGCCGACCATTCCTTCACTCTGCTGCTTCTCTACTCCATAATGCACTACTCACCTCTACACACACTTATTTCTCACTTTCTTATTGCAGCTACATTCCTCCATCCTTCTACTTCCCACTCCCTCTTGTGCCGACCTTCCTTCACTCTACTGCTTTTCTACTCCGCTCCATTTCTCACACTTCACACATCCACTTCCTCTTTACCGCTAAATGTAATAAGAGTCTCTAGAGACCGCTATTTCTCCGATTTCATCCTTAATGATACAAATAGAAGCCTTTGGAGACTCTTATTCTCGAAAAAAAGGGGGGGGTGAGTGGGTATATGGGGGAAATAGGAGTCTTTGAAGGCTTCTATTCCTCTGTTTGCATTACTTTTTCCGCAATAGAAGCCTTTGGAGACTCTTATTCCACAAACATTCCCAAGAACGTTGAACCAAACGCCCACCCACGGAATAAATTGTAGCAAAAACGTATGAATGGATGATGAAGATGAACGGATTACATGAACCCGTTAGTATACAGACGTATAGAGTGCTTCGTGATAAATTAAACCTTCTGTACCCAGCAGTTGTGCAGCATACGCCTTACCAGGCAGAGCTTGCCATGAACACATCGATTGTTAATGCAGTTAATAAACAGCTTCGTGATCAAGGCTATCCGCAAAATCCGCAGACAGACGTGACGGCTCATTATGAGCTAAAGACGAATGAACGAGGCATCCTTAGCTTAACCTTATGGAATTATGCTTTTTCGGGCGGAGCTCATGGACTAACGATCCAAAACGCGCTGACCTTCAACACAGAATCAGGCAAGGCCTATGCGCTCAAAGATCTGTTTAAGCCGGGCAGCGATTACGTTGCCAAGCTTAGTGCCATTATTAAGGCTGAGCTTAAAACACGGGATATTCCTTTGTTGGTAGAATTCAACAGTATTAAACCAGATCAGGATTTTTATATTGCCGATAAGGCTTTGGTCGTTTATTTTCAAGTGTATGAGCTGGCCGCTTATGTCTACGGATTTTTGTATTTTCCTATTTCTGTGTATGCCATCCAGGATATCATCGCTGAAGATGGACCGCTTGGTAAAATGCTTTATTAGCGTTAAACGCAGACGATAATTTGCCTGCTGAAGTTACCTTTATTGACGGTGCAGCGCTCTGCGATGCGAAATTCCGCTTTCGCCAAGAGTGGATCGATCTGCTCCGTCGTAACGATAACTGCGCGCTTCGCTAATCGTCGGGCGCTTTGGAGCATTTGCAGCTGCTCGTCCTCCGGCAGCTTCGAGCAGAGATTGTACGGCATGTCTAGGATGAGCGCATCGTAGCGGACCTGCGGGCTGGTCGGTGACAGAGTCACCTGCTCGCCTACCAAGCCTAGGGTCCGCATATCCGCGATGCTCACCACGTTCGGCATGCCGAAGTGTTCGAGATTCACCCGCGCGCCGCGCACCGCAAGCGGGTTGATGTCGCAGCCAACGATGTCGATCCCCATCGACATCGCCTCCACCAGCACCGTGCCGATGCCGCAGCACGGGTCAATAGCCTTCGTGCCCGCTACGTCGGGCACGGCAATGTTCACCACCGCCCGCGCTACGCGCGTACTCAGGGCGGTGGAGTAGTTTTGTGGCTTCTGCTGATGCTGAAGCCACACGGCTTCGCCGTAGCTGCAGTGGCCGAACAACCATCGGCCTCCCAGCTCCGTCACGGCGAACCATTGCTCCGGCCGTCGCATCTCGGCTTTGCCGCGAAGATGCCGGCCTATTTCGCGAGCGACCTCGCGCTGGCGGTCCGTACTGACCGCAGCGTCTGTCTCCGCGAACGCAACCTTGAACGTTGACCCCTGTACGGTCAACGTCTCCACCCTCGAGGCCAGCTCCGGCAAGCTGCCGGCCTCGAACAACACATCCAGCCGCAGCTTCAAAAACGGGCTGCGGCTCGGCTCCACACGACGCGCACTAACGACGTAGCGCGCGCCAAGCATTGTCTCTGCGCCCAGTAAGGTGCGCAGCTCTAACTGGCACAGCGCCTGCTCGTCTTCGTGGCAGGCGTATACGTATATATGTTCCATGCTTCATCCCTCATTTTACATGTTAAATACCTAAATCTATTTTGCGTTTAAATTTCCGTTCTTCCCAGCACCTATCACAAAACAGCTACAAAAACTGCTGCATCAACTGCTTCATAAACATATCCGTCGTCTTACATAGGAACATATCCTTACGATAAACAATGCCGACGTCCTTCTGGGGAATCGGGTCTATAATCGGTATGCTCCGAATGCCGCTGCTGCGAATACTGTCCACATAGGACTGTGGCAAAATTGCTCCGCCTACATTATTTTTGGCCATCTGAAGCAGTGCCTCCAAGGTTGAGAGCTCTATCGCCGGCTTCCATTCAAAGCCAGACTCCTCACAGCAATCATCCATCATTTGCCGAACATAAAACTTTTTCTGGAGCATAGCAACTGGAAGCTGGGCCAGCTCCGCCAAACGAATGGTTTTCGCCTGCGCAAACGGATGCTTGTCCGAAATAACAAGCCGCAGCTGCTCCTTGTATAATGGGATGTAATGGAACTGTTCATCTTCATCAGGCAGGAAAACCACACCCATGTCAAGCTGGTTGCTCAGCAGACGCTCCTTCGTCTCCTCGGTAGCGAGCTCCGTCACAGATAGCTCGATCTTCGGGTAAAGAGCATGGAAGGCAATAATCGTCGCGGTGAGCAAATGATTACCGGAGCAGCCAATACGCAGCCGTCCCCGCTGCATTCCTTGGATCTCATTAATGGCCGCCTGTGCTTGATCCATCTCATGGAACATGTTCCTGCTGTGTTTATGAAGGATCTCGCCTGCTTCTGTGATGTAAATCTTTTTTCCGATTCGCTGAAAAAGGGGTGATCCTACCCGATGCTCCAACAGACGAATCTGTTGGCTAAGTGTGGGTTGACTAATGCCAAGCTTTTCCGCTGCCTTCGTGAAATGAAGTTCTTCGCATACCGCTAAAAAGTATTCCAATAATCGATGCTCCATTTTGGTATGCCTCCGATCATAGTTATTAACTATGATGGTAATTGATTATTCGCAATTGATCAATGATTGTTATTTATTTATAGTAACGATAACAAGTAAGCACATTTGAAAGGTAGATGATGGCGATGTATGGAAAAATTCGAATAGAGCACAATCCTCACGGTAAAACAAAGCCTGGTTTAGAAGAGGAATTGGGGTTTGGACGTCATTTTACGGATCATATGTTTGTGATGGATTACGAGGAAGGCAAAGGCTGGCATGATCCGCGTATTGTTCCTTATGGCCCTCTCACTCATGACCCTGCCGCAATGGTTTTTCATTACGGGCAAGCGGTCTTCGAGGGATTAAAGGCTTTTCGCACGGAAAAAGATGAGATCGTTCTTTTTCGCCCTGATCAAAACGCCAAACGACTAAACCGTTCCAGCGAGCGACTGCACATGCCCCAGATAAATGAAGATTTCGTCGTGAGTGCCATTCAAAAACTCGTTCGTGTGGATGTGCAATGGGTGCCTCGAAAGAAGGGATCGTCCTTATATATTCGCCCCTTCGTTATTGCTACAGAGGTTGGTTTAGGGGTGCGAGCCTCTTCGCGATATTCGTTCGTTATCATTATGTCGCCAGTGGGCGCTTACTATGAGGAAGGGCTTCAGCCGATTAACATTCTTGTGGAAAGCCATTACGCCAGAGCCGTTCAAGGCGGTACGGGCGGTGCCAAAGCTGCGGGAAACTACGCTGCAAGCCTCAAAGCTCAAGCCCTTGCCAAAGAACACAATTGCGCACAAGTGCTCTGGCTCGACGCCATCGACAAAAAAAGCTTAGAAGAAGTGGGCAGCATGAACGTCTTTTTCAAAATAAACGGGGAGGTTATAACCCCAAGTCTCAGCGGCAGTATTTTGGAGGGCATTACACGAAAAAGCATCATTCATCTGCTGAACGACTGGGGCATTCCCGTTACCGAGCGGAAAATTTCCATCGACGACATTGTTCTGGCTTATGAGAATGGGACGCTGGAGGAAGCCTTCGGTACCGGCACGGCTGCCGTCGTCTCCCCCATTGGCAGTCTTCTGTGGAAGGGAACTCCCATGGTGATTAACCAGGGGAACATCGGTGTGCTGGTTCATCGGCTTTATGATACGATTACCGATATTCAGTTTGAAAGAATCGAAGATGTTCACGGTTGGATGGTTTCTTGCTAAAATTCACCTTACATTCGTACAATGACCGTGCCTCCGCCAGTCGTAATAACACGACTTTGCTGTTGCTCAATGGTTCGTAACAATTGATTGTTATCTTCTATTAACTTAATGAGCTTATCCAATCGATCCTCAAGACTTGTCATCATTTGCATGATTTGTTGCGGATCTGGCTGTGCAGGGCGGTAAATCGGATATGAATTCCAGTACGAGTCCATATAGTATACTCCTCCTTCAGTTATACTCAGGTATTTTATATTACGTATGTGAAAGGTATGTGTTCGCCTATTTTTGGCTTGGCGCGCTATGTCAAAAAAAGGTTGGCTTGCACGCAAAAATCTACGTGAAGCCAACCTTTTTCATAGCATGCCTCTTCAATGTTTATCCTGCGCATTATTTACGGTGTCATTCTCTTGATCCGCCACAAGCTGACCATCGATATCGATAATATCCTTGCTGTTCATCACATCATCACCAAGAAAATCCCTCAGTTTTTTCTTCGCTTTGCGCTTCACATCGTCATCGATACTCCTTGCGACAGATGCCAGCGCTAACCCCAAGGCACTTAAATCATCTACATATCCAACAATCGGCAGCAAATCGGGCACGATATCCAGCGGCAAAATGAGATAGCCCAGTGCGCCGTAAATTTGAACTTTTGCTCTAAGCGGTGTTTTCGGGCTTTCTACGGCGTAGAAGAGCAGCAGTCCGCTATAAATGACCTTGCTGCCTGCCTTTTTTGCGCCTTTTTTCAGTTTCAGCCAGAAGTCGCCGGTTGAGAAATATTTCTGATATTTGGAAGAGTCCATCGCACGATCACTCCAATCATTTATTTATATATAACCCATATATAACATAAATCAAGCATCCCTTATGATACTCATATGTGTTATGTCGTTAGTGTGCTCACCCCCAACGCCAAGAAACTCCCGTTTCCAAGCTTGCTCCTCATTCAGTGAGTCTATGTTGATTTTGTCACAGAAGAGCAGCAATTTGCAAGGCGTCTTCAAGTACATAAAGAAAAAAGAACTAGACCGGAGAGCGACTCTCTCCGACCTAGTTCTAACAAAGACGTGCAGCACATGCTTCATTTTAAAATTCTAGATAAATGGCTGTTTTATCATCAGACTTTTTCACTCTTGGGAACTTCAAACAAGCTGGATCAGATTCCTCCACTTGGATAAGCCACTGGATATAGTTTTCCAGCCCCATCGATTTGATTCTCAAGACGATCTGCTTTAACTCCTGCTCCAGTGAATGCTCCCGCTGAGGATCAATTAGCCCATCAGAGAATAGAAACAATGATTTTAACTGTGCTCTGCTAATTCGGCCATATTCCATATGATCTGCCAGTTCTGGTTCTCCATTTAATGATCGATAACCAGGAGAAGCGACGTGCTTACCTATCTTTCGTATTCCTCGAATGGATCATCAATAAGCAGTTTGTGCGCCTCTGCATCGCTTACACCTGCATACAGCATCGCCTTCCCATCCTCCAAGCGATGAAGTCCTCCGCTAAAAATGACATCGATGAGATCATTTCTCTTGGCAGGTCCTTTAGGAAATTGATCACGCGTTGCGATAATCTTAATTGGACTTCTTTCTAAAGTCTTCGGATCGAAAGCAAACGTCATGGCATGATAATGGCGAATCTCGCCTTCTTCCATGTATGAAATATGACCAAGAACACCCACAAGCCCGTTCTTTAATAAGTGCGCTTCATTAACGCCGCCCCATTCATCCTTCTTAAACTGATCCGTGAATATAGGAGCTGCTTCGATCACTGCTTCATTCAAATCTTCCAGCTTATCAACTTCTGTATAACCAATGACAGCCCGGGCTCCTTCAACACCAAATGGCCGTGTAAATACACCTATTCGACCGTTTGCATACTCGATTAAGCGAATATCTTTCATGTGATCAGGACCGCTGGCAAAGTAAGTTAAATCTTGTATATCCGTTCCCTTAAAGAACAAGGTGCGCCATGTTTGGACCTGCTTTGAGTTCTCCTTATCAAAGACGACCTCAACACCACCAAAAACGAGCTCTCCGGAGATAAACGTGAAAAAAGGATCCTGTAAATCAAAGGAAACGCTGCCTTCCCTAGGTATCCATGTACCGCCACGATTTACGAAAAACATAACCTCTGAACGCTCTGAATCACGGGACTCCACACGACCAGCAATAACCATCTCGCCACCGTCTATAAAAGGAGCCGCAATATTATATACATCCTTATCGCCAACACCTGCGAACACAAGCTTTTCTGCACCGTAAGCTTTCTTGTTGAATGCCTCCAGCAGCTGCTTCGAGGACTTTACTTCGTTACGCAAAGAAAGTGTCAATGTACCTTCTCCCCATTCCTATTTGTGATGTTTTTGATCATAAAGTAGGCATGGAGAAATGTAAATTTCGATTTTTAGGAATGACTATTGAGAATTTGCAATCGTTGATTTTTATAGGTAATAGCTATTTCTCCATTCAATCCCTCATAAAATCAAAATAACCTGTGGCTATGTGCCAGTTCTTACGCGTTGATTACCTATCGGGCAGAGAGGCGGGTGCAAGACAAGTTCGGGCGGAGCGTAGGGCGTATTTGGGCATGGGTTTCCATTCCCATAATCCACAAACCTCATGAAAGGGAACGTAGAGGCGCTATTTTGCAGAAAATCGCTATTCAACTCGTTAAACGGAACGTAAAGCCTTTATTTCTCCTTCGCAGGCAGTATTTCAATCAAAAATGGCAAAATAACGTCTCCATGTTCCCCTTAAGCTCAAAAAAGCTGGATATTTGATAAATAGCTCCTCGTAGTTCCGTTTGCTGCTTCGAGCCCTGCTAGCATTCCCTAAATGAGCGGCTCCAACCACCGCTTTTGTTCGACAATGAAATCGGAGGCAGGCTTTCGGTTTGGCATAAAATCTAGTCAAAAAAAGAGCTACTCCCTAAGGAGCAGCCCTATGATGGCTATCAAGCCAAACACGGTTAAAATACCGATGGGCCCGACCGGTGCAGCGATCGAAAGCCCCAGTAAAATTCCCTTCAACAACGGAACGAGCATCGTGATTACAGTACCTGCTCACCATCATACGTAGCAATTTTCTTGTAAAGATCCGGACGGCGATCGCGGAAAATGCCCCACTCGATACGCTGAACTTCCAGCTGATCGAGGTCAAATTCGGCAACAAGCACCGTTTCCTCATTGCGGCCAGCTTCCTCAATCATATTGCCCTGCGGGCCTGCGATGAAAGACGAACCATAGAAGTTGATGCTGGATTCTTCATCTTCTTCCTTACCGATTCGATTCGACGCGATAACCGGCATCAAGTTCGCAGCGGCGTGGCCGCGCATGCACATTTGCCAGTGATCCTTAGAATCGATCGAACCGTCCTGCGGCTCGGAGCCGATAGCGGTCGGATAAAACAGCAGCTCCGCACCCATCAATGCCATAACCCTTGCAGCTTCCGGGTACCATTGATCCCAACAAACGCCTACGCCAATTTTAGCATAACGTGTTTTCCAAACCTTGAACCCGGTATCACCAGGGTTAAAATAGAACTTTTCTTCATACCCCGGACCATCAGGGATATGACTTTTGCGATAAAGGCCAAGCACTTCACCATCTGCATCGATGACTGCTAACGAGTTGTAGCGCGCATAATTCTTTTTCTCATAAAAGCTTATCGGCAGTACGACCTGAAGCTCCTTAGCAATTTCGCGAAAGTGTTTGATCGCTTTGTTGTTCTCCAGCTCCGTCGCGTAATGATAATAGTCGGACTTCTCTTTTTGGCAGAAATATGGTGTCTCAAACAGCTCTTGGATCAAAATAATTTGAGCGCCCTTCGCGGCTGCTTGGCGAACCAAGGTCTCTGCTTGGCGAATGTTTTCTTCTATATTATCGGAACAGCTCATTTGCGTTGCTGCTACTGTAACATTTCTCAATGGAATCACCCTTTCTTGCTTGCTGGCATTTGTTGTGTCGTGCAATGGACGTTGCCGCCTTCTTTGATGATGGACATGCCGTTTATTGTGCGGATTCTGCGATCTGGGAAAGCTGCGCTTAGCACTTCTTCCGCCTTACGATCTGTCTCTTCTGCCGTTCCGCCGAACACCGGCAAAATAATGCCGCCGTTTACGAAATAAAAGTTCAAATAGCTCAGCGTCAGACGCTGCTCTTCAAAAAACGTTAAAGGAGGCTGCTCGATCTGGATAATTTCAAAAGAACGTCCTTTAGCATCCGTCGCATTGCGCAGAATCTCTAGATTCTCTTGTGTAATCGCGTAGTTCGCATCCTCTGGGTCGTTGCAAACCTGCAAAATGATTTTACCTGGAGCCGCGAAGCAAGCAATATTGTCGACATGACCGTCCGTTTCATCGCCGTCAAGCCCTTTGTTCAGCCAGATGATTTTCTCGACGTTGACGAAGTTTTTCACATACTCCTCGATTTGTTCACGGCTTAGGTCTGGATTTCGGTTCGTGTTCAGGAGACATTCCTCCGTTGTCAAAAGCGTACCTTCTCCATCCACATGAATGGAGCCGCCTTCCATGACGAGCGGAGCATCAAAACGCTTCACACCGTGATGCTCCAAAATTTGCGGAGCCACGTTATCATCTAGATCCCAAGGCGCATATTTGCCGCCCCACGCGTTGAATTTCCAATTCACAGCTGCGATTTCCTGCTGCTCATTTAATAAAAACGTCGGCCCGTTATCACGGAACCAAGCATCGTTATGCGGAATGATCAGAAAATCAACGTTCGTCTCGTCAAACATTGCCTTAACTTGCTCAGCATCCGCCGGGTTCACGATCACTGTCACTGGCTCGAACTCAGCAATGGCCTTGGCCAAATCTGCATAGCCTTTTGATACAACGGCATGATCCTCCGGATAAACCATCGAAGATTGAACGGGCCAAGAAATAAATGTACGTTCGTGTGTTGTCCACTCTGCTGGCATTCTATAGTGTAAATCATTAGGTTTCATCTCATCCATCTCACTTTATTTAAATTTGTTGGCAGCCATATGAAGGGCAAATATTGAAGTAAATTGCACCGTCTTTCATCATATACCAAAAGGAGCTTAGGCTCAATGTACATAGGTTTACAAATTTAGCAATCGTTTATAAACCAATTTCTTCTGCCTGCATATTTTGCTTGCTTTTAATGAACATTATATATGTTTTACCATGCAACCAAATGAAAGGGCGATCACATTGGCAACTGTTTTACACATCACAGCACATCCCCATGACCACCAAACATCATTCAGTATGGCTGTAGGAAAAGCCTTTATTGATACGTATCGGGAAGCTAATCCTAATGATGAAGTTATCCCTTTGGACTTGTACAGCATTCAATTGCCGCACATTGATGCCGACGTGTTCAGTGGATGGGGAAAATTAAGAGGCGGTCAACAATTCTCAGATTTGAGCAAGGAAGAACAAACAAAAGTAGGTCGAATCGGCGAAATAACGGATCAGTTTGTAGCAGCGGATAAATATGTATTCGTAACACCAATGTGGAATTTTTCTTTCCCTCCGCTTATGAAAGCCTATATCGATGCTATTTGTATCGCTGGCAAGACTTTTAAGTACACAGAAACCGGCCCCGTAGGCTTGTTACCTGACAAAAAAGCACTGCATATCCAAGCAAGTGGCGGCGTATATTCGGAAGGACCTGCTGCCTCTATGGAAATGGGACATCGTTATTTAGGTATCATCATGGCGTTCTTCGGCATTACTGATTTCCAAGGAATTTTTGTTGAGGGTGTGGCTCAGACACCGGACAAGGCTCCGCAAATTAAAGAGGAAGCGATTAGCCGTGCCCAAGCATTAGCAAAAACGTTCTAACAAATGATAAAGGCTAAGTAAACCGTTTAGGGTCTACTTAGCTTTTTTTGTTACTCTTTCATCTTTTTCCCGCGATACTGACCCGTCCGTAGTTCCAAGATATAGGCTTCTGAATCCGGCATCCGCTCATCCTTCGCTTGCTGTACAGCGAGTTCAATGTCGTAAGGCACTCTCACGTGCTGTAAATTGAACGCCGCAGGCTGTTTGCTGTGATAATTCCCCTCAAGAAGGACATAGGAAGCTTGTGTTAAATCCAGCGGATTCCCTACGCTTCCTGTATTGAAAAGCATTTTACCCCTAAGAACCTGCAAATAGGCGTTGTGAACATCACCATAGCCTGCCACGTCGGCTTGCGAAGGCTCCCCGCACACGTCTGAGGACTCGAACATCGACATTCGGCTTTCCATCTGGTCCCACGGTTGAATACGTTCATAAACGCTTCTTGGCGAAGCATGAAATAACCTTACGAACTTCCCGCTCATCCAAAATTCATAGCAAAAAGGCAGCCCTTTCAAATAATCCAACCGTTCTCGTCCAAGCCTAGCCTGCTGCCAAAGTAAAATCGGATCTTCGGTTGGGTTTCCGATGAAATCATCCCAGTTTCCCATAATGACCGCGTTGCAAACTTCCCGCACGTGATCAACAATGAGATCCGAATGGGGTCCCTTTCCTACTAAATCCCCAAGACAAATGATCTCTGTAACATGTCGATGCTGAATATCCTTCATAACCGCTTCGAATGCAGGCATATTACCATGGATATCTGAAATAATGGCTAGTTTCTCCATCGACCCACCTGCCTTTATGTTAATATTTTTGAACACGTGAAATGGATGCTTCTCTCTCACCCGCTCTGCCAACCAAAAACGGATACATCAGATACAATCCAACCACATAAAGCAGAACTGCTATATAAACAGGCAACAAATGAATGAAGTCCATATAGCCAATGTGAACATGTATCAGAAGACCGGCAGTAAATCCAGGAAGACCGCCCCAGAGAAACGTCCACCACAACCAGCTTTCACCTTGGTTGACCCCCCATAAAGCGGAGGCTGTAATCGCTACCGCTAATGAAAAGAGCGCTCCGCCGAATCCTGCTCGGTCATGAGCAATGAGCGGAATGATGTGATCGTTCCAAGCATTAAGCTGCTGGACTGTCAGGCCGAGATAGGCTAAATCTGTCGGCACGAACACGGTAGTGATACCGACGAAGGATATCGTCAAGCCTCCGATTGCTAAACCAAATCCGAGTACAACGAAGCAGCATTGCCCCCACTGCGCTCTGAGCCAAACAG
The DNA here is from genome assembly GCA_029240815.1 of Brevibacillus sp. Next base: position 11,492 of record JARDZO010000182.1, read on the forward strand.
AATCATTCAA
>JARDZO010000442.1 GCA_029240815.1 Brevibacillus sp.
CCCTTTTTGTAACCACCGCACAAAAAAGTGCATTCTTATGTTGTTCGCAAATCCTTTTTATAATAGACCTTGTCAGACGACGATGCTCTTATTGTAAAGGAGAGAGGACCACATGTCTAAAAAAGTATTGATTCTTACCGGCGATGCCGTTGAAGCACTGGAAGCTTATTACCCTTATTACCGTTCCCTCGAGGAAGGATATGATGTGACGATTGCTTCCCCGACTGACAAGAAGGTCCTGCACACCGTTGTGCACGATTTCGAAGATTGGCAGACGTTCACGGAGAAACGCGGATATCAGATCGAAGCCCACGCTTCGTTTGACGAAATTGACCCTGCGCAGTTTGATGCCCTGATCATCCCGGGTGGACGAGCACCTGAGCATATCCGATTGCACAAGGATTTCGGACGAATTGCCAGCTACTTCTTCCAAAACGATAAACCGATCATGATCCTGTGCCATGCAAGCGTAGCGCTGACCGTAATCGCGGACGATATCAAAGGCCGCGAAATGACCGCGTACTTCGCTTGCCGCCCAGAGGTAGAGGCTGCTGGAGCGAAGTACATCGAGACTCGATTCTATGTAGACCGCAACCTCATCTCTGGACATGCGTGGAACGACCTGCCTGTCCTGATGAAAGAATTTGTGAAGCAAGTAAACGCACTGGCGTAAGCGAAAACAGTAGAAAAGGGATAGCGTGCATGCGCTGCCCTTTTTTTTGTTCTTGTGAAAATCAAGTAGGGAACATTTGGATATCTATAGAAGTTACCTTCTTAAAATAGCTATGGGGGTCGGGAACGTGAATGTAGACACGCTGATGACGAACAAGAAAAGCTGGGATGAAGCAGCTCCGCGATTTTTTGGGAGAAATCCTCTTCCCGAGTATGGACCACTGGCACCGAGAGAGGATGAGCTACACTTATTTGGGGATGTATCTCATTTGAAAGTGTTGGAAATGGGCTGTGGGAGTGGGCATTCCCTGCAGTATCTGCAGCAGCGTAATGCGGGAGAGCTGTGGGGGATCGACCTGTCTTCCGTGCAAATTGAGACCGCGCAAACACTATTGAGCCAAGCAAATCCGCTAGCCAAATTATTCGAATCGCCCATGGAGCTCGATCCAGGATTGCCCCACGACTATTTTGATATCGTCTTTTCGGTTTTCGCAATCGGTTGGACGACGAATCTAGAAAAAACGTTGGCAAATGTCCATCGCTATCTGAAGCAGGGTGGAGTGTTTATCTTTAGCTGGGAACATCCCTGGTATAACCGTGTGAAGAATACCGAGGGTGTGATCACGGTTGAAAAATCGTACCATGAAGAAGGCTCTTATGTTCACGAAGCATGGAGCCAGCCGGCCATTATGCAACAATACAAGCTAAGCTCCTATATCAATGCCCTGATCAATGCCGGCTTTCAAATTGAGAAAGTAGTAGAGGACGTTTGCAAGCCGGATGAAATGCTGGAACAACACATAAACGGCTGGTATTCACTAGAGAAGGCAAAAGTTGTTCCGACAACGATGATTATCAAGTGTAAGAAGCTGTAGGCAAAACAATGAAAACATCAGATTTCCCCGAGGTCAGTCCGAGTCGCTCCGCCTGGAAACAGTCTTCTCTAGCGAACCGATGTAAGCTCAACGATCTATATGCCAAAAAGCATTCAACCTGTCACTTTTTATACCCGTATAACCCAAACCTGTCTGTCTCTGCCCCGCCTTGGTAAGATAACCCCATAGATATCCTATCGAGGAGGTGGTTATCGGGATTTGGCGATCTGCGGGATTGGTCCGAGCAAGTGCTTTCCTCGCCGTTTGAACCGGGACTGCAGAAGATCATTGACCAACTGCTGTATCCCGCCATCATTGTCAATCGCCGGACCGAAATCATCGCCTGGAATCGCCTTGCGCCCCGCCTCCTATATGACTTTCTGGAAGACCCGGCGATGGGCCGCAACATGGTCTGGTCCATCTTCATGAATCCGTATTTGCGGGACCGTGTCTTGAACTGGGAAGAGTTTGCCGGATACAGCGCTGCCATCCTCCGCTCTTATTATGGGCAGTTGAAGGGGGACGCGTGGTATGAGGCGTTTGCCCAAAGGCTTTCCGAGGAAAGTACAGAATTTGCAGTACTATGGGATCGTCACGATGTCAAAGAGAAGAAGGCGCAGCCTTTTTTGCTGAATCACCCGGACCTTGGTGCGTTATATTTTGAAATCAACACCTTTGGCCATATCAACGGCAACGAGGACTTTCACTGCTGTGTCTATTCGCCGATGGCCGGTACCGGAACCGAGGAGAAGCTGGCGAAATGTCCGGAGACATGAACATAGGTGCTTTGAAATCCTCACAAAATGGGGGTTTTTTTGTTGTATGCACATATGCGCTAAATCGCGACGGAAGACAGCTGAACAGCTTATGATGTCACCTTAACGGACTTAAGAGCATTCTTATTCGTACGTAAGATTTGGCGTAATTAGCAAGTGAAATGTCGCTTTTTGCTAGTTACAGAGAGACATTGGGGAGGTACAATAATAGCTGTCCCATCAATACGGATGGACACCCAGTCACAATCGAAACGAATGAAATGTAACAGCTAAAGGAGGCCCATATGTATGAAGTCTCATACCTCTGACCGTATTAAAATCCCGCCAGGATTTTGGGCAGGATTACGTCAATTAGGGATTGCCTCCCACGACATAGCTCGCAAAGCACAACTGCCGCTCACCATTATTACTGAACCCGCAGTCACCACCGCCCAATATTTCGCTATCTGGCAGGCCTATTCCGATCTCATTGGTGACATTGCCACAGGAATCATCAAACTTGCGACCGTCTTTGAAACAGCGAAGTACCCACCGACCGTCCTGGCGACTTACCACGCTCGTGACTACCGTGACGCTCTAAACCGAATGGCTCGGTACAAACAACTGTGCCCCCCCGAAAGCTTACGCATCACCGAGGAGGGCGAGCACTGTACAATCGAACTGGAATGGCTGTATTCCGAGCAACCCGGTCCTCCG
>JARDZO010000443.1 GCA_029240815.1 Brevibacillus sp.
TGCAGTTGCAGTTGCAGCTACTTCTTCTGTTTCCATTACTTGTTTTTTACCCTTCAACTCTTGCATCTTTTCTGTCGCTTTCTCCAATTCGTCCTCATCTGTCTTGTTGCTGATTTTCAGCAAAGCAGATGCAATCACAAAGGATGCGATGGTAGCTACAATCACACCGGCCAATACGGGCAGCAATCCTCCGCGCGGAGCCATTGCACTCAGGGCAAAGATACTGCCTGGTGATGGTGGCGCTACCAATCCTGCGCCCAGAATAGTAAAGGTAAAGACACCAGCCATACCGCCACCAATCACAGCCAAGATCAAGCGAGGATTCATCAAAATGTACGGGAAGTAGATTTCATGAATCCCACCAAAGAAGTGAATGATAACGGCACCCGGAGCGGATTGCTTCGCACTGCCGCGTCCAACCAGCCAGTAGGCCAGCAAAATTCCCAGACCCGGTCCTGGGTTTGTCTCTAACAAGAAGAAAATCGATTTACCCACTTTTGCTGCCTCATCCAGACCGATTGGGCTCAAAATGCCGTGGTTGATAGCGTTGTTTAAGAACAAAATCTTGGCAGGCTCGATGAAGATGCTCGCCAAAGGCAGCAGGCCTGCATTTACGATCACTTGCACACCAGCAGCAAGTGCATTGCTCAAACCTTCTACCACTGGACCAATGGCGAGGAATGCCAACAGCGTCAGCAGTGCCCCGACGATCCCGGCTGAAAAGTTGTTCACCAACATTTCGAAACCGGATTTAATTTTTCCTTCCAGAAGTTGGTCCACTTTTTTCATGACCCAACCACCGATTGGCCCCATGATCATCGCACCCAAGAACATCGGGATGTCCGCACCGACTACGACACCCATCGTCGCGATCGCACCGACAACACCACCTCGGACATCATGAATCATCTTACCGCCCGTATACCCGATTAATAGCGGCAGGAGGTACGTAATCATCGGACCGACCAGTTTAGCCAGATTTTCGTTTGGCAGCCAGCCCGTTGGAATAAAGAGTGCGGTAATCAATCCCCACGCGATAAAGGCTCCGATATTCGGCATGACCATTGCGCTCAAAAATCGCCCAAACTTTTGCACCGAGACCCGCAGCCCACCAGTACCCTGATTGTTTGTGACCGTATTCTCCATACAGGACCCTCCTCCTTTACTCGTATCTATCCGATCATGACATAATTAAAAAGAATGTTTACCTGATTCAAATATAAAGCGTTTACATACGCGTCACAATAAAATCAAAAGGAGATATTGTCTCGTGTATTGTTGACAAAAGTTAATTAGGAAACTCGGTCCTGGATTTTTCCTATGCAAAAAAACAAGACCCCCGCACTTGAACGGAAGTCTTGTCATGGACAATCTCTTTATTTTCTTCGCTTAGCGCTGTCTTTCGCCACGAGGACGGGAATCGTTGCTGCGCGGACGGGATTCTCCCGTACGAGGACGGAACTCTCCACTGCGCGGGCGAGATTCACCTGTACGCGGACGTTGCGGTCTCTTTGCACCATAACCGCCGGAAGTGCCGCCTGAGGTGCCTTTTCCTTTTGGCGGGAATTTCTTTTTGCTGACACGCAATGGTGCTTCTTCTGTGAGGCGAACAGGTGTCATATCCGGCTCTTTCGTCAACAACTTCAGTGCAGCAGATACGAGTGTGACAGAATCCACATCTTCCAGCAGCTGTTCAGCCAGCGTTTTGTAAGCTTGCAGATTGTCTCTTCCTGATACCTCCAGGATTTTCTCGATTGCCATTCGTTGCTGTCCTTCCATCGCCTCAGCCATGGATGGTACAGAACGGCGCTCCATGCGACGATTCGTAGCACGCTCGATCAGACGCAGATGGTCAATTTCACGGGAGGTGACGAATGTGATCGCCAGACCTGTTTTGCCCGCACGACCCGTTCTACCGATACGGTGAACGTAGCTCTCGGAGTCTTGTGGAATATCAAAGTTGAATACGTGAGTAACCCCACTGATATCCAATCCGCGTGCAGCAACATCAGTCGCTACCAGCACTTCGATCGTACCTTCTTTAAACTTGCGCAGAACGCTGTCGCGCTTCGCTTGATTCAAGTCACCGTGAATGCCTTCCGCTCCGTAACCGCGCTTGGTCAAAGCCTCAGACAACTCGTCTACTCTGCGCTTGGTTCTACCGAAGATGATAGCCAGCTCAGGCGAGTGGATATCGAGCAGACGGCAGAGAACATCAAACTTTTGCTTTTCAGCGACTTCCATATATTGCTGTTCGATATTCGGAACTGTTACTTCCTTTGATTTCACGGAAATCAGTGTTGGCTCGGTCATGAACTGCTGCGCGATTTCCTGGATCGCACGCGGCATGGTTGCCGAGAACAACAGGGTCTGACGATTGTCAGGCACTTCCTGCAAAATTTCCTTGATGTCATCGATGAAGCCCATGTTCAGCATTTCATCAGCTTCGTCCAATACAACGATCTCGATCGCATCCAGACGAATCGTTTTTCTTCTCATGTGGTCCATGAAACGACCTGGTGTTGCCACGATGATTTGTGGACGTTTTTTCAATGCCTTGATTTGGCGGGTAATATCTTGTCCGCCGTAAATAGGCAGGGCAGAGATGTTTTTAAACTGGGCGATTTTATTGATCTCTTCCGCCACCTGCACTGCCAGCTCACGGGTAGGTGTCAACACGACGCCTTGAATATTCCCGCTGTTTTCATTCAATCTTTCGATCAACGGAATACCAAATGCTGCTGTTTTCCCTGTACCGGTTTGTGCTTGGCCAATCAAGTCACGTCCTTGCAAAGCCGCTGGAACGGTTTGAACCTGAATGGCAGTCGCCTCTTCAAATCCCATATTACTAAGCGCTTTAACAACTGATTGATGTAATCCAAATTCTAAAAATGTAGTCAATGCTTTTCAGTCTCCTTTTTTCTTAACCTTCTTCTATAAAATTCTCACTAAAAAAGGGCCCTATTCCTTACGATCCGGAACATGCCCTATTATCCCCGATTGTACGTAGCACCC
>JARDZO010000011.1 GCA_029240815.1 Brevibacillus sp.
AATTGGCACCTTAATTTGCCGTAAAACATAGGGAATTGCCCCGATGTGATCTTCATGTCCGTGCGTCAATAAAAGTGCTTTAATTTTATGCTGGTTGTCCACCAGATAAGAAACATCGGGAATGACCAGATCGATCCCGAACATCTCGTTCTCGGGGAATTTCACCCCGCAGTCAATCATGATGATTTCATCCTCATACTCGACGCAGTACATATTTTTTCCGATCTCGCCGAGGCCGCCCATCGCGAAAATCTTAACGTCGCTCAATATCTTTCCTCCTAACATCATCGTGCATGATTTTGGGAACCCGAACCAAGCATGCCATTCTTATTGTAACACAACGCGAGGCGTTCGTTTCATCCAGTCTTTCAATCCACCAACAGGATGGGACATCTGCCATATTCACGCGCGAAAACTCCTTTGTCTATTGGAAAATTGTACAAAATCTGAGGGGTAGAAAGCAAGAAACCCGGCTTTCCTGCTACACAAATGGGCAGACTACCGCACATTAGAGCCTCACATCACATCAAAAGGGAGTCGTGATCGATGATATCAAAGGGAAAAGCCATCCTTGTTGCCCTGCTGTTGGGTCTGTCGCTAGCTTGGACAAGTCCAGTAGCTGAAGCTCAGCCTCCCTATGCAAAATGGGGCAAAATCGCCATGCAGCAAACAATGAAAACGTACCCCAGAGCAAAAGTTGTGGATTACCTCCACGTAGGTCGAAAAAACAAAACGCCCACAACGTCAGAAGAGACGTTCAAGCTCTTGCTCCAGGAGAACAATCGCATGTGGGCGTTGCTGGTTCATATTGAATTTGAGACAAAAACCGAGAAGGTGCTAAAGATCAGCTTTGAGGAGACGAGGTAAGCTAGTCTGCCAGCTGTTCCATCTCCGTCATCATTTGCTCCATGTCCATTTCGGCAGCCATTCCGTACGCGCGGCGCATGTTGCCGTCTTCATCCACGAGGAACATGCGCGCCGTATGGGCAAAAGAACCATCAGGCTGCTTCATCACAGCGATTCCGAAGTCTTTCGTCACCTTTTCCACAGCTTGGGCATCCCCTCGCAAGAACTGCCAGCCACTCTGATCGGCCTTGAATTTCTTGGCGTATTCTTGCAGGACTTCTGGCGTGTCAAAATCGGGATCGAAGGTAATGCTCACGAACTCTACCTTATCCCCGAACAATCCTTTTTCCTTCAACTGATCCTGCAGCTTGGACATGTTGTACGTCGTAGCAGGGCAAATATCTGGACAATTGGTAAACATAAATTCGACCAGCCTTACCTTCCCCTTGCCTTCCGAGAAGGTGTACGTCGAACCATTGATGTTATCTAATGAAAAGTCGTTCAAAGCCTTCATGACAGGAATCTCTTCTTTGGCCATGTATTTGTAGCCGAACACGCCGACAATAGCCAAAATGAGCACACCTGCCAGAACCGTAAACCAATGACGCTGCAGAGCCGTCCCCTGCTGCTGCCCTGTACCTACACTCACGATTTACTTCCTCCCCTAGCCTAACTCTACAGTTCTTTCTCTCCTGGCCATGCCAGCATTCCGCCCACCATGTTCGCCACATCATAGCCTTGTGCGGTCAAGTACTCTGTTGCCATATTGCTGCGCGCGCCGCTGCGGCAAACCATGACGATCGGAACGTCTTTGTCCAGCTCGTCGATGCGATGCGGCAAGAATCCAAGTGGAATCAGCTTGGCTTGTTTGATGTGACCCGCATTCCACTCGTCGACCTCGCGTACGTCGATCACTTGCAGCTCCTCATTGGCTTCCAGCTTTGCCAGCAATTCTTCCGGCGTTATTTCTTTTACGCTATTACTCATCGTCGGTTATCCTCCTACTATGTAATTGAAAATAGATCCGTTCATACCAATTCCCATCATATCATAGAGACCTTCTGTTTTCTAACGCGAAGACCTCGAATGGGCACATAGGAGGGGGGCACATGATGTGCTCCTTTTTCTTTTTGGGACTACAGCTTGCCCTTCTTGATCCAATACATGATGCGATAGGAGCCGAACAACGACACCAAAATCATCGCAATCAGCATAAACAGCCAGATTCCTAACCTATTTGTCTCCTCTAGCCCCTCCGCATTCTTGCCTACAAAAAATCCAATATAAATAAGAAGGAAGTAGCACAAAACATTGGGAATGATCCACGCAGCCCGCAATGCCGTGCTTTTTTTCTCTTTCGGCTGTTCTTGATCGTTTGAAATATCCATTTAAACCTCCCTGATAACTGATTATTGAATATTGACAGCAAAGTACACTTTTCATACAATTGTGACAACAACCTACTTACGTATTTCATCAAGAGTGGTGGAGGGACAGGCCCGACGAAGCCCGGCAACCTGCATGGAAACATGTGAGGTGCCAATTCCTGCAGAATCCATAGATTCTGAGAGATGAGCTAATCCGTGTATGACCGGAGCCTTCTTCTTCTCAGGAGAATGCTCCGTTTTTTTATACTATCAGCAAAACGTAAAAAATTTTAAGGATGATAGTATAAGCGCAACTAAGGCTTCGCCTGCGCCAAAGGCTTGGCAAAGCCAAGTTTTCTAATGGATTTATCATATCACAGAAAAAAAGGAGAGATGATCATGTCGGATCAACAACAATGGAGACCGGAAACAATTGCAGTCCATGGAGGACAGGAGCCTGACCCAGTAACAGGATCCCGCGCCGTACCGATCTATCAAACAACCTCTTATGTCTTCCGCGATACCGATCATGCGGCAGATTTATTTGCGCTCAAAGAAATGGGCAATATTTATACACGGATCATGAACCCGACCCAGGACGTATTTGAAAAGCGCGTTGCTCTGCTCGAAGGCGGCGTCGGCGCGCTGGCGACTGCTTCCGGTCAGGCAGCGATTACGTTCTCCATCCTCAATATCGCGCAAGCTGGAGATGAAGTGATCGCGTCCAGCAGCCTTTACGGCGGCACTTACAATCTCTTTGCTCACACACTGCCACGCCTTGGAATCAAAGTACATTTCGTGGACCAGTCCAATCCGGAAAACTTCCGGGCATACATCAACGAAAATACAAAAGCGTTTTTCTGCGAGACAATCGGAAACCCTCGCATCGACGTAGCTGATCTGCAGACAATCGCAGACATCGCTCATGAAAATGGCGTTCCCTTGATCGTGGATAATACGTTTGCGACTCCGATCTTGTGCCGTCCTTTCGATCACGGCGCTGACATCGTCGTCCACTCTACTACCAAATTCATCGGTGGCCACGGAACAGCAATCGGCGGAATCATCGTAGACTCTGGTAAATTCGATTGGAGAAACGGTAAATTCCCTGGCCTGACTACACCAGACCCAAGTTATCACGGAGTCGTTTACGCGGATGCCGTAGGACCACTTGCCTATATCATCAAAGCGCGTGTCCAGCTGCAGCGTGACATCGGAGCAGCTGTCGCTCCTTTCAACTCCTTCTTGTTCTTGCAAGGGCTAGAGACTCTGCATCTGCGCATGGAGCGCCATAGCCAAAATGCTCAGGCAGTTGCTCAGTACCTCGACTCCCACCCTGCAGTGGAATGGGTCAGCTACCCAGGGCTTGCGGGCGACGAGAATCACGCACTGGCACAAAAATACTTGCCTCAAGGCGCAGGTGCTATCCTCACCTTTGGCATCCGTGGCGGTGTAAATGAAGGGAAGAAACTGATCGAATCCGTGAAGCTGTTCTCTCACCTGGCAAACGTGGGAGATTCCAAGTCGCTCGTCATTCATCCTGCGAGCACCACGCACCAGCAGATGTCGGAAGAAGAGCAGGCTGCTTCTGGTGTTACACCAGGCATGATCCGGCTCTCGATCGGAACGGAGTCTATCACTGATATTATTGGTGATTTGGAGCAGGCGCTGAAGGCTGCGGTAAAGCAGGTCACCGCATAAATATGAAAAAACAAGTAACCCCGGCAATCCTGTCGGGGTTACTTGTTTACATGATCAAACCTGATGTAAAGCTGCATTAATTCCGATTTGGTCCATCAACGTGTGTTATAATCCACTGATACAATCGTTCTCTATAATCTTCCCAATCACCGTCATCTTCCAGAACCTTGCGCTGCTCTTCCAAAAAATCGTCCAATTCCTCACCAGATAGTTCTTTTTCGTAGTCTGTATCGTCCAAACTGTCGATAAGGTCTGCTAAGTACTCTTGGAATGGCGCGTCCTCATAACCATGACCACTCTCCGACCCAGAAGATTCATCAGCATGGGCGGATATCGGAAATGCAAGGGATAGGACAAAGAGAGAGGCAAACAGCTTTCTTTTCCACGCTTTCAATCATTCCACTCCTTTCATTAGTTACGGTCTAGTTTCCATTGGTGGGAACATATCCCACTGCATCATAAGTCCTTTGGTCGGAATCGTAAATCCTCCGTCAGGTTGAGATTTGTCTCATTCCATAAGGAAGAAGAAAAGGTGGGGAATATCCCCACCTTTTCTTTATGATTAGCGGCGTTCGCCAGCTTTTTGAGTTCCTTCGAGACCGAATGTGAGGTTTACCTTGTCGCCTTGGAAACGGTTTTGGTCTTCGTTTTTGTTTTCAAAAACGATACCAACGTGGATTTTGTCGGCAGTTCCAGGAGGCAGGTCACCAATTTGTGTATACCAGCTGCTTACATCTACTTTACCCATTGCTTTCAGTTCTTTCAACGTTTTACCGTTGCTTGGATGGATTACAATTCTTTCTGGGAATGGAATGTTTTCATCGGTGCTCTTCAAGAGGAATACTTTCAGATTATCGTCAAAGTTTTCAGCGCCATTATCGCTTCCAACATCGTCAATGGAGTAATCGATGTCCATGAGGAGTTTGTCGACTGTAATGGTGCCTTCGTTTTCCACGACGAAGCTTCTTTCCATCCAGTCACCTGGTTTCAGGTTGGTCACGTTGAATACTGCGGAGGCAGGAGTAGCACCGATTTTCATCGTACCGGCAGCAAACGTGTTGCCTTCTATTTTTGCAGTGGTGTTGAACCATGCAAATGTTCCCCCACCGATCAGTGCCGCGCCCAAACCTACAGATGCCAAAGTTACTGCAAATTGTTTTTTCAAGCTCATTTCCAAATTCCTCCCAATATTCTTATAAGTTTATTTATGATGACTCGAAGCTTGGTAACAGAAAGTTCTCTGACTCTATTACCAACCCCCAAGGAATCACCCTGATGGGTTTTCACTGCCTATACTTGCGGCTTGGCTGCCTCGTCTTGTTGTTTGATCATTCGCAGGAGCTTCCATATCTGACTGATCATGAGATAGAGTCCTGGGACGGCCAAGAAGACCAGCATACCTGTCGGAGATTTCACAAATTCGATGAAGTAACCGATATAAGGTACCGAGTACTGAACCTTTCCTTTCACTCTGTCAGCTGTTACCGGATCCGTGTCTTTTCCATCGTTAGCGTCACCTTTAGTGACCAAATTGCCATCCACGATGTCGATTACACGGTGGGTAACGGTTCTTTTCTCCATATCCTCGAAGGTAACGATGTCTCCTTTTTGGATTTCGGAGTAGGGAATCTGTTTCACGGCAACGATGCTTCCGGTGTCAAAGGTCGGTGACATGGACCCGCTTAGTACAACCATGATTTCATTACCAAAGATCTGCGTTTTTCCCCCATTCATCTTTCCGATGAAGAGGAAGCTGCAGAGGGAGATCACGAGTACTAGGAGCAGCGTAGTCAATATTGATATCGTTTTTTTGAAGTAGACCACTTTTTTGCTATCCCTCACTTTCCTTCTGTTCAGCTCGTTTTCTTGCTGTTTACAGTTTTTATTTTACGGATTTGCCGAGTCCTTAGCTTCCTGCATCAGGGTGAATATCTCAACTGGCTGGTAGGATTTGCGCGTACAACTGTCCGCTTTTCCAGTCTCATTCTGAAGTATGAGTACCCTTCATCCAATTCGTTGGGGCGAAAAAAATAAAGACGGGTGTTTATACCCGCCTTCACACTGGATCCTATTAATCCACGATAATGGGTGGCTTGTCTCCGTTATCGCGTTTGATCCCTTCCCACTGTGTCGCTTCCAGATCAAACGCAATTTTGATTGAATCACCCTGGTATTTATTTTGAACATACGTACCATCTGCATTTTTTTGTTCATTATTGATGAACCCTATTTTCAATTCTATCTGATCGTCATCAGCCGTATTGGTTCCAGGCTTTGGATTTAACAGATTTCGATAAGCAATGTCCATCCGTTCGGTTTGGGTTAGCACATACAGATCCCGCAGCGTGATGGTGCTTTTCCCCATTCTCCACTTGAGCTGCTTCAATAGATCCATATCGCTTGTGTTGTATGGGGATTCTGCCTCTGTCTTGAAAAACTGAATTTCATACTGACTTAGATAATCCAAAGCGCTTTCCTTTTTACCAGCAGCATCGTTTGCATTCACATTTCCGTTTGGATCTCTTCCCTCATTGAAGTCAGTCTCTGGATTAAAGTTCAGCTGCAGCAATACTTCCTTTATATCCAGCGAACCGGTGTTTTTAATGTCAAATCTTCTGGTCATATAGTCGCCAGGCTTTAAATCTTGCAGGTCAAACTTAATTTGGTAACCATTAACAGCCGCGACCTCCATATCCAGTGTACCAGCCTCAAATTCGTTATTACTGATTGCTGCCGTACTGTTAAACCATGCATACGTGCCTCCGCTTAAAAGTGCAGCTCCTACCCCTACGGACGCCAGTGACAATGCGAATTGTTTTTTTATGTTCATTTCCATCCTCCTAATTCTGAAGTGATTATGTTGAAGTCATATGTTTTCTCGTCAATATTTTTAATTGTATGTGTTTAGGAAATGAATGACTTCCTACATGGGGGGCAAATGTACAGAGAGATAGTAGGATTGTCACCTCCTACTTCAGTATGATGAAGTTTACTCCTTTCCGTTTTTCAATCTTATAAAAAGACCCAGCAAGAGAAATCCTCGCTGGGCAAGTATGGGGTATTTTGTGCGGCTTCGTCATTCCATCGTCACAGAGGAGCAGCGTCGCTCGCAGGAGGTTCATCTGGTGCACTTGGGGAACCGGGTGGCGAAGTCTCCTGCGTATCCGTCACGGGGGAATCGGTCCCCGAATCTTCTGAAGATGGCGGTGCCGGGCCGCTCGGATCTGTGGATGGGGTCGTTGGTGTCTGTGTATCGGTAGACGGCGGCTGTGCAGGTTCCGCTGTGTTCCCTCCCGGTGCAGGTGTATTCGGTGTACCCGGTGTCTCTGGCGTAGTCGGGGTACCGGGCTGACTCGGTTGATTCGGTTGATTCGGTGCAGCTTCTTCTGTCACATCTGCAGATTCACGATAAGAAGTGCTGATCGTAAGCGGAATCGTAAGAGAGTAGAACCCCCCCAGTGCCGTTACTCGCAGCTCTCCTTTTTCCGTCTCGCTCTCGCGTTTGTTCCACGCACTCTGGCGACTATGGGTAATGCGGAAAGAGATACCTTCCTCCGTCTGAACTCTCTCCACTTTCACCTCACTCGCAGCATCACCCGTCAACGTGATATTTTCCACATCCAGATCTAGATGGGCGCGTTGGGGAGAGAAGGAAATCAGCTGAGAACCTTCCATAACGGCAAGTCTGCTATCGGTGGTTTCTGACGAAGAGCCATCCGCATTTACTGTACGCTTGATCTTAGTACGTTTCTCTACCCTTGTCTTCAATACGATCTGTTTCGTTTCCGTCACGAATACGTCTTCATTGGTGCCAGTTGAAACGGGGGATACCTGCTTCTTTTCACTGGTCAAAAATGAAAGTGTTCCTTCCAGGGGTAGGATGTTTAGCGCGAGTGCGGCTGCCATCAACCCCATCGCCAGTCTCTTCAAGTGGCTCCCCCCTTACTCCGCATAAATCGCATTCGGTGTCGCCTGTTTCGCTAAAAAGCGTAGCTCCAGCTCCCCATTCAAGGACTGGTATGTATGATCGACGCCTTCAGCTGGCAAATACACCGTAATGAGAAATGGTTTATCTCCCTCATTCGCCAGGAACTCTCCCTCGGTCCCATTCGAGCGGACCATGCCCGGCTGATCCTGATGCAAATCCCTCACCAAGCCGTCATAGACTTCCTGGCTTCCTTCGTTAATCCGGATTCGCAGCACTTCCTCCAGCTTTAGTGCCGCTCCTGGAGCACCGGTATCCTTTACCCGAGCTACAATTTTGTAATGGAAGTCCAGGTCGCTCGCACCCTTCGAGAGAGTCGCTTTCAATTGACGGGCATCTCCCGGTATCATTTTCGACAAATCGACGACTTGATTGCCTCCCTGCAAGACGTACCACTCACTGCCGAAGCTGCTGACAGTAATATCGAGGAGTCCGACTGCAAACTCATGCCCTGCGTCTCTGACTTCCTGCCACATCCAGCTGTACGTCGTGGCGGGCTGACCCCACAAGGACAACGCGACACCCACTAAGAAGACACTGCCAACGATCTGATCCCGGAGAGGGGCAAAACGTGCTCTCGCCTGTGTCCTCGAGCGCGTTCTCGACCGCCTACTCTGCTCATCGCCCATACTTGTTGTTTTCCAAGTACACATCTGCCTTGTACAAATGGAGAGCCAGCTTTGTCGTCCCCGCGACTTCTCCCTCGATCTCCTTAAATCCGTCAATGCCATCACCTACCCGCACTCCGCCGCTTTCCACCGCGTATTGGTTGACTTTGGTGAAATCGTTGTCGACAATCTGGACCTGCGTTTCTTTGTCATTGGCGATCACAACCGCGTGCTGACTCCCGCTGAAAGTGTTATTCGCGATCAGAACAGCCTTGATGGTCTGGTCAAGCACAATTGCCTGGTCGGCTCCTTCGAAGACGCTGTCTTTGACAGTCAGGCCTTCAAGGAACTTGCCGCCTTCAGACTCTTCGGTCGATTGACTATCCTCAGTTCCCGCGGTACGTATTGCTGCATCAAATCCGCTGCTGAATGTACAATTGCGGAAGCTCACGTTGGAGCCGACCAACAAACCGGTGCCCCGACCTTCGAAGCGAATCCCTTCAAAGGATGCATCATGCACCTCGAGCTCGTCTGCTCGAATGATGACTTTGCCTTCCTGTCCCGGTGCTGCCTTCCACGTAATGTGTTTGGGAAGATCCATTCCACTCAAATCGTACGAACCGGCTGCCAGTACAAAGGTCATTCCTTTGGCTGTCGCACGGTCCTTTTGCTTGGAGTTTTCCTCTTCTCCTACTCGATTTGCCAATTTCATTGTGTCTAGCAATTGTTTGCCACTCAAGTCCTGAGGAGTGAACGTCATGACCGGCCCGCTTTGTGCAAAGTAATCGCCGTTCTCCTGCTGGGTAGCGAGGAAGCCAAAACTGACCTCTGCGGATTTTTCCTGGACCTCGTTCCCGGTACTCTCCGGTAAGTAAACAGTAAAATGCAACTGATCCCGCTCGCCTTTGGGCAACTCGGGAATAACGACGTTTGCCTGCGTCAGGGTGCTGATACGCCCATGGTATAGCAGCTCATCGTCGCTAGTGCGGCGAATTTCCGCCACCAGCTGATCGTAGACGATATCATCTCCATCCGCTTTTTCCGCCAGCAAGGCGTACTTCACGGGCACGTCACTGCTGTTTTCCACACTCAACGTTTTTTCCACTCGAACGCCGGGCAAAAACGGCTGGTCCGCCTCTGCCTGAAACTTCGCTTTGCTCTCACCCAGGCTGATTTCCAATTTCCCAGCGGCAAATGTAGTAGAGTCTTCTACCTGGCTCGTAAAATAAGCGTATGTCCCAAAGCTGGTGCTCGCCCCTATGGAAGAGATGACGGCTGTTCCGACGATGATCCGCTTCCACGGCCAATTTTTCACCTGTTCCCACTTCATGTTAGTTCCCCCTCAATCGTCTCGGTCTCGGCTGAAGCTTTTTTCAAATCCTTTTTGGCTCCAGAACGGCGCTGCGTATCTATCACAAAAAGCAAAAATCCTATGAGTATGCCGAACATCACCAACGGTTCTTTGAGAAGCTGCTGAATGGTCGCTGCAAATGGAATCGTATAAACGACCTTTCCTACCAATCGATTTGGATCTGTCCACCCGCCGTCCGTCTCAAGATTGGCATCACCCTTCGTTTGCAAATAGCCATTCTCCAGTCGTTGAACGACACGGTGAGTAATCAGAGATCGAAACTGATCATCTTTCCAATACGTAACAATGTCGCCCACTTGAGGGACTTCACCCGAGTAACGGGTCACAATCACCATGTCTCCTGCATCAACAGTAGGCGACATGCTACCCGTCAATACGGACAAGACTCTCCAGTTGCCCATGCCGGGTATTTGATCCGAGTTCCATTGGCTACTGGCGTACAGAAAGATATTCAGGATGAAAAAAATGGCGACGAGTATGAGACCTATACGCTTTGTCCAAATAATTCCCACTCCGCTCACCTCTTTTTCTCATTGTACGAGGTTCTACTCCCTGTATCTTCCACCCTTGGAGGGACTCCATCCGCTTGGAAGGGTGAACATTTTTACCAGCCAGGTGGAGTCCATCTCATACTGAAGGAGGAGAGCACAAAAAAATACTGCCTAGATCAGGCAGTATTCTCGTCAGGTCGGTTCAATTGTCGGTCAGGCTGTTGAAATCGATAGGAAGCAAAAGGGCGTACCAGGACAAACCGGATAACGGCGGGAGCAGCTTTTTGCATGGTGAGATCCTTGTTACAATAAGGACAAATCCATCTGTACGATTCTCCGCTGCTGAATGAGTGATTCTTGCAGCGAGCACACCATTTTTGCATCATAGCCTTCCCCTCCCTCTTCCCCTCACTCTATCAAGGTAGGAGTAGAAAGCCTATCAGGAATCAGTCTGATTATCTCTATCCTTCAGGTTGAAGACTATCCGACCATCGGAGGGACGTTGGATACTTTGGTAGGCGAATGGATCTGTACGGATTTGACGAACGCCTTGACCACTTTTTCATCATACGTCGTCCCTGCCATCGTGCAAATTTCCTCAAAAGCCTCTTCGATCGTAGACGTCTGCCGATATGTACGCGTCGTCGTCATCGCCAGAAAACTCTCGACGATTCCCAAAATTTGCGCCAAGAGAATGATGTCATCGCCTTTCAGCTTTTTGGGGTACCCGGTTCCATCAAAGCGCTCGTGATGATCCTGCAAAGCACGTACGACTCGAGCAAAGGACGGCTCATCCCGAAACATTTCGTAGCCAAACTGGCAATGCTCTTGAACGATTTGGAATTCAAACGTCGTCAGCTTTTCATCCGTTTCAAATACGTAATCAGGGAATTTGATGCGGCTTACGTAGTGCAACAAGGAAAGGAGCTTGATTTCCCAATCATTTACCTGTTCATTGGGGAATTCTCTCAGCATCCGCTTGATCAGTCGGCTCATCTGCTCAATCTCCCTGCTGCTCGTCTGCGTCTTGCGCTCGACGATGGGCACCAGTGTATTCAAGAGTGTGACGGCATATTCCCGATTATGCTCCTCTGTCGCTGACTTCGCCTCGCCCATCCTTTTTTGGAGCGTAGTAAAACCGATCCAGGTACATATCGCGCTCGCCGCCGCTAGCGTCAGGTGAAAAAAGATATCCATGCTGAAAGCTTCACTCTGCCCCACTCCCAAACTCAACGCATAGAGCAAATAACTGACAGTACTCCACACGAGCACTAGCGACCGATCGTAAAAAAAACTGAGATAGATGGGGTAGAGGATAAAAACGGTCCACAAGCCAGTAAACTGCTGCGGATTGTAAAGGCAAAAAAACAAGAGTAAAGATGTTCCCAGAAAAGCAGAAGCATGGAGCGAATAAGCGTCCGGCAGCACGTAACGCTTGTGCAGAACATAGACCGTCCAGCTCACAGCCGCGCAGACTGACAAACCAACGATCGCGGTCCATTCGGGCGAAATGATCCCCAATGCTTGCAAGAGAACAGCCATTGCAGCATCAACGCTGACCAATATCGATACCCAGTAAAACATGGCATCCGCTAGATAACTGGCGTGGTTTTTGTTTCTTTTCCTCTGTTTCATAGGGTACCCTCTTTACGATTATTCCTTAAGCCGGACGATCGCTATGGAGCAACCTTGACTAGTCCCTTTTTCAATGCGAACAAAACGGCCTGGGAACGATTCGGTTGCCCTGTCTTGCGTAAAATGCTGCTGACGTGCGTCTTGACCGTGGCTTCTGAGATATAGAGTCGTTGAGCGATTTCTTGATTGCTCAAGTTTTCGACGATCAGCTGGAATACTTCTTGTTCCCGTTCGGTAAAGGAGACGTCTGGCTCCTCTTTTCGTTTGCGCTGTAGCTTTGATTGGAAGCAAGAATACCCCATCATCACCATGTCCATCGTATGCAAGATTTGCTCGGGGACCGTATCCTTCATGATATACCCGTCCACATTGGACTCCAGTGCCCGGAACACATCCTCACTCTCGTCAAACGCCGTCAGAATCAGCACTTTGATCTCTGGAAGCTGCTCCTTGAGCAGTTTGCATCCATCTATGATGGAGATACCCGGCATCTTCAAGTCGGAGACAATCAGGTCAGGTTTTACAGCCAACGCCTTTGACAAAAGCTCATCACCATCACTGGCTTCTTCCACGACCTTATAGCGCGGGGAGCTCTCCAATATCATTTTCAGCCCCTCACGAACGATGCGATGATCGTCCGCCAATAGCAGCCTTACGCTATCCATACATCTCCACTCCCCTTCTCGGTATGATCGCCATGATTTCCGTACCCTCGCTGGGCTTGGAACGGATATGCAAGGTTCCGCCCACCTGAGCGATTCGCTCTCGCATTCCCACGACCCCATACGCGTTTTCACCCGTTTTCTCTTCTGCGACAAAACCGATGCCGTCGTCATGCACCCGTACTTTTACTTGTACAGATGACGCTTCTAAACTGACCGAAAGAACGTGTGCCCGTGCATGCTTGACTGCATTGGCTGTCGCTTCCTCCACCATCCGATAGATCGCATTGAGTACAGGCAGCTCTTCCTCCAATACCCGCCCCTTCGAGGTAAAGCGCACCTGTAAATCCGTACCCACTGTCATTCGTTTCAAAAGCTGTTCGATCGCCTCCGTTAACTGCTCGGACTCTCTGAATTCCCGAAGATGCGTAATCGTATGCCGTACTTCTCCGTGGCACCACTTGATTCGCTCCTCTATCTGCTCCAGACGCTCCGCCACGTTACTCTGGACCTCTAGGGGCAAAGAGCGCTTTAACTGGAACATTTGGGCAGACAAGAAAAACAATTGCTGGGCCAATCCGTCGTGCATGTCCTGCGCGAGATTTCTGCGCATCTCCTCATGCAAAGACTGGGCCAGTTCATAGCGTGCGCGATGCTGCCTTCCTTGCTGGCAAATGATGACGGAAATTAATCGAAGCAACAGTTGATCTCCACGATGCACCACCCGTTTTGGCGAGATAGAAAAGATGAGGCACCCCCACGCCTCGCCATCCAATCGAAGCGGCATGCATACGTATGTCTCCTTGCGACCGGAGTAATCGTCCAAAAGCTCGATCGTTACTTTCTCCCATTCCTCTGCTCCCGCGTCCTGCAAAGTATTCAGGAAGTACTCTCGCTTCCAATCTCCCTCTGGCTCTCGATTTTGATAGAGACACAAATAAGCTTGTTCCGAGCGAAATGCCCGCCGTACCATCTGCTCAGTAGTCGCACAGAGATTGATCGTGGGGCTGGACGCCACCTTCTGCATAAACAGAAACACGTGGTAGCATCTCGCATACATGCTTTTTATTGACCGCAGCAAAGCGAAAAAGCTAAATGCCATACAGGCCCACATAGTGACATCGAGAAGCAGGCGGAGCTTGGTGAAGTCCATTTCGGGAGGGATCATGGTGAAAGGCAGCCATTCCTGGACCAGTGAAGCAGATAATATAAACAAGATGACAATCAGGAGCACCTGTTCGAGACGCAATACTACCATCAGCCATAACAGTGTTGTGTACGCATAGAGCATGAATGGACTGCTCCATTTTCCCGTCTGGATGATAAAAAACAGGGCCAAGCCCATATCGACCAGTCCGAGCAAAAACCATCGCTTTCGCGGAAGTGCGTAGAAGAGAATGCCCACGTACGCCAAAACAATCAGCAAGAAAGCGATAAACGATTGAGAATTTGAATCAGGGGCATCCATATAAAAAAAACAGAAAGCCAAGAGGAGCACCCATTGAAAAAAATACACGACCAGACGGAATTCCTTTAGCAACCAATCCATGAGGCAGAGCTCCGTTTCTCCTATCCTAACAAACGACGGAAAATTAAGACATATCTATCGTACTTGATGATGTCAAACGTTGACAATATATGAAAAATGTCGAACGCTGATAGGATGGGCTTTAATTGTTCATAGTTACATATGTTCGACAATAGCTGATTCGAAACCATCGAATTGCACATACGAAAAATATTGAATTATCCATTTGAATATTTTAGAATTCATTTGTACCTATCATCCTCACGGGAGATGACTCGCTTTGAGCCTTTTAAATATCGGAAGCAAGCGCATGACCTATCGAGTAGAGTTGGCTTATTCGCCTCTGTTTGAAGCTGCTTTAGGCATTGCTGCTGCCACCTATGATCAGATACACCCCACTCTGGAGCATCCTCCTTCGCACTGGAAGCATCTCCAGTCCCAGTTACCTCTCGAAGTTGAGAAAGAGCTCATGTACGCCAAGCAGCACAACACGTGGAAAACTCTCCTTCACTTGTTACATCAACGTTCGTTTCCGGATCTGGAGTCTTTTTTGACTTACCTGCAAAAGCTCTCTCCCTTTGATCTGCGCTATTGCTCTCTACCCTATCTGGGCGAAGACTGGCAAGATGCACGTCGTCAGGCTGCGGAAGGCAGCGAAGATGCTATGGTTCGTTTGCAGACTGCCTGTCGTGATCATCTCTTTTTCCCTGCCTATATCGCTCATATCTATACAGCCGACCCGGATGATCTGCGCAGCCATTTACTTTGTCTCATGGAGGGATGGTATCTCACGCATATCAAACCCCATGAGGAAACCGTCGTCAGCACCTTGGAGCGAGACTGCGCCCAGAAACAGGTCATGCAGGCCAAGCTTTCAGCGGAGGCTCTGGTAGAATGGGCAACTCATGCCAGCTACCCGCCTGAACCGACTGTGACCCGAGTTTTGCTCATTCCTCAAGCCATCTATCGTCCATGGACCATTCAAGCGGATGCCGAGGGCACCAAGATTTTTTACTACCCAGTCGCCGATGAAAATTTGCACAGGGAATCGGACCCTTATCGTCCTCCGCTTCCTCTTGTTCAGGCGCTTAAGGCACTCGGAGACGAGCAACGGCTTCGTATGGTAAAAATGCTATCTGAGCGAGATTTAAGTCTGCAAGAAATGACAGAAACGTTGGGAGGAGCAAAATCTACCGTTCATCACCACCTATCCATGCTGCGCTCAGCTCATTTGGTGGAAACCGTACACGGGAAGTATCGGTTAAAGCGAACCGTTCTGGAGAAACTCCCTCTACACTGGGAGCAGTTCCTCGGAGGTTCGTTGGATGCACGTCCTTGAGCGTAGAGCCCCTTTATTGAGCCATCGCCCCTATCTTTTCATTCTGCTAGGGCAGCTCATCTCTGAACTGGGAGCAGCACTAGGAACAATGGCAAACAGTTGGCTTCTCTACCAAGCGACAGGCTCTCAGGTGGCAGTAGGAGAAATGTGGTTACTTTATTTTTTGCCCTCTCTCGCTGTCCAACTCCTAGCAGGTCCCTTTCTCGATCGCTTGGACAATAAGCGGGTCATCGTATTCTCGCAATGGATGCGAAGTGCCGCCTTCTGTTTTTCCTTCCTTATTCTTACGGTGCATCCTGAGCAGCTCTGGCCGTTGTATGTAGCTGCGCTATTGAACGGACTGATCCAGCCCCTTTATATTCCGGCAAGTCAGTCGTTATTGCCGCGGATCGTGCACAAAGAGCAGCTGCTGCAAGCCAACTCTTATTTGGACAGCATTCTTCGCGTCGTGATGATTTTGGGTCCTCCCGTTGGTGGGTCGATCGTTGCCGCTGTCGGTGGCGCCCCTGTTTTGGCGATCATCGCTGTCAGCTATGCTTTGAGTGGAACGCTCTTGATGATGTGCCCTTGCAATCCACCCATCCACCCTGAGGAATCGCAGCGGTGGATCGTCATGTTCCGCGCCGGATTACGAGTGTTTGCAGAAAAGCCTGCCCTGATTTGGTTGAGTATGTATGCTGCTGTCGTTCAATTTGCAGTAGGCGTTACCCTCGTTCTCAATCTGCCCTTCGTCGTGGATGAGTTCTCAGGTACTTCCCTGCACGTAGGGATCTTCCTGGCTGGTTATCCGCTAGGCTACCTGTTTGGCTCGCTGTTTGTCCCTCACATCCTGATCAATCACAAGCAGATGGTCATGTTTGGTTCCCTTGTCATTGGTGGTACATCGTTTCTTGCTTTAGGATTCATTCACAGCTTTTCTCTCGCTGTAGCTATCGAAGTGATCGCAGGTCTTGCTGCTCCCTTTTTTCAGATCCATTGCCTGAGTCTGTACCAGCTCTCGGTTCCTCAGGCACTCATGGGGCGCGTCCTGTCTGTCAGGCTGCTTATTATCCGTGTGACCATGCCTGTTGGCGTCTGGCTAGGGAGTACGATTGGAGAAACAGTGGGGGGGCGCCTTCTTTTTATTGCGATCGGGACGTTAATTGTCGTCTGTGCACTGCCAGGTCTGCTCTTTTCGAAAATTTGGCAAAAATAGGATAACGCTTGTATAATGAATACTCGGGCTTTGCCCCTCAATCCACGTACAAAAAGGAGAATTTCCATGGCCCATCCTACCTTGGATAACCTGTTAGCCAGCATGAACCGCGTGATTGTCGGAAAAGACGAACAAATTCGCCTGCTCGTGACAGCTCTGCTCGCGCGTGGTCATGTGCTGGTCGAGGATTTGCCCGGCATGGGAAAGACCGTCCTCGCGAAGACTTTGGCCCATGCGATCGGAGGAACCTATAATCGCTTGCAATTTACCGCAGATCTTTTGCCATCAGATGTCATCGGACTGCATGTATACAATCAACGCACACAGGATTTTGAATTGCGCAAAGGGCCTGTGTTTGCAGACGTTTTGCTCGCCGATGAGATCAACCGCGCTACGCCCCGAACACAATCCGGCTTGTTAGAGGGCATGGAGGAACGGCAGGTGACAATCGAAGGGATTACCTTACTCTTGCCTCCTGCGATGCTCGTCATTGCCACGCAAAATCCGATTGAATCGGAAGGCACTTATCCCCTTCCCGAAGCGCAATTGGACCGCTTTTTGTTCAAGCTGTCACTGGGCTACGGGACGAGGGAAGATTCCAGGGAGATCCTCAGACGTTTTCGCAGTGAGTCTCCTCTTAACGAGATCAGAGAGGTCATCCGTGTCGAGGAAATCGCCGCCCTGCAACGGGAAGTCACCTTGGTTCACGTGAGCCAAGCTGTGGAGGAATATGTCATCGACCTGACGGAGGCGACCCGCACACATCGCTCAGTGGAAGTAGGAATCAGTCCCCGAGCCATGCTCGCTCTGCTGCGCTCTGCACAGGCCGCAGCTTTCCTCGCTGGTCGTTCCTTCGTGTTGCCAGACGATGTAAAACGAGTGTTTCCTTGCCTCGCCACACATCGAATTCGCCTGTCAATGGAAGCCGAGCTGCATGTGACAGAGTCGGAAGTCGTGGAGCAAATTTTGAAAAGCGTGCCGACTCCAGTCGAGGAAAGCGTGTAGGCAATGAACACGAAGCAAACCTTTCACGTAATTGGTTTTTTCCTCCTGCTTTTCGCTCTGTTTTCCGGTAGCTGGTTTCTCTGGCTGTTTGGCGGTCTGTTCTTTTTTATGCCAGCCGCGCACAGCTGGTGGATCGCTAATATGAGCCGGTGGGTAAAGCTCGAATGGATCGCGGACCAGACTCGCGTCATGCCAGGCACGCCCGTACAGGTCACCATCCGCCTGCACAATCGATCCTGGCTGCCGCTGCCTGCCACCTGGCTGCGATTGACCCTGCCCGATCATGTCTCCGTCGATGGAGCTGATGAGGTGCGCGTGAGCAATCAGCGGACAGTCGTGCGACTCCGTTTGGATCTTCCTGTGCGGCAAAGCGCCCGGCGCACCCTGATTCTCACGCCACATAAGCGTGGTGTTGTCTGGCTCAGTGAAGTGCAGTCTGAAACGCTCCCCTTGTTCGCTGATGAAATGAGCGCGATCCCGCTGAGGGTTTCCTTTTCCATGCTGGTCTATCCGTTACCATTGCCTTTGCCGTCCATCTCTATCGAGGATACCGAGCCGGACGGCAGCAGGCTCTCCCGTCAACGTCAGCAGGAGGATGTCACTTTCCAACGCGGCGTGCGTCCGTACATTCCCGGTGACCGTTTCAAGCATATCAACTGGAAGGCGACCGCCAAAACAGGCACGCTGGCGACTCGCGTGTTTGAGCATACAGCACGTCCAGACTGGCGGATCGTCGGTCATATCCTGCCGTCGTACGAGCCTTTGCAGCAACGACATAACGATACGGTCAACGAGCGAACGATCTCCTGTCTGGCTGCATTGTCCATCTTTTGCCGGAAGCGTTCGTTGGGGTACGAATTGTACTTGAGCGTGAAGCAACGTGGTCGTGATCATTACCATCTACCTGCTGGAAGTGGCAAAAGCCATCATCTGCACGTGATGACCCAGCTTGCTCAGATGCATCATTATGTCACGACGCCACTTCCCTCGATCCTCCGCCGTCTGGAAGAGAGTCCTTCCAACGAAACGATCTTGCTGATTACGCCACGACTGGATGAGGCCATGGAGCAGGCAATCGATCGGCTGCTCCGTCGCGGCCACCAAGTAGCTGTGCTGGATGTATCCGAAGAACATGCCGTGCTCCGACGCTATGAATCGTCACGGACTCCGATCGGGAGGTGGAGCGTACGATGATCGTGACCACAATTGGGCGCTGGACACTGGCTTTTTGGCTCGAAGCCTTGCTACTGGCAGGTGGCTTTATGCTGTTCGGCTATCTGTCAGCCAGCTTCGGTCCATTCCTGCTATTCGGAATCATCGCCTCGCTGCTATTCGCTATGGGTGGCCTGATTTTCCACGAAGGCAGTCGAAATCCCCTCTTCCCTATGCTTCTTTATGTCATCGTTGCCGGCGTGGGAGTGCTCGGCTACCTAGTATTTGATTCTTGGATGATCGCTTTGATCGCCGCAGCCCTGTTTTTCTGGAGAATTCAAGCCGTTGCCTCCGATGGCATCAGCCATGCCAATCTGCAGCGGCGATTCGTGCTTGTCCTGTTGGTCTGCCTCGTCCAGCTGGTGATAGGAGGATTATACGGGTCTGCCGTCCACTCCGAAGCCTTTCAGGCAACTACGTACTACTGGATGCTGGGGCTGACACTCGGAAGCTATCTGTTGCTCAGCTTGCTCGAATACGTCACACGTGAGCAAATCATCACGCCACGCCTCCCTGCCTCTAGTCGCGTCAAGCTTGGTGGACAGGTATTGGCTGCGCATTCGCTTGTAACCATCGGCTATCTGCTAGTCGCCTCTGCCGTCCTAGGAGCGCTCGCTCTGCTGTGGTCATGGGTGAAAGGCCCTCTCGGGAGCGGGCTGTACTGGTTGATGAAGCCGATCCTGGAGCAGCTGGCGGCGTGGACAGAAGGCTTATCCGGTGTATTGGGGAAAGATCGCCGAGTCAATGACCTATTGGATAATCAGGGGCAGGGAGGAGATCAGCCGTATCTCCCCACCGATCAAGGTGAGCCTCTTTTCAACGTGCTGGAGCCATATTTAATCGTGGGGGTCTCCTTACTCATTCTGATAGGACTTGCCAGATTTATTTGGAAGCGGCGCCACCATAAGGAAGGGGCTCCTGAACAAACTCCTCCTACCAGTGACGCCACAGCCTGGACTCCGCTCTCTGGGTCTGACGGCGAAGAAGGCAGTCCCCTGCGAGACATTCGCCATTGGTTTAAAAAGACTCCCGGTCCTGCCGACGATCCGGCGCGTTACGCCTACTACCAATTTTTGAAGCACACGGCTTCACGAGGGATGCCCATCTATCGC
The DNA here is from genome assembly GCA_029240815.1 of Brevibacillus sp. Next base: position 20,059 of record JARDZO010000011.1, read on the forward strand.
TTCGAAACCAGTCAGGAGTATTTGAAACGCCTGCAGCAGCAATGGCAAGATGCGGCTTCCCTCCAGCTGGCTGCAACCATTACCGATTCGTACGAAAAGTATCGCTATCACGAGCAATCCCTCTCCCCCGAAGAGCTGGCAGCGATGCAGCAAGCGGTGAAATCCTTGCGAGAGACGCCAGCGACATGATCTCGATTTTCTTCGCCGGCCACGCATTCTTGTGCGTGGTTTTTTGTTTTTCTTGACACTGTTCCTTGCTTCTTACCGGGTAAATGAGACGAATACGACTGAATTAATCAATCGTTTAACAGAGATATCTGAGATTCCTTGCAGACAGCGCTTTGCGCAAATAATGGAGTACGATGCTCCTATCCAAACAAAAAAGACAGACGCTTGCCTACATGCCTGCGTCTGTCTTTTGTTATGAGTAAAGATAAAACTTTATTCATAAATAACGAGGAATAAAAGGTTGAAGATCAGGAACTTTGTTTTATAGATATATCGCGAAAATCATTTTACAATTAAAAAGGAATGGAAAATCGATCCAAAAATGTTTAGACGTCGAACGATATCCCCCATATTCAAAAGAGGTGTTCTTGTTGAAAACTAGTACCGAAGTACGCCAGATTTTATCCACGTATCCCTTTGGCTTTTTGTTTAATCATCACACAGATGCGATTTGTGTCATGGATGCTTCAGGAAACCCTTTTTATGCGAATCCCTCCGCTGCACACCTTTTCAGCATACCCGAAAATGAATGGTCATCCATTCATTTTCAAAGCAGAATCGTCCCGGATGAAATCGAAACCTTTCACTATTATTTCAAGCGTGCTGTAGATGGTGAAAGCAACATGTTTGAAATATCCGTACATAACGAAGCCAATCAAAAAGTAAAGCTTCATGTAAAAACCGTTACCCTTGAGCTTGACGGACAGACAGTGGGCGTCACCGTTTATATGACGGACATCACGGCGCAAAAGCAAAAAGAAGCCGAATTTCTTCAATCATCCAAGGATCTATGCAAATCGTTCATTGAACACAATCGAGATCCCATTCTGTTATTAGACCTGGAATCTACGATTGTTTTTGCCAACTCCGCTTTTTCTCGGCTGTTAGGATGGTCCAAGAGCAGTCTCGAAGGATTCCATATTCTGCAGTGCCCCTCTATCCCACCCCATCTCATTAAGCAAATGAGCGACTATTTCCAACGCGCTATTGCTTTCGAAAGCACTGCACAAGCCGATGAAACCCGACATCTAGAACTATTGGAAACCGTCCGAATCACTGACGCAGGGCAGGAGTATCAGATGATCCTATCCATTACTCCGATTTATGACGCCCCTGGTTCCGTATGTAATTGGGCCGTTCACCTCCGCAATAATACGGACAAAAAAACGCTCGAAAGACAGTTGGAACAGTTGGTATTCGAACAGCAGGTGTCCACTGAACTAGAGAAAATCGAGCACCTTCAAACCGTCAGCCATCTCGCAGCCAGCATTTCTCATGAAGTACGGAATCCACTGACCGTGACCCGCGGCTTTATCCAATTGCTGCGTGATTCTACCCTTTCCCAAGAGAAAAAACTGATGTATATCGGTTTTAGCCTGAAAGAATTGGATCGCGCCGAGCATATCATCAGTGATTATCTCTCTTTTGCCAAGCCTTCATTGGAAAATGTTGAATCTCTTGATGTAAATAAAGAATTGGACTACATCATCCAAGTGATCCGTCCATTCGCCAGCATGAGAAACATCGCTCTCCACGTCCAAAAAGCAGATCATGAGCTGCAAATCTGGGGGGACCGACAAAAACTGCATCAGGCTCTTGTGAATCTCATGAAAAATGGCATTGAAGCCATGGACGGGAACGGAGATTTGACGATTACATTACATGTAAACGACGACAAAATAGTTATTGTCATTGAAGATACAGGGAAAGGAATGGACCCTGATCAACTACTCAAACTGGGGACTCCTTTTTTTACCACCAAGGAAAATGGGACGGGTCTCGGTACCATGGTTGCTTTCAGCATTATCCGAGCCATGCAAGGCGAGATTGACGTCAAGAGCGAAAGAGGATACGGCACACGTTTCACCATTTCCTTTCCACCGCTCTCGTAACGAGCTGATCGCCAACATGCTACGCTCAGCTTTCGAAGGATCTCCTCGCAAAAAAGCAGCCTCCTGCCAGCATAATTGCTCGAGAAGAGACTGCTTTCTACTTTTACATCAACTCGTTCTTTTAAAAGGCACGTCCATACTGTTTTGGCGGTTGGAGCTCTTCAGGAGAGATCGCGCGAATGGCATGCAATGCCCAATAAGGGTCACGCAGCATTCCACGACCGACCGCTACGAGATCCGTGTCGCCATTTCCGATCGAAGCTTCTGCCAGCTTGGCATCGTCCAAATTCCCTACAGCGATCACCGGGACGTCCAATGCTTGTTTGATCGCGCGCGCCAATGGAACTTGGTAGCCAGGATGAATGCCTGGGCGTCCAGCAGAGCCGATCGGACCTTCCCCGCCACTGGACAAATGAAAAATATCCACGCCCGCTTCTTTGTATCGGCTGCACAGCTCCTTGCTGTACTCCAATCCGTATCCGCCATCTACATATTCTACAGCGGAGACTCGCATGATTAGTGGCATATCTGCCGGAATTACCTTCTTAACAGCCTGAATGACTTCTACTCCGAACAGGGCAGGATCCTTGCCGTATTGGTCGTCCCGCTTGTTTGTGAGTGGGGAATGGAATTGGTGAATCAAATATCCGTGCGCGCCATGAATCTCGATGGTATCCATGCCAGCCTCGACAGCACGTCTCGCGGACTCAGCAAACTTCACCACCATCTCTTGTACCTCTTCTGTAGTCAACGCACGAGGTGTTTTGTATCGGGACCCGGGGAAAGCAATAGCGGATGAGGACACAGGCACTTCTGCATCTTCAGCTTTACGTCCGGCATGCCCGATCTGGATCCCGATTTTCGCACCGTATTTATGTACTTCCGAGACAATGCGGGAATAGGCAGGAATTTGTTCATCTGACCACAAACCGAGATCGCCATTGGAAATACGTCCGTCTGGCTCCACATCCGTCATTTCCACGATAATCAGTCCGGTGCCCCCGATCGCACGTGATACGTAGTGAACAAAATGCCAATCTGTAGGCGTACCGTCATGAGCATCGACCGAGTATTGGCACATCGGTGGCATGACGATCCTGTTTTTCAATGTAAGTCCTTTTACTTGAAACGGGGAAGACAACAGCGCCATTTGTTCCACTCCTCTTGCTTTTTTTCACCATCATGCCAAAAGTAGGTTTGTTGTGCAATGCCTCGCTGCACTTTGCCAGGAAACAAAGTGCTCAAAAAAGAATGGACGGAAAATCCGTAACATAATAATATACGATTACGCAAAAAGATATTTTCCTGTATAGATCCGAAAACTGTAAATCCTTTTCCGAAGGGAGCGACACCAAATGGAAATCTTCAAAGGCGTACACATGCTTCACCTCCCCTTTCACGGGATGGTGATTCACCCCATTCTCGTGTTCGATCATAAAGACGCGATATTGATCGATACTGGATTCCCCGGTCAGTTTGGGGAGCTGCGAGCAGCCATCGAGCAAGCAGGCCTATTGTTCCACCAACTAAAAGCAGTCATCCTCACACACCAAGACCTGGATCACATCGGGAATTTGCCAGAGATTTTGCAGGAAACCAGGGGCCGAATCAACGTTTACGCGCATGAACTGGATCGCCCCTATATTCAGGGTGAGCTACCCCTGATCAAAGACGGACACCTCGAAAATCCGCCAAAGGGTACCGTGACCGATTTGCTCGTAGATGGTCAAGAGCTCCCCTTTTGCGGCGGGATTCGTGTGATCCATACACCCGGGCATACCGATGGGCATATCAGCCTTTATTTACGGGAGAGTAAAACACTTATCGCAGGGGATTCCATGTACAGTGTGGACGGAAAGCTGATGGGTGTTCATGGTCCTACCACGCTAGACCTCAAGTCCGCCCAGCTCTCTTTGAAGAAATATGCCGAGTTCGACATCACCTCTGTCATTTGTTATCACGGAGGCGTCAGCACCCAAAACATCCAGCAACAGCTTCGTGAGCTTTAAGTCGAGGTACGTTCTTCCCCCCTGCAAACACAAATACCCCCTTTGGCGAAAGGAAGCTTTCTACCGAAGGGGGTGTTGTCTGTTCAAGAATAGGATTACTCCGGCATCGTGCCGATGTAATTGGATTGCGGGCGGATGATGCGGTTCTTGCCAGCCTGCTCCAGCACATGTGCACTCCAGCCAACGACGCGGCTGACTGCAAAGGTCGGCGTGAACAGGTCGTCGTCCAGACCTACAGCGCGCATAACAGCTGCTGCAAAGAACTCGACGTTGGTATTCAGCTTGCGCCCTGGCTTGTATTCATCCAGAAGCTTCAAGCCTACTTTTTCTACATGTGTCGCCAGATCAAACCACGGATCGTTGGCAGACAGCTCGGAAGCTACTACACGCAGGGCAGTCGCACGAGGGTCGATGGTTTTATAGACGCGATGCCCAAAGCCCATCAGTCGTCCACCGTTCTCCAGCTTGCCCCTGAGCCACGGTTCTGCATTTTCCTTGGTGCCGATCGCTTCGATCATTTCGGTTACTTCAGATGGAGCACCGCCGTGCAACGGACCTTTCAGCGTACCGATAGCCGCCGTGATGGAAGACACCAGATCCGATTCCGTCGAGCTGACAACCCGTCCAGCAAAGGTCGAGGCATTCATGCCGTGCTCCTGCGTCAAAATCAAGTACGCATCCAGGGCACGTACATGGGCAGAATTTGGCTTCTCGCCTTTGAGCATGTACAGGTAATTGGCGGTGTGATCCAACTCTGCGTTTGGAGCGAGTGGTTCACGACCTTCCAGACAGGCAAAGCGATATGCGACGATCGTCGGCATTTTGGCAGCCAACGAAATCACTTCGTCAATAGTTGGAGGCCAACCGTGAGCTGAGCTGCCAAGCGCAGAAACACCCGTACGCAGCACGCTCATCATATCGACGTCAGCCGGTATGAGTTTCAGAATACCTTTTACATGTTCAGGCAATTCACGATTTGCTTTCAATTTACTGCTCAGGTCAGCGAGTTCTTCTGCACTGGGCAAATGACCGTACCAGAGCAAATGAGCTACTTCTTCAAATGTGTGGTGAATGGCCAAATCACGAGCCCAATGCCCGCGATACACGAGCAAGCCATTAATGCCATCGACCAGGCTCAGATCCGTTTCTGCTACTGCGATGCCATCCAGACCAATTGCCAACGTATGTTGTTTACTCATTGATCCCACTCCTTGTTACCGTCTCTATTTCTTTTAGTATATCCGATTGTGATTCGTAAATGAAATAGAACTAAAATGCGATTTTGATCACGTTTTATAATCAATCTCCACCCTGAAATGGTTATGATCGGCCCGAGATCACAACAGGTGGCATGGGCGCGTATAACGAGTGCAAAATGTCGACGAAATTTTGAGCCGTATCGCTGACCCCTCCCTTTGGCATCACGAGGTAGGAAGCCACTTTGGGTAAAACGAGACCGGGCGTCGGCAGCTCGATGAAACGGTTTTCAAATAAATCCCGACTGACAGCTGTACGCGGCAAAAAGGAAACCCCTAGCCCTTCCTCAATGAATCGCTTGGTGATGTCCACCTGCGAGACCGCCATCGTGCGCAGGGATAGTCCTCGCTGGCGCAACAGAAGCAACAAGTCATCCCAGTATCCGGGGTGATTGTGGGTCAATAGCCGTTTGGACTGTAGCTCTGCCTCCCAATCAGGCAACGGTGCTTCCATATCTCCTCCATTAGACGGGACGGCAAACACGACTGGATCTTCATAAAGCAGATACGTAGCCAATTGAAATTCTCCCGGTAACATTCTGGTCAAGCCTATATCTGCTTGTCCACTCTGCACCAACGGACCGATCTCCACCGAATCCGCTATCTTAATAGATAGATCAACTTCCGGATACAGCTTGGTGTAACGGTGTAACAAATGAGATAACCTAGCACGAGCGATAATCGGCGAGACGGCAAGGTGCAGTTTTTCCCGGTAGCCCTGCCTCCATGCCTGTAAATCCTCTATCCCGTGATGCCATTGCTCCAAGAGTGCTTTCGCATGCGGCAAATAGCGTTTCCCCGCTGCTGTCAGGCGCACTCGTTTCCCCACTCGCTCGAACAACTCGATCCCCAATTCCTTTTCCAATTGCCGGATATGCTGACTGACGGTTGGCTGAGCGATGAATAGTGCTTCGGCCGTCTGATGAAAATTTTCCGTCGTAGCCGCTACCATAAACGTTTGCAGCACGCGAAAATCCACTTGCGATCCCTCCTTACTAGATAACTCCTGGTTATAACGATCTATCGAATCGGAAGTACCTCCCTCTTCTCTTTCTCTTCTATCATGAGGAGAAAGAAAGGGTGAATGCAACCATGCTTCTTGCTTACGTCACGATGTGCCTGATCTTTGGCACTTCTTATTTTGCAATTAAACTGGGCTTGGAGGAAGGAATCGCGCCATTCCTCTATGCTGGGCTTCGCTTTTTGTTTGCGAGCCTGCTCGTGTTACTCATCATGTTTGTGCGCAGACGCCTCGGCCTACTCCATTGGAAGGTCTATCTTGAACTGGGATTCCTCGGTATTTTGATGACCACGATCCCGTTTGCAGCGTTATTCTGGGCAGAGCAGTATATCTCCTCCGGTACAGCGGCGCTGCTGGTCGCCACTGCCCCGATCTTTACGACACTATTCAGCCTGTACCGCAAACAGATGACCTTTCGCTGGTTTGTTCCGGCCGGTTTGCTTATCAGTATGCTCGGTACCATCCTATTGATAGGCTGGTCTCACGATGGTGGCACAAACCAAACAGAAGCTTTGTTGGGCAAGCTCGCGATTATCCTGTCCGAATTATTCTTTTCCTACGGCGCTGTACGCTCCCGAGAGTGGGTAACCCGCTTGACACCCTTTGTCTTCAACGGCTACCAAATGCTGTTCGCGAGCTTCGGTCTGCTGCTTCTCTCTTTCCTGACAGAGCCGTACGCCGAGACTACCTTTACCGTTACTTTGGCATCGGCCCTGTTTTATCTGGTCATCCTCGTCTCGATCGCGGCCTCTACTCTCTATTATTGGCTGGTACAGGAGACGAATGCCGCCTTCCCCACCACCTGGACGTATGTCGCACCCGTTATCGCGACGGCGATCGGCTATCTCTTTCTCGGAGAGGCACTAACCGCCTCTCATATGATTGGCAGCCTCGCAGTTTTACTCGGTGTCATTCTACTGAATGGAGAAGGCTGGGCAAAGCTGCGGCAGCTTCGTACCAACGCAACGCAATCTCCTGGGCTTCAGGACGAGAGATGAGATAGATCGTACGGGAAAACGATGACTTCTCAGAAAATGGCTTTACGGAGAGCGATGGATGAAGAAACGCGTCCGCGACCAATTGAGGTACAATGCTCACCCCGTGACCTTTGGCTGTGAATGCCACCAGCGAATCGTTAAAATCGAACTCCATCATATGCTGCGGTTGTACGGCCCGAAGTTGGCAATGTCTGCGAAAATCTTTACGAATATCGCATGGATCCCGATGAATGAGCAAGTCCTCCTGGCAAAAGGAATCAAAATCGATGACTGATTCCTTTGCCAAGGGGTGGTGAGATGGCAATACAGCCAGATAAGGCTCCTGAAAGACAGACCATGTGAAGAATTCCCTCGTGACGCTCTCTTCTTGCACGAATGCCATATCCAGCCTGTTAAGCCTCAGCATTTCTGCCAGCTGCGCACTTGTATCTTGCACAACGACAGACACTTCATTGTTTTTGCCAAAGCCGGCTGCAGCCATCAGACTCGGGAGAAACGTATGAGCCAAGCTCGGTAGCGAGCCCACACGTACAGGCAGGTTTTGCCTGAATCGCTCCATCCCTATGAGCGTCTCGTCCATCTGCGCTAGAATCAGACAAGCACGTTCGTACAAAAAACGTCCAGGCTCTGTCAGCTCAATCCCCGTCCGCTTTCGATAGAGCAGTTGACTCCCCAGCTCGTTCTCCAACAGAGCCAGCTGCTTGCTCAATGCCGGTTGGGAAATGAATAATTCTTTCGCCGCCTTATTCAAGCTCCCTTTTTCAATCGTTTTCACAAAATAAGCGAGCTGCTCCAACCTGACTTTCACGACGAGTTCCGCCCCTCTCAATTGGGACTTATTTCCTGTTTTTAGAAATATCTTACTGATGAACGCGTTCATCAGTCTCCCTTATGGTACAATACAAAATCGAGTGCGAAAAACCTTTTCACAAATCGCACTACGAATAGAGAGAGAAAACAAGGGAGGAACCTCATGGAAACCGCAACAAACGTGACCACACCGCGAAAAAGCTACAAAAAGCCTTTGCTGATTGTTGGTGTGGCGGCAGTCGTTGTCCTGGGTGGACTGGGAACTGCATACGCAAAGCTGGATCTGTTCAAAAGCGCCAAAACCATTTACCTGCAATCAGAAGCAGAAAGCATGCTGAAATTCTCTGATAACGTCTCGCAGGCATACGGAAAATACGAAGATTATATGAAGCCATATCTGGAGAAGCCTGTTCACTCCACTACTGAGCTTAGCGATATCAACCTCGACGCGACCATTCCTGACCCTCAGGCGCAAAAAGTACTCGATCTGCTGAAAGACGCCAAATTGGTCATGCAGAGCAACATGGATGAGCAAAAGCATCAACAGTCCGGAAACGTGGAAGTGCATCTCAAAGACAAAAAGCTGGCTACACTTGAGTACTTTATGAAGGACTCACTCGTCGGCTTTCGACTTCCTGAATTCTATTCCAAATACGGGTATGTCGACCTGAAAGACCGTGAAGCTCTGCAGGAAAAGCTGGGTCAAGAGCTGCCAAAACGTTTCCTGACTTACAACGACTTGTACAGCGCCGTGTCCATCAAGCAAGATGAAGTGAAGAGCATACTCACGCCTTATGCACTGCTCTACGCCAACAGCTTGAAAGATAGCCAAGTGACGATCAACAAAGATGCTTCGTTCTCCGAGGAAGGCTTTCAGGCCAGCGCACGTGAAGTGACCGTGAGCTTCACTGAAGAAGAAGCACGTACCTTGGCTACGCAGCTCGTGGAGAAAGCCAAAGCCGATCAAAAGCTGTTTGATTTGATCTACACTCGTTACCACAACGTTTCTACCTTGATGAAAGACAGCGGCTATGAAGTCGAAGAGGAACTTTCCAAGGAAGAGTTCAAGAAAAACTACGATCAAGGCTTTGACGATATGCTCGCAGACCTGAAGGACAATACTTCTACCAGCAAAGAACAGCTGAAAATGGTCATGCTCATCGACAACGATCATCAGATCTTGTCTCGCAAGCTTTTGTTTACAGGTGAGAAAGGGAACGAGGAACAAATCTTCTGGAACAACGTAGCCTATACAAACGGCGGAGATTCCTACTATCGCTACTCCATGCTGAATCCGGAAGATGCGAAAAACAGTGAACTGTCCGTGACCTACAAAGCTTCTGAGAAGAGTGGCAAAACGACAGGCACAGTCGGAGTCATGATCAAAGAAGAAGCAAAGAACACCATGGACTTCAAAACGAACTTCGAAACAACCAAAGAAGACAAGAAAGAAAGCGGCACGTACAACTTCACGCTTTCGTTCCAGGACGAATATCAGCCACAACCGGTCTCTCTATCCGGTAATGTAGCTGTGACCGAGACCAAAACCGATAGCAGTATCGATTCGGAAGGAACCGTGAAGCTCACCTTTGATAACCCAACCCCGGATATGCCAAAAGGATTGAGCTTCAAGCTGAAATCGAAAGCTGAATTTGGAAAACCGCTGGAAATCCCTGCGATGAGCGCAGATAACTCCATCAATTTCGCTACCGTCACTGACGAGCAAATGATGGGCATCCAACAGGAAGTAGGCGTCGCTGCACAAAAATTCATGGCGGACAACGCTGAACTCGTGCAACAGTTCATGATGCCGTAACACGTGAAAAACGAAAGAAAACGCGGGAGCTCCCGCGTTTTTTTATTTGGTGTCCGCCTTGCGTAAAAAGGCTCTGACAGTCCCCACATACGCTTCTGGCTCTTCCAGATAACTGACATGGGAGCTGTTCTCAAACACATGAAATTCGGAATCGGGTACGAGAGATTGATAATACTGGGTAGATTTCGGTGCCGCTTCATCATAACGTCCACAGACGAAAAGGGACGGTATGTTGATCTCATGCAGCTGCGGCGTGTAATCAAAGGTCTTTAGATTTCCTGTCGGGCAAAATTCGGAAGGTCCCCACATCTTCATGTAAATATCCTTGTTTCCTTTGGGGCGACTTTCTGCCATGACAGCTGGCAACGGATCGATTCGGCACACATGTCTGCTGTAGTATTCCTTCATCGCATCTTGATACTCTTTTGAATCGGTTGTTCCCTGTTCCTCGTGTCTCGCGATCGTCTGCTGTACGTCCTCAGGCAGTTGAGCCAGGAAGTGATCGGCATCCTGTTTCCAGCGCTCGGCGCTCAAGCATGGACTGGAGAAAATCACGCTCTTCACCCCAGCAGGCTTGCGATCAATGAGATACGCTGCCGCCAGCATCGTCCCCCAGGAATGACCCAAAATATGTACTTCATCTAATCCGAGCGCTTTTCTAATATCCATCAGCTCTTCTACAAACCGTTCCGTTTTCCAGAGTGAGTCATCCGTCGGCCGATCTGAATTCCCCGAACCCAGCTGATCATAAAAAACGACCGGTCTTTCGTCTGCCAAAACGTGCAGCGTCGCCTGCAGCGGATCATGTGTATTGCCTGGCCCCCCATGCAGAACGATCAAAGGGGTCTTCTCCTTGTTTCCTTCCCCCACCAGGTTGTACCAGACCTTGCCACCCGTTACTTCAATATAGCCTGCTTTTCGTTCCATGCTCTTCCCTCCCATACTTCTATCTTACAGGGTACGAACCAGCTCTTCGACCCCTCCATTGTATCCCCAATACAGAAGATAGACGACCGCCACGTAGAACACAAGGCGATCCACCGCTCGATACATGGACTTGGTCAGTCTGACGCCCACCCAGCCTTGCTTGATCGGCCATAAAAACTGAATGCGTCCGACCAGCGCATCGCTGATGAGATGTGACACCATTCCATACAGAGCCGCTTGCGCCAGCATCGTATCGCCGAATAAAAGCGCGGGGAGCAACAGTATCACCCATGAATGCGTCAGGGTACGGTGCCCCATTCCTTTTTGCATGGCTGACGACAAAGGTCTCGTCATATGCCCAATCTTGCTTCTTGCTTGATCGATATCAGGCAAGAGAGCCATCGATCCTCCGATTGCAATTCCTTTCCACGAAGGAAACGCGTAATAGCCAGCCATGGCCCCAAGCACCAAATGCGTCTTCCACGTCATTGCCTTTCACACCGACTTTCATTGTTAGTAAGGAATCTTGTGTATCGCGAGTGTTCAGACAAGTCGTTTTCTTATCAAACAAACATGCCTACAGCAGAGGCATAAAGCGCTCAGGGTCCAGCCCCTCGCCTTCTTTTTTTATGCCTCATGGCTTAAACCAAATGTCTTTGTAATCGACAAATCCCAATGCGTTTAGAGAGACTCCTGCAAGTGCCGAATGATAGGCAGACTGCTGAAGGGAATGGAACAGAAATAACACAGCAGAGCTCTCTTTCAGCAATTCCTCTACCCGTATCAGGCCACTCTTCTGTTTTGCCGGCTTGCTTTCCAGCATCAGCTTGTCCAACTCCTGATCGATATCCTCCCGCAGCTTTTCATCCCACAGCAAGCGCATAAACCCTCGGTCTGATTTGTACATCTCCAGCATTCCTAGCAGCAATTGATCATCAAATACTTCTCCGGCTACGATCATATCGGCCTTGAGCAGTGTTTCCGGCTTACCCAGCTCTTCGATGGGAACGATGACGAGCTCCACTGAAATCCCCATCTCGTGAAAATATTGCTGGAGCCAATTAGCATCCTGCTCGTTGCCCGCTCCTTTATACGTATAAAGCTTCAGCGTCTCTCCCTGGTAGCCACTCGCCGCCAGTCTTTCACTCGCTTCATGCACAGGGACGGGGGGCTGAAAATACTCATCCTTTTGCCAATCCAGAATAAACCCGTTTGCTGGCACGTACCTTCTCCCTGCCACTTCCCGAATCATTTTCTCTCGATCCAGCAAGCGATCGATTGCTTCGCGAAACGCTTGGTTCTGTTGGGGACCATTCCGATTCAGATTAAATGCCAAGTATTTGCAGCCCTTCTCCATCTGTTGAAGCTCTTGCCATTCTTCTCTGTATCCTCTTTTGTCCAACATCGGCTGCAGAACATGCACCTCGCCTGCAATGGAAGGGATCGCTTCCTGCGTCCGCCTGCTTTCCGGCACAATCCATATTTCCACCCGATCCAGATGGGCCCTCCCTAAAAAATAAGAGGGGAACGCGTCCAGAATAAACATCTGTTCGCTGTTTTCTACCAGACAAAACGGGCCACTGCCTACTGGCTCACGGGCAAACTCGTTTCCCTTTTCCTGCACAACATCTCCTGGAACGATCGACAAGCGATCCGAGGCAAGAATAGACAGCAGCATGCGATTGGGGCGTGTCAGCCTGATCTTCACGATCGTGTCCCGAACCGCGATCAGCTCATCTACGTCCTGCAGCATCCAGTAGTATGGAGAGCCTGTCCGCGGGTCAGCGATTCGCTGGATCGTCCAGACTACATCCTCTGCAGTCAGTTCGCGTCCATGGTGGAACAACACGCCTTTTCGCAAATAAAACGTCCACTCGGTCCCTTCATCATTTGTCTCCCAATGATGCGCGAGGTGAGGTAAAAAGATGCCCTTCTTTTCGTCATAGCGAAGGATGGTATCAAAAATCTGATTGACCATGTGGGACTCTGTCACTCGTCCGACGAAAGCCGGGTCGAGTGCAGGAATGGTGCGGTAAAAGGACATACGCAGCGTATCTCGCGTCCTCGTTTCCCCTTCTTCGGTCCGGAAGCCGAATTGTCCGGAAAGCCAGTCAAAAAATCGCTCTCTGGCTTTACCTGATACCCGCCATTCGTTCAAAAGCATCATCGCTTTCTCCAAGTCACCCTGTTGTACATACGCCTGCGCGATCGGAAGAACAATTTGCTCCTTTGTGCGCAAGAAAACCATCCGGGAGGTGTACCCCCTGCCTCTGCCTGGAATCCACTCCAGCCATTGCTGCTCGACAAGCTGCTTGACGACCATTTTCGCATTGCGAACGGTACAGCAAAAAACAGCGGAAAGCTCAGGAAGCGTAACCTCCTGGCCCACCCCCTCTGCCACGTGGACAAAATGTTGTCGGAGTCGCAAGTAATGATAGGCAATCTGCATCGCTACGCACCCCTTTAGCGTATCGCTTCATCCCTCACTCAAAAGGGGAAGCTCATCGCATCTCACTTTACCCTTTTTCTTCCCCTTTTCCAAGCTACAATAAATAAAGAAGAAGGAGGTTTTTCCTATGTCGTCACCTGAAAGGCAGCAGGCTGCTGCGGCTCCAGAAGCTTCCGCATCCGCATCCACATCCATCTGGCGCAACCGGCCGTTTCTCATTCTGTTTTTGACCTCCGCATTCGTCACATGCGGCGCAAAGGTCTACGAGCTGGCCTTGCCTCTCATTTTGTACGATATGACGCATTCTGTGCTCACCATGACGACGATGAGAAGCATCGAGTTCTTACCGAATCTACTGCTGGCCATGTTCATTGGCGTGTTCGTGGACCGTTTCTCCAAAAAACGCTGGTCCCAATGGATGGTCTTTGGACAAATGGTTCTCCTGTTTCTCCTGTATGCACTGATCGAGTCAGGGCGAGCCCAGATTCTTCACTTTTATGCGGCAGGCTTCCTGTTGATGGCCTTTAACTACGGATACGGCAATGCCAGGGTCAGCATCATCAAGCAGGTCGTACCCAAACCACTGCTTACTTCAGCAAATGCCCGATTTTCCTTTCTGTACACCTTGATCGACATCATGGGACCAGCCATCTCCGGGTTTATTTTGCTGCTATCCAGTCTCCAAAATGGTTTGCTTATTACAGGTATTTCTTATCTCGTTGCGCTGATCGCCGTTTCGTTTTTAGAAAAAGAAAAAACACCAGAAACATCCGCACAACAAGACTCGTTCTGGCAGGACTTCCGTGCAGGATGGCGTGAACTGCTCTCCAATCGCCCGCTTTGGCTGATTACAATCCTGGTCATCTTCCTCAATGCCACATCTGGAGTCTATGACGCCATGATTATCTTTTTTGCCAAGGATCATCTCAAGCTGGACCATTCACAATTGGGGCTGGTGCTCTCTGTGGCCGGGGCAGGAGGGTTGATCGGAAGTACTTTGGTATCGTGGCTTCGCAAACGATTTCCGACGGGAAAGATCATGGGTACGACCATTCTGCTGCTGGGAGTTTCTTACTTGCTCATGGCTATGGCACAAAGCACCTGGATGCTCTGCCTATCGCTGTTTCTGTCGGGGATGATCGGGACGATTGAAAATATCTGTATCTGGACGTTTCGGCAGGAATCCACTCCCGCTCACATGATTGGGCGAATCAGCGGAATCACCGGCTCCATTTTTAAGCTGGGGATGGTGTTCTCGATTTACGGCTCAGGCTGGGTGACCGTTTGGCAAGGACCTTGGGCTGCATCTCTGGCAGCTGCAATCGGCAATCTGCTGATTTTTCTCGTGTATCGTCGTCTCTCGCTCTGGCGTCTCGCATAGGTCGAGAAAGGTAAGAAAAATGCGAGAAATACACCCGCTTCCTTTTTTCCACTTGGTCAGACTGTAGTGGAGGAGAGGAAAAAGGGGAAAACGCTCCAGCTTCATAGGAACACCTACTGGGGGTCATCCCTGTCCGGCTCCATATAAAAAACGAAACCGCGTCCAAAGTAGCCGTCTCAGGGAGCTTTTCAGAGGTGGACGCTTAAAAACGTGTTTCGTTTTTTCCATTACGCCTCGGCTGGTGTTCCTAAGATCTTCCGCTTATTTCCCCTTCCTCCTCAGCCAGCTTTGGTTATACTACGTGTCTTATTCTGGGGGCTTTCCTACGTCGAACGGACACATTTGACGACTTGATTGATTCACATACGCCCTTCGAAGCTCAAGCGATGGACAGAATAAGTTTTTTCTACCTTGAAACCTTGTAATATCCGTTAACTAGAAACCTCAACAGCTCGAAGGAGAAGCAGGTTTCCAGGCGGAGCGACTCCGGAACCCATCTTAGCGGAACAACGAATTCACGGGATCCAGAAGCGGTACCTCTGTATTCCCTGCGGAGCAGATTCTACTTTACCGCTTCCCCGTGAATCGTTGTGGAGCGGACAGTTTATTCTTCGATGCAGGGTGTAAACGGGGCCCCGCCGAACGCGAGCGATAGCTTGTGTTCGGTGGGTAAAGACCGGAGCGTAGATCGGAAACCTGCTTCTCCCCACTACCACAGCAAAAAAACTCCGTAAAAAGCCACAAGCAGCGTGCCGTTCTGCCTGTGGCTTCTCTTCCTTCTATTCTGCTCAGAGCTTACGCCTTGAATCTTCCCATCAGCTTCTCCAGCTCTTCAGCCAGATGCGCCAACGAAGCAGCAGACGTGTGGATTTCTTCCATTGATGCCAGCTGTTCTTCGGTTGCAGCAGAGACATCCAACGTACGCGATACACCCTGCTGGGTCACACTGGCAATTACGCGCATCGATTCTGCTACCTTCTCTGTACTGTCGGTGAGCGTGCGGGAAGCAGCCGAGACGTCTTGTACCTCTGCGGCGACACGAACAACCGCATCACGGATATGAGCAAAGGCATCTCCTGCCTGCGCGACACCATCCATGCACAATGCTGTTTGTTGTGAGCTCTTTTCTACTGAAATGATAGCTTCCTGTGTCTCGTGCTGGATGACCTCGATGAGTTGCGTGATTTTCCCTGCCGAGGTCGAAGCCTGTTCTGCCAGCTTTCTCACCTCATCAGCCACGACAGCAAATCCTCTGCCATGCTCGCCAGCACGGGCTGCTTCAATCGCGGCATTCAAAGCAAGCAGGTTGGTTTGCGCCGCAATGCCGGTTATCACGTCCACGATCTGACCGATTTGCTCGGAGCGTTCGCCCAGACCACTTACCATGCGGGACAGGCTTTCCATGGCTTCACCCATGCCATCCATCTGAGTGACGACTTGCTGGATCGCCTGATTCCCATCCGTTGCCAGGTCCGACGTACGAATAGCCGTCGTGGATACATTTTCCGCACGTGCCGCGATCTGCCCGATACCCGTCGCCATTCCCTCTACCTCGATGTGACTTGCTTCCACGTTCTGCGCCTGGTGATCGCTTCCCGCCGCCATCTCCTGCACGGTCTCGGCAATCTGTTCGGTTGCCTTGCTCGTTTGCTCTGAGCTGGCTGTCAGCTGTTCTGCCGACGCCGCCACCTGTTCGGCGTGGCTGCGCACTTGCAGAATCAGCTCCCGCAAATTGCGCAGCATTTGGTTGAACGACGACGCCAGCATTCCGATCTCATCCTTGGATTTGACCGTCAGCTCTTGCGTCAGATCACCTTCGCCCTCCGCTATGGCTTGCAACTGCGAATTGACGCGATGAAGCGGAACGACGATGGCACGAACGAGAAACGCGCCAATCAGCAAAGCAAACAAGATGCCCGCTACGCTAAAGGAGGTTTGGATAATTTCCGACGCCACTCGATTTTGCTCCATCCTCGCCTGATCCACTTCTTTTTTCTGCTGCACCTTTACGGCCATTTCATCGATCAGAACGTCCAGATGTTTTCGCGCCTCTCGCTCCTCGCCAAAGTGGAGCCGGACCGCCTCGTCGCGATTGCCATTCCCTAAGGCTTCTACCACTTTTTGACTGGCGCTCAGGTAGGTATCAAATAACTCTTTTAACTGTCCCAAAGCTTGACCGTGTTGCGCAACGGCCTGCTTGTTACTATTTATTTTCTCTGCCAGCATGCCAATTCGTTCGATCTTTTCCTGCATTTGCTTCGGATACGTGTCTTCCCCGGTCAAGAGATAGCCGCGCTCGTCGTTATTCCGGCCGGTCATGATAAACTGCATTTCACGCAGGGTAGTGAGGAGCTCTCCCTCTTCGATCATCTCGGTGTAGGAGGCTGTCAGCATTTTAGTTTGAACGTACATATAAGTCCCGGAACTCAGCATGATCGCTAGGATCACGCCAAACGCAATGATGAATTTCGTTCTGATTTTCATGGGGAGCCTCCTTTTTTATTTGACGCAGGGATGAATGTCGAAAACAGTCGAACCCCCACACTACCTGTTCCCCGTCCTTATTGCCTTCAAACGTAGCTCCAAAACAATAACCCCCGTACAACCGCACGAGGGAAAATTCCTTTGGTCTATTCTATTTCACACCTAACCGATCCAGCCATTCATCCTCGATTGCATAATTGATCATTTCCGCAGCATTCTCTGGCGGATTCGCACTCTCCCACTCAATCGTCCTGCTCATGGCTTCTTCCGGTGAAAAGCGTTCTGCATACCCCAGCTCGCTTCTAATTTTGCTCGTATCCAGCTGAATGTGCTGTCGCGTCTCAATATCCATCACCAGATGGGGTGGCAGGTCAGCCGTTGGCAGGGTCA
>JARDZO010000012.1 GCA_029240815.1 Brevibacillus sp.
CTATTTGGAAGCTCACGTTTTCAAATATGTTATCGAAACTGCCTTCATAGGCAAACGTCAGGTTTGTAACATTGATTAATGACATGAAATAATCCTCCTGTATAAAAATAGAAAAGCTACAAGAAAGTTACATTCTTGTAGCTCAAATAAATACAGCAAATCCAACCCAAAATGGAGTCAGATATGGATATTGTTTGAGTGAAGAGATTCTGTAACTTTCTTGCATATAGAATAAAACATGCGAAAAAATCGCATTACTTGTTTTATTTTATGAGCAAGAAAAAATTACATGATCATTTCAACTCCAGTCATTAATTTAATCGTATCTTATCATACCCATCTTTCCGTTTCAACAAATGAATCGGATCTGGTTGCCTTTTAAAACCTTCAATTCCATGCAGTCCGGGACCACTGCCTAGCTCTACAATGCTCATGCTATCCTACAGGCCATACCATTTTAAGTTGCGAAACTCTTTCTCCCACCCATTAATGCTTGTGCTTTCTACCGCTCGACCTCAGCTTGAAATCCCAGAGTCGCATTGCGATTTCTAGTTGAGCGACCGAAAAAAAGGACTGCTCATAGCAGCCCTCCTGTTCGTATACATCGCGCTTTTTACGATCGACCCAACATCTTTTTCGCCTCATTCATTGCCCACACGACACGATTTTGTCCCCGCAGCAGATGATTTCGCGTAACGTGATATCGGTGAGATCCAGGCTCTAATGCAGCCAGTTGCAGCGCAGGAGCGATATCGGGCAAGGCAGGAATTTGGACTGCGGGATCATGATGAAACTTCCCACGGCGAGTAAAGTTGATGGGAATGAGCGTTCTGCCTAGCCGCAAGAGCCTTTCATTCGCTTCTTTTACTGCCGAAGATGAGATTTCCCGCTCTTGTAACGGCTCCAGCTCCCGATAGAAATCTTCTAAAGCCAGGCGAACAATTTTTGCCTCACTTATGGCGAGTTCAAAGCTAAAATGCTCTCCAGCAGCTTCTTGATACTGTTGTATCGTTTCGATGAACTCATCGGCAGTCTTCCGGAAGTCATAGGGGAGAACGGTCGCTTGCAAGACGCGATAAATGGAGGTGATATAGACTTTCAAATCTCTGTGCAGAATTTCGTAATCCGCCACATCCATCAAGTCGTCTTCGGTATGCCACTCAATATTGGAACCGCAACCACCGACCGGATAATACCCTCGTTCTTTCAGCTGCTCCTGCGGAATGGTGGACGAGAGCTTGTAAAAGGAAGTTATCCCGATATTGTGAAACGAATAGTCGCCTGCGCGATTTGGACGTTTTCCCTTTGCTTCTTCCCGGACGGCATCGTAGATGGCTTGTATGCAATGATCTCCTACTTCATTCGTCCAGTCCATTTTTTCATAGGAAGTAGCCCAGCGGCATCCGGGTGAGTCACAGTTTACCTGCGCAATGCAATTGGCATCCAGATCCAGAGCAAATTGATCTGCAAACCAAGTAGAGCCTGCGTAGCGGCCGGTTGAATGACCCGGCCAGATGGCAATCCGCAGGCTTCGCTTCAGCTTGTCGCGATGCTTGTAGAAGATTCGCGCCATCTCCATCAAAGCCGCATCCCCGGTCGTATTATCGCCGATTCCCACATGCCACGAATCCAGATGTCCATGTAGGAGGATGTACTTTTCAGGCTCTTCCGTCCCTTCGATGAATAAATCAATCAATGGGCACTCAAACCATCCTTTCTCCAGATTCGTCGACAGTTCGATGACGGCTTTCCTGTCTGGGACATCGCTTTTAACTCTTCCCCATCCGCTTTATTTACGGCGAGCACGGGAATCTTGGGCTCATTGCCAATCGTGTCCAGATCCGGCGAACCCCAGATCGTGGTGCAGATCCCATCGTGGATGTTCTTGCCCGGGTTGATGAAAATAGCACCCAGCACGCCTTTGTCATGGAAGGTAGCGACTTTTTCGGGCATGGCCAAGCCTTCACTGATGACGATTTTCCCAGTCAGGTCATTCACTTCTTCGTTTACCTTCGCATCGAACATGTCGTAGCGATCAGTAGCCTGCGCCGAAGGTACGTATACCAATTCACCCTTTACAGTCGCTCCATTGGTCGAAACGGAAAATGAAGGGGTCTTGGCCCGAAAGGTCTTGCTTACTGGAGCAATAGCTTGAACGGAAGCATTTTTGGGAACGCTCAAGTAAATGGAAGGATAGTGAACCGTATGCGGTACTCCCCATTCTTCCAGGAACTGGGTGAGAAAGCGTGCAGCCTTACGTTCATCCTCACTGCCTGACTCCCGAATCAAACCACTGAACGTTTCCAAAATCCGCTTGGGAGTCTCCATATTGATTTCATCCAGCAGCCGTTTCTCGTGCTCTTTCACGATACTTGTCATGGATCCATCTCCTTCACATTTGCTCCCTGTTTTCCACGCATCGTCGAGTTAATAGGTTTTCAACAGATTCCGTGCACGCTGCATCGTCCAAGCCACACGATTTTGACCGCGGGTGAGATGGGTAAGAGCAACCCGGTAAGGATGTGAGCCAGACTCCAAGCTGGACAAGAGCTGTGCTGCCGCTAGATCCGGTATTCGCGGCATATCGATGGCCAGATCGTGCCGGAATTTGCCTGCCCGTGAAAAGTTGATGGTGACGAGCTCACGACCCAACCTGCGAATAATCTCATTCGCCTTTTTGACCGTAGCGTCCGAGACGGATGGTGTCTGAAGTTCCTTCATCTGCTGATCGAACTTCTGCAAAGCTAGATAGAGCTCCTGTGCCTCTCTGCGTACCAGGTCAAACGAAAAGTGATCGGCTGCATACGCCTGATATTCATCGATCGTCTCCATCAGTTCTTCCACCGTCTTCGTAAAGAAAAACGGGTGAATCGGTGCATTCACGACACGCAGGATGGTCGTCATGTACACCTTGAGATCCTGCACTAAAATATCCATATCCGCAACATGCATCAGGTCTTCCTCACTGTGCCACTCAATATTGGAGCCGCACCCGCCGACTGCATAGTACCCCTTTTCTGCCAATTCTTCTGCCGGGATGCTGGAAGAGAGCATGTAAAATGACGTGATTCCTATGTTGTGAAAGGAGTAATCGCCAGCCCGATGCGGCCGAAAGCCTTTGGATGATTGACCGACCGCATCTTGAATTGCGGACTGGCAAAGCTCTTGTGCTTCACTCATCCATGACATCTCTTCATAGGAAGTAGCCCAGCGGCACCCTGGCGAGTCGCAATTGACTTGCGCGATGCAATTCTCATCGAGATCCAGACCAAACTGATCGG
The DNA here is from genome assembly GCA_029240815.1 of Brevibacillus sp. Next base: position 3,282 of record JARDZO010000012.1, read on the forward strand.
CGAACCAGGTAGAGCCTGCATATCTACCAGTCGAGTGCCCTGGCCATATCGCAATTCGAATGCTGCGCTTGAGCTTGTCGCGGTGCTTGTAAAAGATGCGGGCCATTTCCAGCAAGGCAGCATTCCCCGTACCATTGTCCCCGATCCCGTGATGCCAAGAATCCAAATGTCCGTGCAACAGGACGTATTTTTCCGGTTCTTCAGTCCCTTCGATCCAGATATCGATCAGCGGGCATTCAAACCACCCTTCATCCAAATGGGTCTGGAATTGCAAGGTGACTTTACCTGTTTGGCAATCACGGATTAAATCAAGCCCATCCTGCTTGCCGATCATGAGAGCAGGAATTTGCGGTTCCTCGCCCATCGTGTCCAGATCAGGAGAGCCCCAAACAACACCGACGGTTCCTTCGTGTATGTAACAACCAGGGCTGATGAAGACGACGCCCAGAGCCCCGTCATTGCCCAATTCCTTCATTTTTCCCGACACCGGATAGCCGTCCGTCAACACGATTTTCTCTCGGACGTCGCCATATTTATTGGTCGCAATCGGGTCATATGCGTCACTCAGATCGGCCTCGTCCGCAGGAATGTAAACGACATCACCACGTACCCATTGATCACCAGTTGAAATCGAGCAAGAGGGTGTTTTTGCTTTGAGTTCACGTGATCCGGGATTCGTTACAATGACCGTAGCCTTTTTGGGTACACTCAAATAAATATTCGGGAAATGAATAGTGTGGGGAATATTCCATTCCGCCAAGTATTGCGCCAAGAAATGAGCAGCTGTCCTTTCGTCTTCGCTTCCTGACTCGCGGACCAGCGTGAGAAATCGCTCCAGTACCGCCATGGGAACATCTGTAGAGATGTCTTGCAGGAATGTCTTTTCTAGTTGGTCCCTTTCGGATATCACGGTCAAGACTCCTTTCCAACTAGGATGGGTAGAATCATAGAACCAAAGCCTCAGGCTCGTTACTTGGCAATCGTCTCCTGCTGATCCTGTTTGCCAGACACTCGTTGGCAATAGTGGTCAAAGAAGATCGCCATCGATTTTTCAAAATCGAGTACGCCTTCCACGGTGCAATATTCGTCACTGGAATGCTGTCTGGCGCCGTGACCCATGCCTCCCGTGACGTATGGAATCTGCAAATACCGCTCAAATACATAATAAGGAGCACTGCCAGGATTCAGCGGCTGGATTTGCGGCTCTTTGCCCATCGTGCGATACGTTTCGATCATCGCCTGTACGACATCTTCTTCTACAGACACCTTGGACCAGTAGTATTTATTAGCCACATTCATTTCGATATCGGCAAATCCATGCTTATCCAGATGTGCGCGAATGAGGCGCACCACTTCATCCGGTTCCATATGAGGGACCATGCGGACATCGACTTTTGCCGTCGCGATATGAGGAAGCAATGTTTTCGTACCTGGACCCGTATATCCGGAGTAGATCCCATCGATGTTCAGCTGAGGTCGGCTGTACAGCTTTTCCCATACGTCCATCCCGGTGCCGTCGTACTTCAAGCGTTTGACATCATAGTTTTCCAGGAACACTTTTTCGTCGTAAATGCCCTCCTCAATTTGCTGCTTCAGGATTTCCCTTTCTTTCGGAGCGATCTCGGAGACGTCATCCAGCAGTCCTTCTACCAAAATATTTTCATCCACATCTACCATGGTCGATAAGGCTTGGACGAGGCGCCAAGCGGGATTCTTCACCCACGCATTAAAGGAGCCGTGAATCCCGCGAGAAGTAGGACCTCCCCAATCTCCCCCTTGGCACACCAGCTCAAAATAGAGCAAGCCTTTCGTACCAAGCACCAGACCAGGCGTTCCTACTTCATCCTGTTCAAAGAAAGGGAAAAGTACGGCCTCTGCCTTGGATAATTTCTCTTTGTACTGCTCGAGGAATGCCGGGAAGTTGCGGCTTCCCATCTCTTCTTCTCCTTCTACTGCAAAAATCAGATTGACGGGAAGCTTGCCATCCACTTCTTTTATGGCGCGTAACGTATTGAAGAAAGCGCCTAATGGGCCTTTTGTGTTGACGGCACCACGGTTGACGATGCACGGTCCAAACTTGGGCAAATCTTTGATTTCTGCCCCCCACGGATCCACTGTCCAGCCTTCTTCATCTGTCGGCATCACATCGTACATCCCATAAATCAAGAGTGTGTGCTCCTGTCCTTCATCGAACTCCCCGAACACGATGGGATGTCCCTTTGTCGGCACGACTTCTGCCGTTCCGCCCAGCTCTTCGATAATCTCTTTCAATGTGGTGGCAGTCTCCTCAATTCCCTCTCCCGTGTAACTGATGCTCGGCATACGGAGAAATTCACGAACGCGCTCCAAATCCTCGTCAAAGTTTTTCTCCAGATGCAAAAGAACTTCTTGCAGATTCATATGGATACCCTCCTTCTTTCAATGCCACGAAATCAAAATGACCATGCTATTTTGCGAGAAATTGTCTAACACGACCCAAGTACTTCTCATTCTCTTCCACATGTGGCGAATGCCCGCTATTCTCATAGATCACCAGCTCGGACCTAGGGATCAGGCTAGCGATTTCCTCGGAGGCATCTACTGGTGTAATCCAGTCGTGTCGGCCAACAGAGACCAAAACAGGTACGTCAATGGATGGCAATTTGTCCCGCAAATTAAACGTCGGCTGATTTACGCGGAAGGCGAAGTTGTGCGTTTCATAGTGATAGTAGATACCATCGATTTTCTCTTTGGCCACGGCAGGATCGTATTCTACCGTGTACAGAGGCTGTAAGGCGAGAAAGACCGATTTCAGTTCTTCGTTTGATCGCATCTCGCCCGCGAACATCCGGACCAGCTCATCCTCGGTCAATCCTGGGAGATTGGCTTCCAGTGCACGCTTGGTTGCACCATCTTGACGGTCTGACCCTGGCTTTGTATCTCGCAACATCACATGCGATACGTGCTCCGGATAGCGCGTCACGTATTCCAAAGCCATATAACCGCCATACGACCCGCCATGAATCACGATCTTGTCCACATTCAGCTGCTTGCGTAATTCATCGATGTCGGCAGCCCATTGTTCATGTGTATAGGGAGGCTTTTCCTCAGATCGGCCCGAACCACGCATATCCAAAAACACGAGCTTATGCGTCTCTTCCAGAGGAGCGAACGCTTTTCGGTCAGCTCGACAGTCACCTAATCCAGGCGCCCCATGGATAAAAAAGATCGCATCTCCCTCTTCTTTTCCGTGCACCTCATAGTAAATCTGGCAATCATGAATAGTCGTGTACATGCCCTCACTCCTAAACTTTGATAATTAATTGATCCAGCTGCTTCGGGAATTGAGTGACGACTAGCGGTTCGTCATCCGTGACGATGATCGTGTCCGAGTGGCGGAAACCTGAGAATCCCTCGATATAAATGCCCGGCTCGCTGGATAGCACCATTCCTGGTCGCAGCACGGTTTGATCCCCTACCTCAATCCAAGGCGCTTCGTGTTCCTCCAAGCCCTTTCCATGTCCTGTGCGGTGGAGCAGGTATTGCCCGTAGCCAGCCTTTCGGATGTAGTCCAGTGCGATGGCGTCAATATCCGAGCATTTATTACCCGGACGCATGGCTTCGATCGCCATTTGTTGAGCGGTCGCCATCACTTCCAGCACTTTTGCCTGCTCATCGCTTACATCACCGATAAAGCAGGTGCGTTCACATTCCGCCCGATACCCGCCTACGTTTGCGCCGCAGCTGAGAATCAAGGTTTCTCCTTTCTCCATTCGTTTCGCACTCGGCAACGCATGCGGCATGGCCGTACGAAGCCCGCTTGGAACAAGTCCGCCTGCTGGTCCACCCGGCACGTACACGACTTCGCCCAAATCTTCTATCATTTTGTTCAAGGTATCTCCCGAGATCGTTTGCAGCATTTCGAGCTCGGACATGCCGGGAGCTGCTACCTCCGTACCCCTTTTGACGATATAGTCGGAATAGAAGCCTGCTGCTCGCAGCAGATCGACTTCGTACGCGTCTTTGGTTAGCCGCATCTCGTGGACGATGTGATTGACTGACAAGGCTGTGGGAGCAAATAATTCTCGCACACGGATAAACAGCTCGTGACTTCCGCCGTCGATGCTCACCTGCGATAGATTCGGGTAGGTTTGCTTGATGCTGTTGATCATCCAGTCGATCGGATGCACGATTCCCGGATATTCAAAATAGTCGCGAATGTCTTGGAAGATGGTAGCGTGCTTGGCCTCGGCCAGCTCCATCGCGGGAACGAACAGGATCGATTCACCGGAAGCAGGGACAAACAAGGCAACCGGCCTCTCATTTGGAAAGTGAAACAATCCCGTCGTGTAAAAAATGTTGTACGTGTTGGTCACAAGCAATCCGCTGATCGCCCTCTCCCTTACATATTCCTGGATCCTGGCAATCCTTTCTGTGTACGCTTCTTTCGGAATCTTGGTTAACATCTTCGTCCCTCCTGAAAGTTACCTTTTTCTCAAACGTGGATTTAAGGCTTCGTTGATACCGATCCCCAAGAAGTTGAAGGATAAGACTAATACCACAATGGCCAAACTCGGGAACAACGCCAGCCACCACGCATTGATAATGACGCCTGTCGCATGTGCATTTTGCAAAATCGTCCCCCAGCTCCAGCTCATGGGATCACCCAAACCAAGAAAGCTCAGTCCCGCTTCGGAAAGCACCGACGTTCCCATGAGAATGGTCATGTTTACGAGGATCGGGGGAAACGCATTTAAGAGAACGTGGCGAAAGATAATTTTGGACTCTTTTGTTCCGATGGCTTTTGCGGCTTCGATATATTGCTTTTCACGAATTGCCAGTGTTTCTGCTCTCGTCACCCGTGCAATCTGCGGCCAGCTGAACAAGCCGATGATGATCGCGATATTGCTGATGCCAGTACCCAGCACAGCTGCCATGATGATCATCAAAGGCAATACGGGCAACGTGAGAAAAATATCGGTAACCGCCATCCCAATAGCAGAAGCTCTCCCACCGTAATAACCGGAGATCAAACCGATTGGCACACCGATCAGGATGGAGATCACGGCAGAGGTCAGTCCCACATACAAAGAAACGCGCGTTCCCCAGATGACCTGATCAAAAATGCTCAACCCGACGGAATCGGTGCCAAACCAATATTGCGCACTCGGTGCTTGGAGCATGTTTGTGACATCTCCGTACCCGGTGGGGCGATCGCTGATGACGGGTGCGAGCAAGGCCAAGAGCAAAAGCGCCAAAATACCGTATAAGCCAATGACCCCTAATCGATTTCGCCGAAAATGCTTGATGAACTCTCGCAGAGGTGAGGTTCGCGGCTGAATGGAGAGCGGCGCTGGACTGGGTACATTCCCTTTGACCAATGTGGTATTCTCCAATTGCTTCACCCCTTAGTTGTAGGTAATTTTGGGATCCAAGTACGAATAAACAATATCGGTCAGGATGTTTACGACTACGACTGTGACGGCCAAAATCAAGAAGGTACCTTGCAGGATCGGATAATCATGCTCCTTGACCGCTTCATAGATCAGCCTGCCTAGCCCCGGGTACGCGAATACGGTTTCTGTCAGGATGGCACCACCGACGATTGCCCCCAGCTGCAGTCCCATCATGGTGACGGTGGAAAGCAAGGAATTGCGTACTGCATGGCGCCACAGCACGACTCGCTCTTTCAGTCCTTTTGCCCGGGCAGTCCGAATGTACTCCTCATTCAAGACATCTATCGTGCTTGCTCGCATATAAAGTACGTAGCTAGCCAGATGAACGATCGTCAATGACACGACTGGCAACACCAGATGATGAGTCGCATCCCAGATGTAATCCCACCCCTCAACCCCGACTGTTACAGCTCCGCCAATAGGAAACCACGGGATTTTCAAGCCGAGGAAGTAGAGCAGGATGATCCCCAGCCACGGGATAAACAAGGCGATACCCAAGATCGACAACGCATTAATCGCTTGGTCCAAAAATGAACCTTTGCGATAGGCTGCAATAACGCCCAACGGGATTCCGATCAATGTCGTGATGAGCATGGAGACCGACATCAATATCAAAGTCCATGGCAGACGCGACAGAATCACATCCATGACAGGGACCCTTTGCACAAAAGAAGTCCCCAGATCGAATTGAAAGAACAGCTGCTTCAGAAAAATGATGTACTGCGTAAACAGATCTTTATCCAAACCAAAATCCCTTAACAATTGCTGCCTGATTTCCTCGGGGACGCGGTTATCCAGCATCATGGTCGTCGGATCGCCAGGCATTACGCGCAGGATTAAAAAAGTGGCAGTCACGGCAACCAGCACGGTAACGACGCCGCGCAGCAGTCGGGCAATCAGAAAATGCGTCATGAGCGGCACTCCCTTACGAAGATCGCTCTTCCCAAGCGATCAAGGCAGAAACGGCTCGGGAAGATGTCTCGATTACTTTTTATACACACCTACGAGAGAATTCGGATCGACCAAGCCCTGTAGATCGCCCGGGAATAGGGTGAAGCCTCCAAATTTATCTGCGTTATAGGCCAGGTTGAATTTTTGTACGTAGATCGGCACGACTGGGAACTCCTTGATGAATAACGCCTGGGCAGCTTTCACATCATCCATGGCTATTTGTTCGGTTTTTGCATATTTCGCGCCGTCCGACAAACGATCCATTTCCGTATTGGTGTACGTAGCCATGTTGTTCTTGGCCTTTGAATGGTAAAGATTGGAGAATGTCTCGCTTGGCTCGTCAAGTACGCCCCATTTTCCGATGTGCATTTGGAAATCTCGTTCGTTAAACACCTTCGCCACCAATGTGTTGTACTCGACCGGCTTCAAGACAAGCTTCACGCCAATATCTGAAGCGTTTTTCTCCAGAATTTTCGCAACCTTTTGGTGAAACACGTTGGCGCCGTCGTAGATGACTTCTGGCTCTACGTTTTTGCTTCCAAAGCTGCTTGGCGCATTCAAAATCCCGTCGCCATCGGTATCGCTGTATCCAGCAGTCTTCAAGATTTCTTTTGCTTTCGTAGCATCGTACGCAGGTGCTTTTGCGTCTGGATTGATCCAATCGGCATACAGCGGGGAAATCGGCGTGTCAATCTGCATTCCCGCCCCTTCCAGCGCCACATTGAGAATCGTGTTGCGATCTGTCGCCGTCGCCATCGCCTGACGGAAGTTCACGTCTTGCGTGGGAGACACACCTTTGGAATCATCCGTATTGAAGCTGTAGTACGCAAAGCCAAGGCTCGCTGTTTGCTCCACTTTGATGGACGGATTGGTTGCCAACAGCTTGGCAGCGGATGTCGGTAAATCGGAAGAGGTCACATCCACTTCTCCTTTTTGCAGCGCCAACGTCATCGTATTCGCGTCCGGGTAAATCTTGAAGATCACTTTATCCAAATAAGGCCGTCCACCTGGCGCAGCAAACCATTTGTCGATCGCAGCGAGTTCGAGATACTGCCCCTTTTCGTATGCCACCAGTTTGAATGGACCCGCCCCAACTGGTTCCTTGTTTTCAAACGATTTGGGGTCGTCCACCTTTTCCCAGATGTGCTTCGGAACGATCCTTACCCAGTAGCCAATCGCTCCTGAGAAAGCGGGATAAGGGCCTTTTAATGTGTACACTACTGTCCGTTTGTCAGGTGTTTCGACTTTAGCTACCTGATCGAAAATCTCTGCTGTCCATTGCAATTTTTTGTCGTGCAGCAGTTGCCCTGTAAATGCGACGTCTTCCGAGGTAATCGGCTGACCGTCCTGCCAGTTCACTCCATCGCGAAGTTTAATGGTGACTGTAAGACCATCCTCTGACGTCGTGACGGATTCAGCCAGATACGGCTCCTTTTTGCCGCTCGGATTCATCTGCATCAAATGTGGATAAAGATTGTTTACTACCCAGCTACCCGGAGTCGTATTGGAGACGAGTGGATTTAAGGTATCTGGCCCAGATAGCGTTCCTACGACGAGAGTTCCTCCGACGGCTGGCTGACCGTTTGCTGGGGCAGGCTGAGACGTCGTCGCTGCCGGGGTGCTGGAACCGGACGTAGTGGCTGCATTTTGGCTTCCATTGCTAGCCGGCTGTGATGAGCAAGCCGCCAGCATACTGGCAGACAGCAGGAGTGAGAGCATGACATTCTTTCTTTGCGTGGGCTTCACATTCATTTCCCCCTGTACTCGTTTTGATTTGGTTGAAAAAGCATGTATGCTTGCTCTATTCGCTGTATAGATGACAGGCAACCATTCCCCCTTCGGCTGTCTGTTTCAAGGCAGGTCGCACTTGCCTGCATATGTCCAAACATGCCAGACACCGCGGGTGAAAACTGCATCCAGTCGGTGGATTGGATGGGCTGGGAACATCACCAGTCAAAATGATTCGGTCTTTCTTTTGTTTCGGATCCGGACTAGGAACCGCAGAAAGCAAGGCCTGAGTATACGGATGAAGCGGTCGTGCAAACAAGTTCTTTTTCGAGCTGATTTCTACGACACGACCCAAGTACATCACCAGGATGCGATCACAAAAATGATTGACCACGCTTAAATCATGAGAGATGAAAATATAGGTTAAGGCGAACTTCTGTTGCATATCTTTGAGCAGATTCAGCACCTGTGATTGAATAGAAACGTCCAGAGCAGAGACTGGCTCGTCAGCGATAATCAGTTCGGGATTGAGCATCAGGGCTCGTGCCATGCCAATGCGTTGTCGCTGTCCTCCGCTAAACTCGTGCGGAAATCGATGAATCGCTTGCTCTCCCAGACCGACAACGTGCAGAAGCTCCAGAACCTTTTCGCGCCATTCTTTCTTGGTAGACACGTTGTAGTTGGCCAGTGGCTCCTCTAGGATCTGACCAACTGTCAGCCGGGGATTCAGCGAGGAGTACGGGTCTTGGAAAACCATCTGCAATTCCTTCCGAAGCTCTCGCATCTCTTCTTTTTGTGTTTGCAGGATGTTTTGTCCCTTGTAGATCACTTCGCCTTCTGTCGCTTCCAATAACCGGATTAAGAGTCTGCCAGTCGTGGATTTCCCACAGCCTGATTCGCCGACGATGCCCAAGGTTTCTCCTTTGAAGACTTGAAAGGATAAATCATCCACGGCCTTCACATGTGCAGTCGTACGGCGCAACAAACCTTTCTTCATAGGAAAGTACTTTTTTAACCCTTTTGCTTCTAGCAATATCTCACTCATACAGACACCCCACTTGCATTTGGATATAACCAGCAGCGGCATCTGACATGCTCGGCCAAGTCAATGAGTGGAGGCAATTCTCTCACACAGCGCTCTGTCACTTCAGAACAGCGAGAAGCAAATCTGCATCCCATAGGCATTTCGGATAACTGGGGAACCGTTCCCTCGATAGTATGTAAGCGTTCGTTTGAATCCCCAATTTTAGGAGTTGATGCGATCAAGCCCTTTGTGTAAGGGTGGTTGGGGGTTTCAAAAAGCGTGAGGACAGGAGCTTCTTCCACGATCTGCCCCGCGTACATGACGATGACCCGATCACATACCTCTGCGACAACCCCCAGATCATGCGTAATGAGCAAAATCGCCATGTCAAACTGTTGCTGCAGTTTTTTCATCAACTCCAGAATTTGCGCCTGGATCGTGACGTCCAAGGCTGTTGTTGGCTCATCAGCGATCAGGATGTCCGGATTGCAGGCAAGTCCCATGGCGATCATCACCCGCTGCCGCATCCCGCCTGACAGCTGGTGTGGATATTCATCAATGACCTCTTGGGGTCTTGGAATACCCACTGTTGTGAGCATGTCGATCGCTTTTTTTCTCGCTTCAGATTTGCTCATTGTCATATGCTCTCTCAGCAGTTCGATTAATTGAAAGCCAATGGTATACACAGGATTCAAGGAAGACATCGGTTCTTGAAAAATCATCGACATCTCTTTTCCTCGTTTTTTCCGATACGCCTCTCGACTGATTGATAGTAGATTGGTTCCCCGCAGGCGTATTTCTCCCTCGCAGACACTGGCGTTCTCCGGCAAGAGTCCCATGATGGACAATGCCGTCATACTTTTACCGCAACCGGACTCTCCGACGATTCCCACCGTCTCGCCGCTATCGATGTGAAAATCGATTCCTTCGATGATGGCGTACTCTTTTTTCTCCATCTTGATACGGGTTTTTACTTGAGTGACTTCCAGCACGGTTGGTTTGTCTCGAGACATGATTTCCCCCCTCGAATCGTCATCATCGTCTTGATGCCAGGAATAAGTAGCAAGGACTATGCCATAGCAGAAAATACAGAAAAATCCCGCAAATCCCCCTCGTAACGGGGGATGTTTGTTTATTCTCGAATCATTAGGTTCCTATGGGACTGCTTTGTTGACCCCAAGTGACCCTAAGCGCTTGTACGTTTGAACGCTAACGCAAAAAAGAAAAAAGCTGCCCTCAGCAGATGACCTGCTGAATGGAACAGCTTCCCTTTCTTCTTTTCATGGGTTCAAAAGTCGTAACGTCTCTTGCACAAGACGATCTGCCTGCTTTAACGCATAATTGACCTCATTTCGTTTTCTCTGGAGAGATGTAAGCAAAAAGTAGTACTCCTGCTGCTCCGGAGTGGTCTGCACCAACAAATCAATGTCAGAGAATTTTGGAACGGCAGGCTGCTTCAAGGCTAAATCATGTTCAAAATTGCTGCCCTTTACGTAATTAAGCGGCACCAAGTAACTCGACAGCTCCAACAGGCATCGATTTATGGAGGTAAGCTTTGCATCCTCGGTAACGTTCCCCATTACGTCCTGCAGTGTAACCAAACTCGTTTTTACTTTTTCGATACGCTCAAGCGTCGACGACAAATCAAAACGATTCCCCGCCTTTTCTTGCCAATCCAGAACACTTTGTTCCATATCGAGAATCGCTTCCGACTGATCAATCGGATAAATCGGACTCGTCAACGAACGCAAAACGATCGATAAATAGATCTTGCAATCTCGTTCCAAAAGCTCAGGATCGATCTTGTCGATGGTATCTTCTGTCGTATGCCACCACCAGCCAAACCCTCCTGATTTACCGGACCCGAACAGCTGCCTAAAGGCTTTTGCAGCAGGATCCTGAGATGGCTCTTGCTCGGACAAGCCCATGAAAAGGGATGGCGTTCCCGTCCCCCAAAACGATTGATCTCCGGAACGTCCAAAGCGCGAACCTGTAAATTCTTGGTCGATGACCTGGCTGATGACATCGTTTGCGAGCCTTCTCGTTTCCTTCATCGTGTTGGCTTCTGTAAGAACAGTTGAATCCTTCGCACCTACGGAATCTACATTCAAATGGAGCAAGCAATTCTCCCGTAAATCTTCCCAATGCGTATCGCAATACCAAGCGGAGCCTGCATAGCGGCCGTGTGAATGACCCGACCAAAAAGCGAGACGCAGGGATCGTTTTAAATGACTGCGCTGTTGTGTGAGTATTCGGGCTACCTCTAGCATGACAGCATTAGCTGTACCGTTATCCATCGCCCCATAGTGCCACGAATCGATGTGACCACTAAACAGGACGAATTTATCCGGTTCTGCTTGACCTTTGATTTCCGCAATTAACGTGGGGATGGTGCGAATTCCCGTTTCCACCTCGGTTGAGATAGAGCACTGATTCTGTCCTTTTACCAGGTAGTTCTTGATCGTTTCACCCGTTTCTATTGTGACTGAAACGACCGGAATGCTGGGCAGCAGCCCTTTGTTTTCAAGTGTCGGCGTTCCCCAGACGGTAGAGACAATCATTTCATGGGTGTGGGTGGCATTGATGAAAACGGCACCGATCGCCCCTTGTTCCTCTGCTGTTTTTACGGCAATCGGAGTGGCCAATCCATCCAATAGCACAATCTTGCCCACGACCTGCAAGCCTTGGTAATCCTGTGCCGTACCAGTAGCGGCATACACCAGCTCCGCTTGCAGATGATTGACAGATTGCCCCATCGAATGCGTGATGGAGGGAATCGCCTGATCTGCTACGGTAACGAGCGACCTCACAGGCAAACTGATGTACGCTTGATGCAGAAGAAGCTCAGTCTCCACACCCATTTCTTCCAGCATTTGCTTCACATAGTGGAAAGCACGCAGCTCTTCTTCCGATCCAGACAGACGCACCTCTTTGGAGATCGTCTGGGTATACTCCATCAATTTTGTTTTGGACACTTGCTGCAACAGGTGTTCTTCTGGAATGAGCGTCTGCCAGTGGTTCATGTCATGATCCTCTTTCCTATTCGTATTTTTTGAGACAGCATGCTCTCGCTTAACAGACAATATTTTTGGCGAGGACAGTCAATATTTTCGTCGTTTGGATCAAGTCCTCAATCTCCATGCACTCGTTAAACCCATGGATGTTATTCTCGCTGGTGCCAGGTCCATAATTGATACCAGGAATTCCATTTTGGATGAACCACCTCGTATCCGCTTGCGCCAATACCCCGACTACCGGCAGTGTGTGGGCGGTGACTTCCTGCACGGCTTGCTGTAGCTCGGAAATAAGGGGAGAGTCTTCTTTCGTAATCGTAGGGTCTGTCTGAAAGTCAGTAATTCGAGTCAGATTGACTTTGAACGCGGGATCTTCTTGTTCCAGAGCCTCCAGCAGGGACTCAACACGGCTGTAAATCTGATCGAGGCTATGCTCGGGTATGACGCGAAAATCGACTTCAATTTCACACGCAGCTGGTACCACATTGACTTTTGTCCCACCTTGGATGGTTCCGATGTTAACAGTGGTGTACTTCATCCCTGGAATGGAAGAAGGTTCTTGCTCCAGCTCTTTTTGCAACGCTTCCAGGGCGCAAACGACTTTGGCCATCTTCTCCACGGCGTTCAGGCCTTTCCATTTATAACCAGCATGGGCCGGAATCCCATCCGTGGTGATTTTCAATTGCAGGACCCCTGCCATCGCCCGAACGATGTGATTGCTGTAGCCCTCTACAATCACCATATCTCCATGAACATGCCCATTTTGGTTGATGTAGCCTGCGCCCAGGATTCCCCCTGTTTCTTCATCACACGTGGCAGCAATCATCACATCGCCTTTTCGCGTGAGGGAAGTACGCGCCAACGCCACTGCTGCCATGATGTAAGCGCTTAATCTTCCTTTGGAATCGGTTGCCCCTCTCCCATAGATTCGCCCATTGTCGATCGTCCCTGAAAATGGTGGATAGTCCCACTGCTCCGGATCTCCAGCAGGTACCGTATCGAGATGGGAATTGAAAATGAGATTTCTTCCCCCGCCAGATCCTCGCAAGGTCGCAATGACATTTATGCGTGGTGTTGGCAATCCTGCCGCTCTCGTCATTTCGTCGGGAACAGAGATAACTTGAACATCAAAACCAAGTTCTGTTAATGCTTCCTGTAGGAACGTACTTATTTCGATGTAGTTGCCTGGCGGATTTTCACTTGGGATTTGAATGAGGCGTTGGAGAAATCCAATGATCTGTGGCCTCATCTCCTCGACCACCTGGAATAGCTGTTGTTTTTGCGTATTGGTATCATTCATGAGTTACCCCTCCTCGAAGATGTGTAATTGCAAAGTCTATGCCAATCAAATCACAGGTAAATGCGCCTGATTTCTAGTCCTTGGAGGGGTATTGTGTTGTCTTAGGGTGTTTGCGATAACCTAATCATAATAAGGAACGTTATATTCATTACGATGAGTAACCCACTTCAAGGGCAACCTGCTTTTTGGGGAAGCATTTTCCTCTGAATAGCCGATGGGCACCAGACCAATGATCCGCACGTCGTCTGGAATACGGAGGGTTTCTTTGATCGCCTGTTCATTTATCCCGCCTACCCAGCAACCCGACAATCCCAGTGCTGTCGCGGTCAACAGGATGTTTTGGACAGCAGCTGCCGAGTCGATCAAAGCCCACTCCCGCCCTGCTGGTCCGTATCGGGCAACGGTCCGTTTCACATTGGTGCAAGCCACGATGACTACCGCAGCATCTGCAATCCAATATTGATAATTCATGCCTTTGGAAAAATAACCGCTAAAGGTCGATTTCACAATCTCTTGTTTCTTAGCTGGATCGTCAATGACAATAAACTCCCACGGTTGCATATTCCCGCTCGAAGGCGCTCTCGTTCCTGCCAGTAAGAGCTGCTCCACCATATCGGCGGCAATAGGCTGTCTGGTAAACTTTCGCTTGCTGACACGTTGAAAAATAGCGGGGATAGCATAGTTGGATTCTGTCGACACCATGATCACCTCCTTTTACCTGACAATCTCTGCCACTGTTAACCGCGGCGGAATTTCCTTCTCCTCTTCACTATAGCCTACGGTCAAGATAGCGATAGGCTCCATATACCATGGAAGGTTTAGGTTCTTTTGCAGGAGATGTCCATCAAATTCTCGAATAACGGACGTGCTCAAACCATGGGCCGCTGCAATCAAGCGCGCATTTTGAATGGCACCATAGGTATCTTGGATCGCGAAAATTTCACCTCGCTCACCTAGTCGCACCAAAGCTCTGCGCTTTTCGAGCATCACGACCGCGATCACAGGTGCACTCATCAACCACGCTTGTCCTCCGTAACTATTGGGGGTTAAAAAGGGATCGAGTGTGGCTGCAATTACCTTTTCACGTTCCTTGACCTCTTTGACAAGCAACAGCTCCCATGGCTGTGTGTTAGCCAAGGATGGACCCAACGTAAAAGCATAGAATACTTCTTCGATCACTTGTTCAGGGATCGGTGTCGTTTGGTAGCCGCGTACATTGATGATCATGTTCATGATATGGAGCATTCCAGTTTGCTTGGAAATTGACACGACCATTCACTCCCTTCTGAAAAGGTATGAAATAGAGTAAGACCTATAAACAGAATTAATATTTCTAATATTTTGAATTCATTTCACACACGTAACTCCATCGTTTGCTTCATCATGGACAGCATGTGCAGCCCTTTGTCTGTAATCCGACTGCCTTGACCTCTGCGTCCAGAAAATATGTAACCAAGGTCTTTTAGGCTATCCATCCGATGTCGAACTTGCTGATCGGTGATGGGAATCCCCCTTCGCATGGCGAATTCTACGATTTTCCCTCTGCCTACACATTCCAATCTGCTTTTTGCTTGCTCCAGACATTCCAGGATGACAAAGAAACTGAAAAGCTCCCCTTTTGCCTCCAGCTCCTCCATGTCGCCTATTTTGGTTTCTTGCAGCTGTTGCTCCGTCTCTCTGAATTGCTCAGGCAAATCGAGCTCAGTAATTGTATTGCCATCCATCACACTTGTCATGTACTGCACCACGCTGTTTAGCTCACGCACATTCCCCGGCCAATCGTACTTAAGAAGTCGATCCATGACAGCTGGCTCAATGTCCACCTTTACGAGCGAATTTTCCTTTACAAAATGCTCTACGAGTAGCGGGATATCCTTTCTTCTTTCCCGTAAAGACGGAACTCTCAAGGGAAGTACAAAGAGCCGGTAGTATAAATCCTGGCGAAACCTCCCTTCCTCTACGAGATTTTTCAGGCTGCGGTTAGTCGCAGCGACGATCCGCACATCGATCGGGATAATCTGTTGCCCCCCAATTCGCATGACCTGCTTTTCTTGCAGGACGCGCAGCAACAGTGCTTGCAAGGAGGGTGACGCATCTCCAATTTCATCCAAAAAGAGCGTGCCATTATGAGCGAGCTCAAATAATCCCGGTTTCCCGTTCTTTTTCGCTCCGGTAAAAGATCCGCCTTCGTAGCCAAACAACTCGCTCTCTGCTAGTGACTCTGGCAATCCGGCAAAATTAACCGGCAAAAACGGACCATTTTTTCGCTTGGACAAGCTGTGGATGGAATGGGCAAATAATTCTTTCCCTGTGCCATTTTCGCCAAGTATTAATACTGTCTTGTCGGTTGCCGAAATTTTTTGCAGAACGTCCAGCGTAGAGGTAAGCCGATCACTCTTGCCGATGATGTCCTTGATCGTGTATTTCGAAGACAATCCTTTTCCCTGCAGTTCTTTCCTTACTTCCTGCTCCACCTTTTGGATGTTGGACACGTCTTGAAAGGCTGTCACTACACCTATTTTTTCGTCCTCCAACGTAATCGGAGTATTATTTACCACGAGATTCAAATGATTCACAGCTTGAACCTTGTTGACCTCGACTTGCTCCTTTCCTTCCGGGAGCGATAACCAAGGAAGCACTTCGTCGAGCGTTTTCCCGACCAAATCCTTATTCAAACCACCTATTCCTAAAATGTTCTTCGCTGCCTGATTAATCTGGATGATCGTTTTATTGGGATCTGTTGTGATGATGCCCTCGTGTACGGTATTTAATATCGTGTCCAAATGCTTGTTTAACTCTTTAATGTGATTCAACGTTCGATAAAAACGTCGGCTGTGCTCAATAATTTCCTGAATATACCGAGCGGAATACAGGTTGGCACGATCCACGTTGGCATTGAGACGGACAGCAAGCTCGATAATCGTCGAGACATCGAGCGGGCGAATTCCGATATTGACGACCTTTTTCATGCCTCGCGGGACCAGCTCGGCCCCTTCTGCATATATCGCGGTATAAATGCCATCGATCGGCTGCTTACATCCGGGATAATACGGGATCATTTCGAATTGAAAGCCCAGGTTTCGCAACAATTCAATGGTTTCATGTGACGTTTCTAACATGTTATTGACGACAAGGCAACGAGCATCCGGGGGGAGGGTAACCAACTCATCCATTTTTGCGATGTTAATTGCTCTCCTTGCGATAATCAACTTTTCGCTCGGAATCTTCCATTCCTCAATGACTTTTGGTGACGATGCGAGAACGAAGTCAACTTCATCGGTATTGGAGGCTTTTGACTCATGGAGGATCGTAATTCGATTTTGGAAAAAATCATTGATTTGTTTTGCAAATACAGAGTGCGTTCGTTGATCTTTTGCCACAACCAGAAGCGTTCGCTTATCCATAGTAACCCTCCCCAGATAGCCATACTGATATTTTCTACCATCATAGTATGGAAGCTCCTTTGGTTAATAGAGGCAAAAAAGTTTTCATTACACTGGAATTTTTTTGAAAAAAACCAAATGATTATCCAGAACAAAAAAGATAGCTCTCCTATTAGCGAAGATTTGCTAAGCGGGAACTATCTTGGTTGGATGAAATCAGACAGTAGCTTTTTCGTCTTTCTTGCCCACGGTCATCGATTTCGGATCATACCATACTTCATCGAGAACACGCATGATATTGCCGCCTATCACCTTGGCGATATCTTCATCAGAATACCCTCGTGTAATCAACCAACGCACAATGTTCGGGAATGCCTCTGTCGGGTTTTCGATCCCTTCCACATAATCGACTT
This sequence comes from Brevibacillus sp., assembly GCA_029240815.1. Next base: position 20,530 of record JARDZO010000012.1, read on the forward strand.
CCTCGAAGTTTTTCTTGCCGTGAGCAGCCGCAATCGACAAAGCGCTCGCGAAAACGCGATGGATGCCAACATGGTCTCCAAATAAAACATCCGGTCCAAAAGCTACATGATCAATTCCTACGAGATTCGCGCAATATTCAAAGTGCTCCATGAAAGAATCAAGATTGTGCCTAGGCTGATTTTTTGTCATCGTCGTATGAGGTGCCGCCTCTATCCCTATGACGCCGCCTCGCTCTGCGCATGCCTGAATAATGTGATCCGGTTTCAAGCGATTCGATTCCCAAAGAGCCCTTGCCCCTGCGTGGGTAATGAAAATCGGTTTATCACTCGTCTCGATGGTATCCAGCGATGTTTTGTCCCCTGAGTGAGAAATATCGATGGCAATTCCAAGCTTATTCATGCGGCGAACCGCCTGTCTTCCGAATTCTGTCAGGCCACCGTCGCTTTTCTCCTTCAATCCGTAGCCAAGCGAATTCCCCTCGCTGTAGGCAATACCCATGTTGCGAACGCCAAATCCATACAAAATATCCAGTCGATCCAGTTCGTTCTCGATCATCGTGGATGCCTCCAGTGATGGAACGAAAGCAATTTTTTTGTTTTTCTTTGCCTGCCGGATGCCATCTGTCGTCAATCCGAGAACGACCATATCCTGATGGGCGATATCACACAATCGCATTCCTAAATCAAACAGAACATCATCCCATTTCCAGCCAGCACGAGAAGTAATCATGGCGGTTCCATTCATGAGATTGTCAAAAACGCAGTCTAGTCCTGATTTACTCAGCCCCTCGTAGCCCATGCTATCTCTGCCCCAGCGGCGAAACTCGAAGAATTCGTTCAAATTCTCCGGTGCCACGAACATGTGATCATGCAAGGAGATCACCACGTTTTCTTCAAAGAGTCGCTTCGCACGCTCTTCTTGTGCCTCAGTCAACGGGATCGTGTATGCAGGGAATAATCCCGTTTCCTTAGATAGTTTAAATTCTTTAAAATCAACACCTGGATCTAGATACTGATAGGCTCGATATCCTTTGTAATCCTTCTGCTGCACATGAATCATCCTTTCTCTTTACCCAGATTCAGTCACATACAGAACAATTTGCATGTTTCGTACCAATCTGCGTTCTTATGCCAGCTCCTGTAAAATCAGGCTTATGGACGGTCTCCTTGCAAACAGAATGGTTCTACAGGCGTAAAAAACAACCTAAATCACCCAAAGTTCACACCCTAAGAACCTTTCCTCATCGAGCAAAAGAAAAAGTGCCCTCTCCATACAGAAAGGGCACTCTTTTGTAAACCCACCTATTCCTTTGGCGCTTGCGTCCTTTTAATGAAAAAAGCTATAAGCAAAGCGACGACAGAAAAGCCAAGCCCGATCAAAAAGGCGTTATGCACTCCGGCTACCATTGCCCCGGCCGTTTGATCAGGTGCAGCAGGGTTCGGTGACTTCTCCAGAAAAGCTCGTTGACCCGAAGTCATGACTCCGATGAAGAAGGCGACGCCGATCGCTCCGGCCACCTGTTGCAAGGTGTTCAAGATAGCCGTACCATGCGGGTAAAACCGCGGTGGCAATTGATTCAAACCGTTTGTCTGGGTGGGCATCATGATCATGGAGATCGCCACCATCAAGCAAATGTGCAAAATGAGAAAGGTCGTCCGAGCTGTTTCTACCGTCACTTGCGTAAAAAACCACATAATCACAACAAGAAAAGCGGCACCGGGTATGACGAGAACTCGCGGACCAAATTTGTCGAACAGCTTTCCTGTAAGTGGTGAAATCAGCCCGTTTAACAGACTTCCCGGCAACATCAAAAGACCTGATGCGAAAACCGTGAGACCAAGAGCCCCTTGGAACAGGAAGGGCAGAAGGGACATCGCTGAGAACAACGTCATCATCATGATAATCAGCAGGATGGTTGTCAGCGTGAACATGGGGTATTGAAATGCTCGAAGGTCCATTAAAGGCTCCTGGACTCTCAGTTGCCGAAAAATGAATAGCACGAGTGCGATTATACCGATTGACACGGTTCCGTACACAAGAGGATTGGACCAACCACCATGACCCTCACCGGAGCTGCTGAAGCCATATACCACAGCACCAAACCCTATCGTGGACAAGATGAGGGAGAGCACATCCACTTTTATTTTTTTGGTTTCCGAGACATTCTTTAAATAGATGGCGGCAAACACTATGGAAAAGGCTGCGAATGGCAGAACCAGATAGAACAACCATCGCCATTGCAAGGATTCCAGAATCAGACCAGACAGCGTGGGACCAATCGCCGGTGCGAACATGATAACGAGACCGATGCTTCCCATCGCTGCCCCCCTCTTGTCAGGAGGATACAAAACGAGAATGGTATTCATCAAAACGGGTAGCATCAGGCCAGTTCCCGCTGCTTGCAACAATCGACCCACCAGCAAAATCGAAAAATGAGGGGCAATTCCACAAACCAGCGTGCCCGCTGTAAATAATATCATGGCTCCTAAAAACATTTGCCTCGTAGTAAACAATTGGACCAACAATCCAGACGCTGGCACGAGTACACCTACGACGAGCATATACCCGGTTGCTAACCATTGCAGAGTCGTGGCCGATACGTTTAGTTCGACCATCAGTTGTGGAAATGCGATATTGAGCAGCGTTTCATTCAGGATAGAGAAAAATGCCCCGATCATAAGCGAGATCAATATAGGCAGTCTCTTTACTTCCCCCATATTCTTGGGAGACTGGAAAGTGGACGTTGCATCTTGATTCACTTTATCTTCATCTCCTTTATTGATTATAGCCTCCCCAAACAAATGAATCTTACGTAAATACGATTCCTCTCATAAAAAGGTAACGAGGTCTCTTGAGTAATGCACAATAATTGGTAAGTGACGTAAGGAAATACAAAAAGGCGACCACTCCCGGATACTCAATGGGAAATGATCGCCTGTTTTGTTTCAATTATAGGATATCCGTCATGCTTTCAAATCGTTACGATTCCTTTTGAGCATCCGTATCCTCTGTCGGTTCTGGACGGCCTTGCCCATACAATTCCACATGCAACTCCTCTATTTCCTCGCCTGTCAGATCTCCGCGTTTTAACAGTTCTTCTGCAATAGCGTGGACAAAGTCAGCATAATCCCGAACCAGCTTTTTCACCTGAAGCATCTGCTCATTTAGCAACTCGTTAATCTTGGGACGCAGCGTCTTGAGTCCATCAATCCGCGAACCTGTCGCCAGCCAGCTAAATAATTCATCCCCCATCCCGACGATGCCCAAATAAGCACCTGCGAGCTCAGTAGCTTGATGAAGATCAGAGGTGACCCCGTTAAGCTTTTTCCCTAGAAACTCTTCTTCTACCGCACGGGCAGCCAGACACACCTGAATAGCCGCCAAAATTTCACTATCACTGCGGTTGTATCGTTCGTGCGTCGGCTTGGTCGCTGCGAGTCCGAGAGCACCGCCTCGCCGGATGATAGTGACCTTCCAGACTCGTTCATGAGGCTTTAGCAAAAACTGAGCCACTGCATGGCCGGCTTCATGATATGCCACGTTGCGCTTTTCATCATCGCTCATCGAACGCAGGGGTTGCTTGATTCCCCATTCATACGTTTCCATAGCGGCTCGGAAGTCTTCATAGTTGGTCACTTGCGCACCGCGTTGATGGGCGATGACGACTGATTCGTTCACGATATGCTTGATCTGCGCCGGGCTGTACCCAATCGTATCGAGCGCAGCCTTTTCAGGCGTTAATGTCTCATCATGCTTTACCTTTTTGAGATAATACTGGAAGACGTCTATCCGTCCGTCATAGTCCGGAGAATCTACCCATAGCTGACGGTCAAAGCGTCCTGGACGCAGCAGCGCAGAATCGAGAATGTCGGGTAGGTTTGTCGCAGCAATAGTCATAACTGCTGGCCGTTCCGCCTTTTTGCGACGCAGACCGAGCGTTCTCATCAGCTTGGCAATTTTCGTGTTGTCAATATTGGGTGGATCCATTTGCAGCAGCAACTCATTTAGAAGACCTGCGCCGCCCATGCCTAGCATGCCTCCACCCATCCCACCACCTTGGCGTTTCATCCCGATGGCATCGATTTCATCGATAAAAATAATGCATGCTCCGTATTCGCTTGCCCGCTTCCTCGCTTTCCGATACAACCCCATTACTTTCAGGTTCCCTACTCCGAAAAACATGTTTTGAAAGCTCGGTGCCGAAGCATAAGCAAAGGGAACCTGTGCTTCATTGGCAATAACCTGTGCCAAATAGGACTTACCGGTTCCGGGCGGCCCGCAGAGGAGCAATCCACGGATTGCCTCACCACCCATTTCCTTGAACTCTTTAACCCCTTTAAGCAGGGTAACTATCCGCTTGGCATTTTCAACGATCTCGGGGTTTCCTCTGTAATCGTCCCAAGTGGAGCCTGTTTCACCGGGTAATATCCAATACGTACGGCCGCGAGCCAGAAACCAAAAGAGTGCAACGAACTGAATGATGACGAACAGGATGGCAAAGAGCAACTGAAATAAAAGTGTGACAATCCCCCAGGCAACCGCCCAGTAAGTCGGTCCTCCCACCGTAAGGACAATCAGGACCGTGGCAATGATTCCGAGCCAGAGGAGGATTTTACGCCACTTGATCCACTGATAGCTCCTCATGGCACCACTCCCTTTTCTCGAAATATTTTGATTATTGTATGAGGAGACAAACTTTGTGGTGCCTCGTCCCCCTTTGGGTAGAAACCATGAGAAACGATGGAAAAGGGCTCGTGTTTCCTTACAAATATATACGAGGTGACGAGTAATTCATGTCTGGGAACAAAAAATATCAGTACTCTCCTGACTGGTTTTGAATCAAAAAAACAGCCCTCCTGACAGGAAGGCCAACACATCATGATTCAAATCTGCTTTTGATGTCCAAAACGTACTTGATAATGACAGCGAGTCCTCCGATGAAGTAGAAAACCAACAAGGTATAGCCAGTCGGGTCAATCGATGTCATGGATACGAGTATGTTCAGTGGTAGAATGTAATAGAGAATATCCTTCAAATACCCCAGAACGAAAGATGGATGAAAAGAACCTTGCCAAAACGCTCGGAACAAAACGATCAATAAATCAATGATCATGAGTCCAAAAATTCCCCAAATCGTGTAAAGCATCCAGTCAGCCAGTGCGTAGCCCAAGTATTATCACCACCTTATCCTCCATCGTATGCGCTGGAAAAAACGCAGGTGAGGATAAGCAATGCGGATTTTTGCCTATCAGTCTTCATTTTGTAACACTCACGATATCCTCCACTTTGATCCAACGTGAATCCTCTTTGTTTACGAGTTTGACCAGATATTGTTCGGCGTCAATTTCTCGAACGAGTCCCCACGCAGATTTCACTGTGCCAAAAGCCCCCCTTTCCCTAACAAACCATTTCACTTGAATGGGATAGCTGTATTGCGTACTATCATAAATCCGAAAACACATTTCTCCAAAATCATCATCGGCAATGGCAGGGCGTTGAACCAGTAATCCTTGCCACTCTCCACAGCTTCTTTTTGATAAGTATGAAGATTTTTCATTCATAACAAACCCTCCACGAATACGAACTTGTGTTCTTATTATGCTTGATCCGAATCCGTTTATCAAGGGTGATTATTCCCATGTAAAACGAGGAAGGACTTCAGACGAACATCATTTGCCAAACGATCCAAAAAAGCTTGGTCATAACAAAAACGCACGTGCCAGAAAACATGGCAGGTGCGTTTTTGTATAGAAAACGGTATGTCCAGGAACCAGTATTAATAGGGTTTAGCCGAATGTCCTTCGCTTTCAGCCTTTCGGACGGCCTCTCCAGGATTGGTCGCTCCCATCGGACCGCCTATTCCTTTTCCATTGCTCTTACCAGTCTGCACCCCTTGCTTGATTCGACTCCCGTACTCTGGGTCGCATTTGGTAAAGAAATTGATCATTTTTTCCTGAATTCGCGGATCACAGCTCAACATGGCATCTGTAAGATTGGCGATCAGATCGTCTTTCTCCCAATCTTCCATGATGCGATACCGATCTCCCGGCTGCTTGAAGTCATTCGTGCGATCGATTTTTTGACGAACGATATTCCCCGACACGTACGGCTGATGGTCCTTCCCATCCTGCTTGGCCTCGTGCAGCCCCCCAATCGTCGATGGCTCATAGTTGATGTGAGGTTGACTGCGGTCGACACGATAGAGCATTTGGCCGCCTTCCTGATTCGTCGCGACGTGGGTCTTTGGCGAGTTGATCGGGAGTTGCAAGTAGTTTGATCCTACCCGGTACCTTTGCGTATCCGAATAGGAGAACGTTCTGCCTTGCAACAGTTTGTCGTCGGAAAAATCGAGGCCGTCCACGAGAACTCCCGTACCAAAAGCCACCTGCTCGACTTCCGCAAAATAATTCTCAGGATTTTTATTGAGCACCATTTTCCCCACGGGAAGAAACGGAAATTGATCTTCCGGCCAAAGCTTAGTCGGATCGAGAGGATCGAAATCCAATTCAGGGTGGTCATCGTCAGACATGATCTGCACACACATTTCCCATTCCGGATACTCACCGCGCTCGATTGCTTCGTACAAATCTTGAGTCGCGTGGTTAAAGTTTTTCCCTTGAATCTCTTCTGCTTGTCGCTGCGTCAAGTTCTTGATGCCTTGTGCCAACGGCTCCCAATGGTATTTCACCAACACTGCTTTTCCCTCGTGATTGACCCATTTATATGTATTCACACCTGACCCTTGCATCTGCCTGTAGTTGGCAGGAACGCCCCACGGTGAAAATAGAAACGTGATCATGTGCATGGCTTCCGGCGTGTTCGAAATAAAGTCGAAAATGCGCTCCACGTCTTGAATATTGGTGACTGGATCAGGCTTGAAAGCATGTACGAGATCGGGAAATTTCATCGCATCTCGTATAAAAAACACCTTAAGATTATTTCCGACCAGGTCCCAGTTGCCATCCTCTGTATAAAATTTGACGGCGAATCCACGAGGGTCGCGCAAAGTCTCTGGAGAATGGGTACCGTGAGTAACGGAAGAAAAACGAACGAATACAGGCGTCTGCTTCCCTTTTTCCTGAAAAAGCTTCGCTCGTGTGTATGTGGAGACGGGTTCCTCTCCCACAGAACCATACGCTTCAAAATAGCCATGTGCGCCTGCACCTCGTGCATGTACGACACGCTCCGGGGTTCTTTCACGGTCAAAATGCGTGATCTTCTCCAGAAAATCGTAGTTCTCCAGCACCGTCGGCCCCCGATTCCCCACCGTGCGCATACTTTGATTATCTGTAATTGGATGTCCTTGGCGATTGGTTAGCGTCTTTTCTTCGTCGCTGCCATTCACGTTGTTTGCACTTTTGACGTCCATCTTTATCCTCCTCCGCGAAACATACCTATTTATGTAAATGTTTTCCGCAGTAGGAGACCTTTATGCAAAGAAGACGTTCATGTCATGGCCACATAAGCGAACTCCTGGTTCAGAACAGGTACAACTTCACTGACGTTGAAAGCTGCAGCTATTCTCACATCTTCCGGGTAACCTCTGCTCGTCAATTCTTGACCAGAGCCGGATTGTATGAGTGTAGACAACAAAGTATCTTTTGCCATGCGATAGGCACTGACGGCTATCTGTGCTTCCGGAGACAAGATGTGATCCGACAGCTGTTCCAGAATAGCGCCAGCTGCAATCAAGTCTTCGATGGCTGGACGAAGCGTTCCGTTTGGCCATCTTTCTCCACTCGCAATCACGGTCACTTTGCCTCCTTGTTGGCGGATGTAGCGCGCGACTGCCGCAGTGTTTCGTAAACAAGCAGCAATCACGTCCCCTCCGCATTGCTTTGCCAGCATGGTGCATGTAGAACCGTTCGGTGAGGGCAAGACAATTCGGGTACCCTGTGGAATGGATGATAAAGAAGCTGGTGAAAGGGAAATCGCCTCTCCACGCCTGCCTGCCAATATCGCGTTTTTTTCATTGGCATAACCTTGAGCAGAATCATCGTTCACTCTGTAGGGAAATATGACTCCCCCTCGCCCGGCTACTACATCGACACAAGTTGTAAACGAGAGAACATCCACGATCACCACGATATCAGAGCCCTTCCCTACATGTTCTACCCCCTCATACCCCCACTCAAATCTGGCTGTATAGTCTGACTGCGTAAATAAGTCCATTTTCCTCATTGATTTCCACTTCTCCCTAGTAAAATGGTTACTCGTCCTACTACGTTCGCCGTTACAAATGAAGACAAGATGAAATATAGTATTATGTCCCACTAATGAAAATACTATGAATGGAGTGGTCATGAATGTCAAACAACAGGTCGCAAGATGTTCGCACGACCGGTATTTTGCAAAACAACCTTGGTGTTGCTGTCGCAGCTCACCTCGAACTGCTCAACCTTAACACAAGCGATGTGGAGGTCCGTGTGCAAGTACTGAACTGGGGGACTGCAGTAACTCAAACCAACCCTGTCAGCACTTTGCTCGACGTAACACAAACCCTCGATGGAAACACTCGTACGGCTTTTAGTGCAACTATCCCAGCTTCCTTCCACTATGAAGTTCGCCTTTCTGTCAATACCGAAAACAGAAACAGAAACAACAACAACAACAACAATAATAAAGCTGACAGTGACAATGTTCTTCTCAATACCTACGCCCGCACTGCTGTCGGCGCTGGTCAAGTAAATGGCCTCTCCGTGCTGGATAGCCAATTCCAAACAGTCAGCATTGACACTTGCTTCTAATTGCTACGCTCAAAATGAAAAAGGAATTATGGTCGATACCATAGTTCCTTTTTTCTTTTAATCCGTTTCATACCAGGAAGGAGTAAGCCTTTCAAAACAGTGATGATCTTGGGATATTCGCTCGATGCGCTCCAACATATCATTGATCTGATCTGGTACGTTTTTTAAGGTCCAAACGACGGAAGAGAACATCGCCATCGCCGTATAAACACAATAGCGAATCCAAAACGACTCCGATGGGCCACCTGTTCGCTCATAATAACCCGCTAGTTGACCGATACTAAAAGGGATGCTTATTTCCCGACTAAAAGAAGCCAGCTTGGTAAAATCATGGACTGGATCTCCCCAATCAAAACGATTGAAATCGATAACACCAGCGTACCTACGTTCATGCACGATCAGATTGCCAACGTGGAAATCATCGTGCAAAAAACGATTGGGAGCATCTTTTATACAAGGCGAATGCTTTTCGATAAACGACAGGATCCGTTCTGCGTTTGGGATCTGATAACCACAGTCAATATATGCCTCTACATAGCGATCATGTTTTTGAATACAGCGCTCATACCAATTTGGTACAGAAGGATGAGCGGAAATGGTGTGCATGATCGCCAATTCTCTACCGGCTTCTCTACCGATTTCATACTGCTCCCCTTCAGTTAACTGGCTCAGAGCATCTTTGGCGTCCTCACCCGCGAGGTAAGTCAGGACCATATAGCACTGACTCGATTCATCCAACACACCCAGTTCGATGGGACGAGACGCTTTTACATCCATGGATTGCAATGTTTGTAAAATGGCGTATTCTGCCTTCTTTTGCTCCCACGCTGTCTTTTCACTTACACGCAACAATCGTTCCGTACCGCCTGCCAGAAACACGCGATATTTTAGATCTGATGAGAATCCTTTGAAGATTCGCTCAATCTTCTTTGCTTTTTGTAGACAAGGAGAGGTATGCATCAAATGTTGTAGCCAGTCTTCCATACTCTTTCCCCCTCGATTTCTCTATGTAACCTATGATTATACCCGGAACTCGTAAAAAATGGTAGAAAAACCCACCGGACCGAATCTAGCATTTCTATGAAAACAAAAAAACTGCCCGCGAACGGACAGTTTTTTTAGAAGGAGACTTACAGTTTTACAACGTTCTCAGCTTGTGGGCCACGGTTGCCTTGAACGATGTTGAATTGAACGCGTTGACCTTCGTCCAAAGTTTTGAAACCGTCACCTTGGATAGCGCTGAAGTGTACGAAAACATCGTCTCCGCCTTCTACTTGAATGAATCCGAAACCTTTTTCTGCGTTAAACCATTTTACTGTTCCGTTCGTTTGCATTTAAAAAAACCTCCAAAAATGTAAATTTTGAATATGCTAGTCATATTTACCGAAGCAAATAAAGCCTAACATATCATGAAGGAATACCCATTCGTAAGTGAGTGATATGCCTTCATGATATGTGAATCGATACCTACTCCAAGAATATACGAAGATCGTATTACGGAACTCAAAACTGGTAAATCTTTTGAAAACCTAAAACAACGAAAGCCCTGCCTCTCTTCCATCCTTGCGGCTCCGATGACCGCGCCAGTGTGAATCGGGCATTCAAAAAACAAAAAACGTAAGGGTCCACAACGCCCGTGGAAACTACGTATCGGATTTTCAAGTAGTAAGATTATTCTACCATGACTGTCCAGTAAAAGCAACAATTCACTATGTTTATGCCATATTCTTATGCATCTGTTACAATCAGTAGAAGGAGTGATTTTCATTGAAAAACGAAACGATCAGCTGCTCTACTTTCAAACATTTGATCGAGGAAAAAACCAATCTGCTTATTCTGGATGTACGTGACCAAGAGAAGTTTCTACAAGGCAGTCTAACAGTCCCAGGCATAACGACCAGGAACGAACCCTATGTATATATGAAGGAGCAAGCTCAACCTTTTGATGAGGATTCTTCTCGATCCTTACAGGATGCCACGATCATTACGGTATGCACATCGGGGAACAAAGCGCAAAAAGCAGCGGCTCTCTTGCGGGAAAAAGGATATCGCGCACTTGCTCTAGAAGGTGGATTGACTGCTTGGAACACGACAAAATAAATCAACAAATATGTGTCCTGTTATTGCCCTCTCTATTCCGAGAGGGGTTTTTTGTTTTCTCGTATTTCTTCATACAGTAGTCTGCGAAAATAGCAAATTCCAATTGAACCTACCAAATATTACTCCTATCATTCTCTCTTGAATCTCTGTTATTCTGGGTCATGCCAAACAAAACAGCCGAAACTTCCTCTCGAATGGAAGTGCGGGGGATCTTCTTAACTTGCAGATGAGAGATCTGCATGGGGTGAATCGCCAAAGTGCGTAGGGTTGTTTCCTCAATCCGAGTCCGTCAACTAACCTCGTAGGCTAAAAAAAGGAGACGATGTGAATATGAAACGCCTAGGTACTATTGCAATCGCGACTTTGGGATTGGGATTTGCTCTTTCCGGCTTTTCGAACACAGCTTCTGCAGCGGCAGCCTATAATTGCCCACTAAAAGCGGCACCTAGCCAAATGCAACAGCAACAACAAACCCAATGGTTCCCATATATGGCTCAAATGAATCAGTTCACACCTCAATATGGATATCAGCCATCTATGCAACCGGTCCAGCCGCAAATGCAAGCACCTTACACAGCACCACAACCAGTTAAGCAACAGCCTGTTCAACAGCAACCGGTTCAGCAACAACCTGTAGCTGCTCCACAACCTGCTAAGCAAGCGGATCAACAAGTGGAAGCTTCCAATGTTGTCAAACAAGTAGCTGATCTGGTAAATCAGGAGCGTGCAAAAGCTGGTCTGAAACCAGTCGAGTTGGATGCTTCCCTGAACAAAGTAGCTCAGGCGAAAGCTGTTGACATGTCCAACAACAACTACTTCGATCATACGAGCCCTACGTACGGTTCTCCATTTGACATGATGAAACAGTTTGGTGTTTCTTACATGACCGCAGGTGAAAACATCGCGATGGGTCAGCGCACTGCTGATGAAGTTATGAAACAATGGATGAACAGTGAAGGACACCGTCAAAACATCATGAACCCATCCTTCACGAAAATCGGTGTGGGTTATGTGAATGGTTACTGGGTACAAGAATTTATTGGATAATAAAAAAATGGTAGTGAAAGCCGAGCCCCTCGATTGAGCGGGCCCGGCTTTCTTGGCATTTTTCTATTCCTGTTGTGCTTCCGAAGCCTTGCTTTGGTTCGTTGCACAGCAGCAATCCTGTTCTTCCACGAGCGCTACATCTTTTTGATGCATTTTTTGCTTGGTAGGATAGGCAGATACTTGTTGCATTTCAGCACTAACATCGTTTTGCTGAGACACGGCTACTCCCCCTCGCCAGGCAAATTTCACTTACTCGCTTAGTATATACCCGTCTGGAATGCTCATTCGCTACATGACGAGGGATTGATAACCAGTGATACTTTTATGACTGTCTGATAATATGCTCCAGATCCTTTAGAGCTGCAGCCGCAGCAGCTACCGGATCTGATTTTCCACCGATAACGAGCAACTCACCCATTACATCCGTTTCCACTCGGATGGCTTTCGTCGTTCCTCTTACCGTTGAAAAAGGATGCGACTGATCTACAGCCTGTAGTTCCACTGAAGCATGGAGTCCCTCCGTAGTTTGACGGATTCTCCCCACCAGCTTAGGCGATTTTCCGGCACTTTTCCATTCCGCAATTTTCTCCCTGGTGACTTCCTGTACACTCGTTCTGGATATATCCATAAGCTTCAGCTGAGCGCCGAAAGCAGCATTGGCCAGAATGGTTACCTTGCAAGCGGTATCCCACCCATCGATATCAAAGGACGGATCCGGCTCGGCAATCCCCATCTGCTGTGCCCTTGCAATCGCTTCTTCACAAGAGATGCCTTCTTCCATCATACTCGACAAGACAAAGTTGGTAGTTCCAGTGAATATCCCTTCTACTGCAAGAATCTGACATCCTGCCAAATTATAGTGAAGGATATCAATTGTCGGTAACCCAGCGGCAGTTGCCCCACTAATCTTGAGCATGACACCACGTTGTTTCGCCAATGCAGACAGACCGGCATAGTCCACAACAAGTGCTCCCTTGGATACTGCTATCGCGTGCATGCCTTGATCCAATGCTTGACGTATGTAAGCGAGTCCTGGCCCACCGGTTTCGAATTGAGAGGGTCCCGTTTCAATGAGGATGTCTGCCTGACAGTTGTCGATAAAATCATCGCCCGCAAAGGTCGTGTCTACCGATTTTTTCACCATACCAAACACGTCTAATGCGGATTGTGTCAGCCCTTCTGCGTCATACACCCCTTGAGAAGAGCGGGCTGCTCCGACCAGCTTTACTTCAACCCCGTACTGCTCCCGATAATAGGTCTGCCGTTGTTCCAGTAATCTTGCTACCTGCTTCCCTACTGAACCAAATCCAGTGATCACTACATTCCATCGCTTCATCTGTCATCCATCCTGTTGGCAATACGCTCACCGAACCATTCTTTTTTGCTGCATGAGAATCGGATTGGCGTCTTGTGGTTTTAGTTTTTTCCCTGTTTTCGCGGAATAGAGCTCATCCACGTAATCGATGAATAAAATTCCTTCCAAATGATCCATTTCATGCTGGATGCAGCGTGCCAGAAAATCTTCTGCTTCCAATATGACCTTTTCCCCAGCGCGGTTTAGCGTCTGTACCTTTACATACTCCGCCCGTTTTACCACTCCCACTACCCCCGGGATTGAAAGGCAGGCTTCCGGCCCCTCTTGCTCTCCGGACTTCTCCAGCATGACTGGATTGATCAATTCGATCAGCCCATCTCCGCAATCCATCACAATTAATTGTTTGGCAATGCCTATTTGAATGGCTGACAGCCCTGCGCGTCCTTTATCTGCGTAAATCGTTTGAGCCATGTCATTCAATACTTTTTCTGTGTTCGAAGTCACGGATGGCACCACCTTTGACCGCTCACGCAATATGGGGTCACCCAAGCGAACGATAATCCGTTCAGCCATTTCAAATCCCTCCCGTACATATTCTGTAACGTTTTCACCGTAGCAAAGCCATTTTAATCTGTCAAAGGAAATCCATGCAAATATCTGAAAAATCCTCACCAGCAAGGATGACAAATGCATGTATATGCGCTATCTTTATTGGTAAACGATACAGATGTTCCACCAGAAGAGGGAGGCTACCATGCACGCAATAGCAGCACAGCTGAATGACACGATTCAGCGGGAAAATCCACATGTATACGAAATGTTGTCCAATTTGGCAAAGTTGATCTACTTCCCTAAAGAAGGGATTCTCAGCCAATCAGCCGAGGCGAAAGCAAAAGCGAAAAAGTACAATGCTACCATCGGAATTGCTCTGGAAAACGGACAGCCTATGCATCTCAAGGTGATCCAGGATCATCTGTCTAGCTTCCAACCAAAAGACATCTACGAGTACGCTCCACCGGCAGGTAAGCCAGAGCTGCGTGCCGCTTGGCGCAAAAAAATGATCGAAGAACAACCTTCGCTCGCCAACCATTCTTTTAGCAATCCGATCGTGACCAACGCATTGACTCATGGACTGAGTATCGTTGCCGATCTGTTTGCTGACAATGGCGACAGCGTCATCATCCCTGATAAAAACTGGGAAAACTACGAATTGACCTTCTCCATTCGCCGCGGTGCGGAAATGGTTTATTATCCGTTGTACAACGATGAAATGAAGTTTAACGCTGCAGGACTCCGTGAAGCCATTCTGGCACAAAAAGATAAAGGAAAAGCCATCGTCGTCCTGAACTTCCCCAACAACCCGACTGGGTATACACCAGGTCCTGAGGAAGGCAAAGAAATCCTTGCTGCCCTCAAAGCAGGTGCAGAAGCAGGCATCAACATCGTGGCTGTCACTGACGATGCCTACTTTGGTTTGTTCTTCGAAGATTCGATGCAAGAATCGTTGTTCGCCAATCTATGCGACCTTCACCCACGAGTTCTTCCAGTGAAAGTAGATGGGGCTACGAAAGAAGAATACGTTTGGGGCTTCCGTGTAGGTTTCATCACTTATGCTTCTCCATCCAGTGATCTACTCAGCGCTCTGGAACAAAAAACATTGGGAATTATCCGCGCCACCATTTCCAGCGGTGCCCATCCTTCCCAAACATTTGTCCTTCATGCGCTCAATTCACCAGAATTCCATGCGCAAAAACAGGAGAAGTTCGATATCATGAAAGGCCGCGCCAACCGCGTCAAACAGCTTTTGGACAGTGGAAAGTTCGACGATGCATGGAGCTACTACCCATTCAACTCCGGATACTTCATGTGCCTGAAGCTCAAAACAGTAGATGCGGAGACGCTGCGCAACCATCTGCTCGACCAGTATGGTGTAGGTACGATCGCTCTCGGCGAAACAGATCTGCGCATTGCCTTCTCTTGCATTGAGGAAAGCGGGATCGACGAGCTGTTTGACCTGATTTACAGTGGTGTGAATGACTTGGAGAAATCATCCAAGTAAGAAAAGGCTCCGTCATTTTACAGAAAAAACCAGTCCTGCACGTCATCAACGAGTGTAGGACTGGTTTTAATTATGCAATCATTCATTGATGGAAATGGCATGTGCCCTCTTGTTTAAAGTCCCGATAAAAATAGACCCCAGCACGCACAGCATGCCAAACGCATGGAGCCACGTAAAGGCTTCGCCCAAGAACAGGACAGCAATCAGGGCTGCACTGATCGGCATCATCCCAGTAAACAACCCTGCCCTCGATGCTTCGACCTTCGCCACTCCTTTATACCAAAGGAAAAAAGACAAGACGCTCGCAGTAATCGCATAGTAGACAATTAGCGCCCATACGCTTGCAGGGACACTCTCCCAGGCAAAGTGTATCGCTTCTGCTATTGCAAAGGGCAGAAATAAGACGAAGCTAATCACATTAATCGCGGCTGTCATTTGAAACGGCGTGATTTTGCCAGACAGTCGCTTGGCAAAGATCGTGAACAATGCTTCACTGATCACGGCCAAAAACACCAGCAAATTGCCAAACATACTTACAGCTGAAATCTCCTGGCTCTCACCCGTGAATGTAATGAAACCAATCCCGCAGACGGACAGCAGAATCGCCCAAAGATTGTTTCGCTGCAGTTTTTCTTTGAGAATCCAAAAAGACAGCAGGGCAATGCAGGCTGGCACTGTGCTAGTAATGATTCCTGCTGAAGTCGCCGTCGTCCACTTTACACCGTATAGCATGCAGATACTAAACAAGAAAACACCAAAAAAAGATTGCCAAAACAGAACAACACCTTCTTCTCTACTCCATGATGACTTCCATTCTCCCCGCATAGATAGAAGTGGAAGAAGAATGATCATGGCGATCAAGAACCGTAACTCTGAAAACAGAAAAACAGGGACATGTGATACGATTTCCTTCCCGATGGAAATATTGATGCCTACCAAAGCCATGGACAAGGCTAACTGGATATAGGCGAGCAGCATATTTTATTCTCTCCCCCTTTCCTTTCTGCTACTAGTTTCCATAGAAGGAAAAAAACCTCTTTTCTCAACCGGCATGGGGCAATTCTTTCGGTTGCCCAGGAGCAGCTTTTCTTTTTTTCTCATTTGCTCCTACTAGCCATGCGCCAAATGGCAATCTCCCCAGTCCATACGAGATAGCAAATGACAGGAGTGAGCACAATAGAAAGGCTACGAAACTGCCCAGCAGACTGCTGTGGAAGATCTGTAATGCAGTTAGCCCTTTCATCAAGTAGGTAAGCACCAGAGCATGAATCAAATAAGCCCCATACGAATATTTGCCGAGCAGTGCAAACCATTTGCTCCCCTTCCACTTTCCTATCCACAACGCCAGACCATACACCAATAGCAATTGAGCTACCGTGTAAAGAAACATGGAAGGCTTTAAGGAAGTGGCCACATTTAGATTGATCATTCCATGGCCGGAGTCTCGGAATAGCTCGTAACCGATATACCCATACAAGAGGACAAAGCTTGAACAAATCCACAACCACTGACTTTTGATTGCCTGACGAAACCCTGCCAGCGTGACAGCAGCCAATCCTCCCATCAGAAAGTAAAAGAAGTAATAGAAGGCGTTGCGATCGCGATACTTGATCCAGTAAGTATCCAGCCAAGCAACTTCAAAGCGAAAGCCGTGTGCCGGAATATAGCGTGCAGAAAACCAAACGAGCCAGCCATACAGGAGCCCGAAGATTCCGATTGCAATGACTACGCGGGTCCGATTGCTCGCAAATCGCCGTACCGAGCGAAAAATGCGTTGCCAAAGCGGATACAGGAGATAAAACTGAAAGATCATCACGACAAACCAGAGATGGTAGGAAGCTGTGCCTGTCATGATGCTTTTACATATGACCCACCATGTATCTCCCTCTGCTCGCCATGGCTTGGGTTGTATGGCGAG
>JARDZO010000013.1 GCA_029240815.1 Brevibacillus sp.
CTGCAAAATGTGCCAACAGCTGATGAACTGGCTATCGCCCCTGAAGGACTGAATGAAGAAGACATGGACGCCTTGCAGGAACTGATGGCACTGCTCGCGCAAATGCTTGCGTCAGGTCAACAGATTCCGGAAGAGGTGGCTCCCAAGCTGGAAGAGAAAGCAGGAGCGATCGATCAGTTACTTCAGAAGGCACAAGGTCAATTTCCTCAAATTTCGGAAGACTGGAAGCAACTCCTGTCTAAGCTGTCTGAAGGCGAACCAGCTTCTGATGAAATGCAAAAACTGGCCCAACTTCTCGAAGCCTTGAAAGCCCAAAGAGACGAGCAGGAAACAGGAAAGAAAGGTCCCGCCTTAACCCGCTCTGACCTAATTGGTAACGGGAACAATTTGCAGCAGGAAGCCAACAAAAGCATTCAACCGCTGCGCTTTAACCAAGGGCTTTCCGCTTACAAAGCGGAAGCAGGCATTCCATCTCAACCAGTACAACCAGCATTGCAAGACTCAGGATTGTTGAATCAGGATAGCAAGGAAGACGGTGGTCTTCCGTTTGGGAATGCACAAGGTCAAGTAAGTGCTAGTAACCAGTTGCAGACGAACCAGCCATTCCAGCAATCATCCGTACAGACGCATCAAGTGCATGCCAATCAGTTGACTCAGCAGGTAACACAGATTTTTGTGAAACAGATGAAGCTGACGCAACTGAATGGGGTACACGAAGCCAAGCTCATTTTGAATCCGCAGTCTTTGGGGCAAGTAGATGTGACCATTACGTCGCATAATGGCGTCATTACAGCACAATTCTCTGCGGAAACACAGGCAGGCAAGGACATGCTGGACAACCAGCTGCCGCAGCTGCGAGCGGCTTTGACCCAACAAGGCTTGCAGGTAGATCGTCTGGAAGTCAACCAGCAGCAGGAGACAGCGTTTGGTTTCCAGCAGCAACGAGAGCAGGCTAGACAACAGCAGGATAATAACCGCAAGCAAGACCAGCAAGAAGAACAAGATTTCGCGCTGGATGCATTGGTAGACAACAATGAATCGACAGAATCGTTATGGAATCGCCTGCGGGAATCCGCACGAGGCATCGACGATATCGTCTAGGAATGGAATAAAGGAGGAAGCACGATGAACCAGTTTCGTGTGTCGCAAACCTACTTCCCTCCGAAAACGAGTCACGTCACCAAAGCTACTACCCAGACTGCCCAGGGAAGCGGCAAATCGTTTCAACAGTTTCTGACGGAATCGCTGGGTGCTGCCGCCAAAACGCAACCACTCAGCATGAGCCAGCACGCCGTCAACCGACTGAGGGAACGGGGAATTACACTTGATGCCCCTCAAATGGAACGTTTGGAAACAGCTGTGCAAAAAGCGGCTGCCAAAGGAGCCAAAGAGTCTCTCATTCTGATGGATAATGTGGCTTACGTCGTGAGTATCGTAAATCGGAAGATCATTACCGCTGTCGACGATGGAAGCATGAAAGACAATGTGTTTACCAATATCGATAGTGCTGTCTTCGTGTAGTACTTAGGCAACATCGGGCTGGACCTCGAGCGAGGAAGCCCAGCGGTTACCGACCGACAGAGGTAATCGTACCGAGGATTAAGTAGAGGAGGAAACATATTATGCTTCGTTCTATGTACTCGGGTATTTCAGGTTTGCGTGGTTTCCAGACAAAACTGGACGTTATCGGGAATAACATCGCAAACGTAAATACCGTAGGCTTTAAAAAAGGTCGCGTCATGTTCCAGGATATTTTGAGCCAAAACATCCAAGGGGCAAGTGCTCCGACTGATGGTGGAAAAGGCGGTACAAACCCGACTCAGATCGGTCTGGGAGCGAAAATTGGATCCATCGATACCGTGTTTAACGCAGGTAGCCCGATGACCACAAACTTGCCGACTGACCTTTCTATTGAAGGCGATGGATTCTTTGTCGTAAAAGACGGGGATGACGGATTGACCTACTTTACCCGCGCAGGTAACTTTACTCGCGATATGAACGGTACGCTGGTGAACCCACAAGGAATGGTAGTCCAAGCTGCTGGTGGTGGAGCGATCACGATCAGTCGTGACACCTATACCTCTTACTCCATTGGTCAAGATGGGAAAGTGATTGGGGTTACACCTGATGGAACGCTGGAAGAAATCGCAACCATCGGGGTCATGGGTTTCAATAACCCGGGCGGTCTGAAAAAAGTGGGTAACTCCTTGTACGAGAACACTGTGAATGCTGGTGACGTAAATGGAGGAGATCCAAATACTCCTCTGGAGCCATCAGATGACCTCATTAAAGTGAACATCATCGCTGGCCAGTTGGAAATGTCCAACGTTGACCTATCCGAAGAGTTTACCGAAATGATCGTCGCTCAACGCGGCTTCCAGGCAAACTCTCGGATCATCACCACTTCCGATACGGTATTGGAAGAACTGGTCAACCTGAAGCGCTAATCGCGTAAAGGATGAGTAAGGGGAGGCGAATGATCACTTCCCCTACTCTCTACCGAAAGGAGCAGCCGATGATCAAATTGACACGATTTAACGGCGCCATTTTTTATCTGAATATCACGCATATCGAGACGGTAGAGGCTACTCCCGATACGGTGATTACTCTGTTCAACGACAGGAAATATATCGTCAAAGATTCGGCAGAGTCAATCGCTGAACGTGTCCAGGCCTTTTATCAATATGTTCCTCCGGCAAGCAGTGCACCGAGATTGCCGGAAGATGCAAATGAATAGCGGGAGGCTTTGCGATGTTTCAAAATCGTTTGTTTAACATGGCTCTAATTATTATCATCGCGATATCGCTTCTGGGAGTTATTTCGTTCGTGCTCTGGCAAACCTATCTCTCCCCAACTGCACAGTCGGCTAGCAGCGCAGAAAAGCAATTGGAACCATTGTCTGCAAAGGAAATGCAGGAGTACTCAGTGGACACTGGTGAAATTACTACCAATCTGCTGACGAACAATTACATGATCGTGCGATTCACGATTACTGCAGATAATTCCGACGCAAAAGCGGAACTGGAACAACGTCTTCCACAGATCAATCAGGTCATTATCAAGACATTGGCTGGTTTGACGCCAGAAGACATCAAGGGAACAGAAGGCGTGAACAAACTGGAAGCGAAAATCATGAATGAAGTCAGCTCTCTGATGCAAGAAGGTAAGATCGTTCAAGTAGTGACGACCAAACGTGTCTTGTCCTAGGGTAGCGATGCAGGTATACATAGCAGGGAGGTGACGATATATGGCCGAGGTTCTCTCACAAAGTGAGATTGATGCGTTGTTGGCTGCTCTCTCATCGGGGGAGATGGACGCCAATGAGCTGAAAAAAGAAGAGACTGAGCGCAAGGTAAAAGTATATGACTTTAAACGAGCTTTGCGTTTTTCCAAAGATCAGATCCGTGGTCTGACGCGAATTCATGAAAACTACGCGCGGCTATTGACGACGTATTTTTCCGCTCAGCTCCGTACCTTCGTGCAAATTACGGTTGCCTCCGTCGATCAATTACCGTATGACGAGTTTATTCGTTCCATTCCCAAGATGACCATTCTCAACATCTTTGAAGCGCCGCCATTGGAAGGTCGTATGGTCCTGGAAGTGAATCCTAACATCGCTTACACCATGCTCGATCGTCTTTTAGGTGGGCAGGGTGCGATTCCTGAAAAAATGGGCGCCCTTACGGAAATTGAAACAACGGTGATGGAGCGTGTGTTTGGCAAAGCGCTGGATACATTCCACGAGGCATGGAAACAAATCATTGAGCTTGATCCTTACCAAGAAGGCCTAGAGATGAATCCGCAATTTATGCAGATCGTCTCACCCAATGAAATCGTTGTCGTTATTTCATTCAGTACCAAAATCGGCGACACAACTGGCATGATTAATTTGTGTTTGCCACACGTCGTACTCGAGCCGATCATGACAAAGCTATCCGGGCAGTACTGGTTCTCGAAACAGAAAAAAACACGCGACGAAGAAGAACGTCTGCGTGTAGAAGACCGGGTAAAGACCGCGAAGCTGCCGATCGTCGCAGAGATGGGAACAGCTACGATTTCGGTAAAAGATTTCCTCCAGCTTCAACAAGGCGATGTCATTCAACTGGATCAGTCGTTAGATAACAAGCTTAAAATCAAGATCGGCAACCACCTGAAATTTCTCGGACAACCGGGTACGCTTAAAGGAAGAGTTGCCGTACAGATTGATGAAGTCATAGAGGAGGGGGAGGAACACAATGAGTAGAGACATGCTTTCTCAGGACGAGATTGACGCGCTGCTTCGCGCGAACAACTTGGTAGAGGATGAAGAGGAAGCTGATTCGGTAGTCAGTCAGGATGTTGCCGAATTTCTTTCCCCGTTTGAACAGGATGCTCTCGGAGAAATCGGAAATATTTCTTTCGGAAGCGCAGCGACAGCACTATCTACGCTGCTGAGCAGGAAGGTAGACATTACGACCCCTACTGTTTCGGTAGTCAACGTGAGCGAGCTGGAAAGTGAGTTTCCAATTCCTCACGTAGCCGTTCACGTGGAATATACAGACGGGTTTAAAGGAATTAACCTGCTGGTCATCCGCATGGAGGACGCAGCGATCATTGCCGACCTGATGATGGGTGGCGATGGTCGTCCTGAGAATACGGATCTATCCGAACTACATATCAGTGCTGTACAAGAGGCAATGAACCAGATGATGGGTTCAGCTGCGACCTCGATGTCCACGATCTTTAACCAGTTCATCAACATCACTCCTCCTGGCATCGACGTGATGGATCTCGCACAGGGAAAAGGCGGAGACAGCTTCTCAGATGATGACAGTCCGCTGGTGAAAGTCTCTTTTCGATTAAAGGTTGGCGAGCACGGTGAACTCATTGATTCAAACATCATGCAGCTCTTGCCACTTTCCTTTGCGAAAAAGATGATTGATAAACTAGTAGGTGGTACCGAAGAAGAGGTAGCTGCCGCTGCTGCAGCCATCGAAATGCCGAGTATCCCTGCCATTACGCAATCCGCTGCACCGGTTGCGGCTGCTCCTGTTCAACCAGAGCCGGCATACGTACCACCTGCTGCACCACAGCCACCACCGCAGCCTATGTACGAACAACCACCTATGGGCTATGCACCACCGCCTGTGTACGCGCAACCAATGGGATACCCAGGTCAGCCTGCTTATCCGGATGCATACGGGCAGCATGCAATGCCGCCAGGATACGCACCGTATCCTCCAGCGTATCCACCGACTACTATGGCGCCGACACCTCAGCATTTTGGCAGCCCTGCTGCAAATCAAGCAAATGTGAAACCAGCGCAATTTGCGCCGCTTGGAGGTGCTCCCTTGGTAACGGGAGAAGAGCAGAACTTGAACCTGCTTCTGGACATTCCACTGCAAGTGACAGTCGAACTCGGACGCACCAAGAAATTAATCAGAGAAATTCTTGACTTGTCCGCTGGATCAATTATACAGTTGGACAAGCTGGCAGGTGAGCATGTAGACATCTTGGTAAACAACAAGCTGATTGCCAAGGGAGAAGTAGTCGTCATTGACGAGAACTTTGGGGTCCGTGTCACAGATATCATCAGTCAGTTCGATCGAGTTCAAAAATTACAATAATCCATTCAACAGTGAAGCATTGGGAGGAGCTAATCATGTCAAACAAAGTATTAATCGTGGATGATGCAGCGTTCATGCGTATGATGATCAAGGAGATTTTGTCCAAAAATGGCTACAGCGTCGTTGGGGAAGCGAGCGACGGTGCTCAGGCGATAGAAAAATACAAAGAACTCGGTCCTGACCTGGTAACGATGGACATTACGATGCCAGAAATGGACGGTATTGCTGCTTTGAAGGAAATCAAAAAGATTGATCCGAACGCTCGCGTCATCATGTGCTCTGCGATGGGACAGCAAGCCATGGTTATTGATGCGATTCAGGCGGGCGCAAAAGATTTCATCGTGAAGCCGTTCCAGGCAGATCGCGTACTGGAAGCGATCAAGAAGACATTGAGCTAATGATGAAATTCCGGAATGCAGGGACGCGACTCATCTGGGTTTGTTGTCTCATCATGCTGCTTGTCGCCTCCCTTCCTGGCATGGCTTCAGCTGAAGGTACTGTGGCTGATTCCTATAACCAGGGGAATGCACCAAAGAGCAATGCGCCCGCCGGCGGCGAACAGCCGGCGGCCATTCCGGGCAGCGGAAACGGCAGTATGTGGGGATACTTGGTCCAAGTCATCTTCTCACTCGGATTCATCGCTGTGCTCATCTTCCTGTTGCTACGATTCTTGGGCAAGAGGCAAATTGGACAAGGTCATGGACCGATCAAGATCATATCCGCAGCTGCACTCGGAAACGGGAAAACGATGCAGGTTGTGATGATAGGGGAAACTCTGTACATCGTCGGAGTTGGCGAAAATGTACAAATGCTCCGAATGATCGAACCGGGGGAAGAAGCCGACCTCATCTTGTCAGATGCAGAAATGAAGCCAATTTCTTCACAGTTTTCCTTCAAGTGGCTGCCTTTCGGGAAAAAGAAACAAGTAGAAGAAGAAATCTTGTATTCTTCCGAAGTGGATGGACAATCGTTTCAAGAGTTGCTGAAGGGACAATGGAATGATGTCCAGAAGCGACCGATACAAACAGATGTGTGGACCAAAGAGGAAGCTCAGGACAGAGGGGACCTAAAATGAAACATTTTTTGCAGGTGCTCGTGATTGCCGCAGTGCTGCTGGCTTTGCCAAATGTCGTGATGGCAGCTCCCGTGGGAACACCGCTTGTTCCGAGCATTGATTTGAAAATTGGCGGTGGAACTGGAACGCCTCAGGAAACTTCCTCGGCGATTCAAATCTTGCTGATTTTGACGGTATTATCCGTAGCTCCAGCGATTTTGTTGCTCATGACGAGTTTTACCAGGATCGTGATTGTGCTGTCATTCGTCCGTAATGCCCTGGCTACTCAACAAATGCCCCCAAACCAGGTTCTGGTGGCACTGGCGCTCTTTATGACATTTTTTATCATGGCTCCGACACTTGGCAAGGTAAATGAAACAGCCGTTCAGCCATTTATGACAGGGAAGATCACCCAGCAACAGGCATTTGATACTGCAGTTATCCCATTCAAGGAATTCATGGCAAAGCAAACAAGGGAAAAAGATTTGGCGTTGTTCCTGGAATATACAAAGTCAGAAAGACCAAAGACCATTCAAGACATTCCCTTGAGTGCATTGGTACCTGCGTACGCTATCAGTGAATTGAAAACGGCATTTCAAATTGGCTTTATGATCTTTATACCATTCCTCGTAATTGATATGGTCATCTCCAGCATTTTGATGGGGATGGGGATGATGATGTTGCCGCCTGTCATGATTTCGTTGCCGTTTAAAATCCTGCTTTTCATCATGGTAGATGGCTGGTATCTGGTCGTGAAATCACTCTTGATCAGCTTTTAGGTACATTCCAGAGGGTCCGAGGAGGTAGAGCATGACACAAGAATTATTAATGCAGATTGCCCAGAGCTCAGTCTATACCATCCTGCTGCTTTCGGCACCTGCCCTAGGGATCGCCTTGCTGGTCGGATTGATTGTCAGCGTCTTCCAGGCAACGACACAAATTCAGGAGCAAACTCTTGCATTCATTCCAAAAATCTTGGCTGTCTTCATTATACTGCTAGCGGTTGGACCGTGGATGCTTCGCGTAATGCTTGATTTTACGATGGGTATCTTCGGAAACCTCCATCGATTTGTCGGATAGCCTATGAATCTCTTCTTGATGTACCTTCCCATTTTTTTGCTTGTGTTTGTAAGAATGAGTTCCTTTATTGTCGCGGCTCCCTTCTTTTCGATAAAAGGGGTACCCAATCAATTCAAAATAGCGTTAGCCTTTATCATGGCGTTGATCAGTTTTCAATACATACCCGTTCAGGCACAAATTACCATGGATTTGACTTTCATCCTTCATGTGTGCAAGGAAGCGTTAGTAGGACTTATCCTCGGTTATATTTGTGAATTGATGTTCGTAGCTGTTCAGGTCGCTGGTGGTCTGATGGACATGCAGATGGGACTGGCGATGGCCAACGTAATTGACCCGAGGACGGGTGCATACGTACCGATCACGGGTAACTTCAAAAACATCCTGGCCATTCTCTACTTTTTCAGTATAAATGGTCATCACATGCTCATACGGGGAATCATCAAAAGCTATGAAGCGATCCCAGTAGAAGCGGTGTGGGCGGCATTTGGCAGTGAGCAAGTCATGATGACCGCAGTCAAAGTCTTTCAAAATATGTTTCTCAGTGCATTTATGATGGCGGCCCCGATCGTTGTTGCGTTATTCCTAGTGGACCTCTCCCTAGGGATCATCGCTAAATCAGTACCGCAATTTAATATTTTCGTGGTAGGTCTACCTATTAAATTGCTGGCAGGATTTCTGTTATTGATTGTGGTGATGCCCGCTTTCCTGCTGACCTTGAACGGATTATTTGAAAGTATGTTCCGGGCACTCGCAGAAATGATGAACATGCTCGGAGGCACACCATGAATCAGATCAGATTTCATTATCCGATAGACCTGCAATTTTTCAACGGGGAAAAGACTGAAAAAGCGACGCCGAAGAAAAAAGACGATGCCAGAAAAAAAGGACAGGTTGCCAAGAGTCAAGATTTGTCCCCGGCGATCGCACTGACTGCCTTCTTCTTTCTATTGATCATGCTAGGCTCGAACATGCTAGCGACCTTTCAAAACATTATGCGAGAGTCGTTGATTACCTACACGAGCTGGCAGGTAAATGAAGAGAATCTGAAACTCATGGTATCGCAGCTTTCTTTTGAAGCGTTCAAAATCGCAGGTCCCGTATTAGGAGTTTCGTTACTCGTAGCTTTTGCTGTGAATTACATGCAGGTCGGTTGGTTAATTTCTACAGAACCACTTCAGATGAAGCTGGAAAAGTTAAATCCGATTGAAGGCGCAAAACGTATTTTTTCCTTACGTTCCATCGTAGAACTGCTCAAATCTTTATTAAAAATCAGTGCTGGTATGTTTGTTGCCTATACGATTTTGTGGAACACCAAAGATCAGGTGGTGCAGCTTTCTCTGAAGTCTTTGGGAACGGTACTATCATTTACGGCGGGCGAGGTCGCCAAGCTAGGAATCTACCTCGGATTACTGTTGTTTGTCTTAGCGGTGTTGGATTACGCCTATCAGCGCTATGAACACGAGAAAAATCTACGGATGTCCAAACAAGACCTGAAAGATGAACACAAGCAGGCAGAAGGGGATCCGCTGATTAAAGGAAAGATTCGTGAGCGGCAACGCAGCATGGCAATCCGGCGAATGATGCAGGAGCTGCCAAAAGCAGATGTGATTATTACGAACCCGACGCACTTTGCTGTTGCTATCCGTTATGACGCCAGTGCCATGAGTGCTCCAACGGTAGTAGCCAAAGGGCAAGACTATCTCGCGTTAAAAATCAGAGAAGTGGCCAAAAAACACCGGATCGTTACGATGGAAAACAAGCCCTTGGCCAGGGCTCTCTATAGTCAGGTTGAGATTGGACAACAAATTCCCGAAGAGTTGTTTAAAGCGGTAGCGGAAGTTCTCGCGTACGTGTACAAGCTGCAAGGGAAAGCGAAATAAGAGAAAGGAGAATGAACAGTGGGATTCAAGTTCAAGGAAATAGGTACGATCCTATTCGTGATAAGCATTGTGGTCATGATGGTGATCCCACTCCCTTCACAACTGCTTGACTTGCTTTTAATTCTCAATATCTCCCTTGCGTTGACGATTTTGCTTGTGTCCATGTACACAAAGGAAACGTTGGAGTTTTCTATTTTCCCCACGGTCCTGCTCATTACTACCTTGTTTCGCCTGGCTTTGAATGTATCCACGACGAGGAACATTCTTTCTCACGGAGAAGGCGGCAAAGTGATTGAAACCTTTGGGGATTTTGTCGTTGGTGGAAACCAGGTAGTTGGTTTCGTTGTGTTTCTCATCTTGATCATCATCCAGTTTATCGTAATCACGAAAGGTTCCGAGCGTGTGGCAGAGGTAGCAGCCCGCTTTACGTTGGACGCGATGCCAGGGAAGCAGATGAGTATTGATGCGGATCTAAACGCAGGGATGATCACGGAAGTAGAAGCGCGAGCGCGGCGGAAAAAAATTGAGAATGAGGCAGACTTTTACGGAGCCATGGATGGTGCCAGTAAATTCGTAAAAGGGGATGCCATTGCCGGTATTATCATCTTTATCGTTAACATCATTGGAGGATTCATCATCGGGATGATCGTTCATGATATGGACTTTGCTGAATCTGCCTCTAAATTTACGACGATGTCGGTCGGGGATGCGCTCGTAAGCCAAATTCCGGCCCTGTTGATTTCGACAGCAGCTGGTATTATCGTGACACGTTCCACCTCCGGAGAAGGTCTCGGAGAAGACATCGTCAGGCAGATGTTCAACTTTCCACGACTTTTGTATATCGTTTCCGGATGCATGTTCTTGTTGGGGCTCTTTACACCGATTGGATTGTTACCCGTACTCCCGGTAGCCGGAATCTTAGGTTTCGCTGCTTGGAAACTGAATAAGAAGCAACGGATGGAGATGCTCGAATCAGCAGACAAAGTGGAAGAACAACAAATTGAAGAAGTTCGCAGTCCAGAAAGTGTGGTCAATCTGTTGCAGGTCGATCCGATCGAATTCGAATTTGGTTACGGCTTGATCCCGTTGGCAGATGTCAAACAGGGCGGTGACTTACTCGATCGAGTCATTATGATTCGTCGTCAAATTGCTTTGGAAATGGGGATTGTCGTTCCTGTCATCCGCATTCGGGATAACATCCAGCTTAAGCCCAATGAGTACATGATCAAGATCAAAGGCAATCAGGTAGCAAAAGGGGAAATTATGCTGGATCACTATCTGGCAATGAGCCCTGGGATAGAAGATGATTCCATTGTAGGGATAGAAACGGTAGAACCTGCGTTTGGATTACCTGCTTTATGGGTAACAGAAGAGAATAAGGAGATTGCCGAGTTGTCCGGTTATACGGTAGTCGACCCACCATCTGTCGTAGCCACACATTTGACCGAGATCATCAAGCGCCACGCGCACGAACTGTTAGGCCGTCAGGAGACGCGTGCACTGATCGACAATGTGAGAGAGACGGCACCGGTGCTGGTGGACGAGCTCATACCAGGATCTCTGTCTATCGGCGATGTGCAGAAGGTGCTGCAAAAGTTGCTCCGGGAAAAAGTATCGGTACGCAACTTGAATGTCATCCTCGAGGCTTTGGCGGACCATGCTCTGTACACCAAAGATCCAGAAGTTCTGACAGAGTATGTACGACAGGCAATGTCGAGGCAAATCACTCTTCAGTTTACAGAGCCTGGACAGCCGCTTCGAGTACTCACAGCGGGTGCCGGTCTGGAGAAAGCAATCTCCGAACACGTCGAGCAATCTGAGCAAGGCAGCTATTTGGCGATGGATCCGGAAACGTCTCAGCGGATCTACCAGACGATGTCTGCAGAGGTAGGGAAAATGATCAACTCGGGACAACAGCCGATCATCCTTTCTTCACCAGCCATTCGTATGTATCTTCGTCAATTGCTTGATCGGATGATGCCGGACGTACCCGTTTTGTCATACAGCGAGTTGGAGCCACATGTTGAAGTGCAAAGCGTAGGGATGGTGAACATTTCGTGAGAGTGAAACGTTACATAGTCGATTCAATGCCAGAAGCGCTGGACAAGATCAGAGTGGATTTGGGAAAGGATGCCGTTATTTTAAATTCCAAGCCTGTTAAAACAGGTGGATTGTTTGGGATGTTTGGCAAGATGCGCATAGAAGTGATTGCAGCAGTAGATGAAAAGGCATCTGACAACGAGAAAACTCAGGGGTCCAGTAAGAATCGACAAATGGACGCTACCACTCGACCACAGACAGGGGCTTATACGGCGAAACAAGCGTATCGAAATGCTGCTGTCCCTCAACCAATCAAGTCGGAAAGTGCGGTTGCAGTGCAGGAACGTGACCCCTTACCGGCAGGTGCATCCCAGGAACCGAAAAGAGATTTCGTATCTCGTGCAGCTGCTCATGGAAATGCTCCACATGAACGGACGAAGCAGCCTGACCCGATGCCTCAAACTTCCAGGCTAGTGGAGAATCAGACCGGACCAGCTGGCACTGAAGAATTAGCGAGCGAAGTAAGAGGGATGCGACAGATGTTCCAAAAGCTTCTCGTTCACGACTTGAGCCAGCAGCTCCCGGAGGCTATCCAAGCCATTCGTACACGTCTTTTGGAACAAGGCGTTACCGAAGAAGTCACTGCGGAAATCTTGAAAAAGTTGATGGAAAAGACGTATGCGGGTCATCAATGGCAGGCGGATGAAGCACGAGACGCTTGTCGAGAGATCATTACCGGAATGCTCGCTTCTAACGCTCAGACATCTGTAAAACTGGAACGATCTGTGCAGTACGCATTTTTCTTTGGGCCTACAGGAGTGGGAAAAACCACGACGATAGCAAAAATGGCTGCCAACAGCATGCTGAAAGAAAAAAGAAGAATTGGTTTTATCACAGCGGATACGTATCGAATGGCAGCCGTCGAACAATTGAAAACGTACGCGAACATCCTCAATGTCCCGATGGAGGTCGTGTTTCAACCGAAAGAAATGGTCACCGCGATGGAGCGTTTGAGCGACTGTGATCTGATATTTGTAGACACGGCTGGGCGCAATTTCCGTAATGACGAATACGTACAGGGGATTCGGGATCTCGTTGAGCATGGGACAAACAGCGTGAATTATTTGGTGCTCAGTTTGACTTCCAAATACACCGACATGAAGGCCATCATCCAGAGCTTTTCTGATGTACCTGTCAAACAAGTAATCTTTACGAAGGCGGATGAGACACAGAGCTTTGGTACCATGTTGAATGTTTCGGAGGAGATGAAGCTGACTCTCTCCTATATCACGACCGGTCAAAATGTTCCGGATGATATTGTCGTAGCGACACCTACGCTCGTTTCATCCATGGTAGTGGGAGACTGAATGGATGCGTGATCAAGCCGAACAACTCCGCCAACGTATTCAACAGAGCACCCAGAAGCGACCGACGAAACTCGTAACCGTAACCAGTGGTAAAGGTGGGGTAGGGAAGTCCAATTTCAGTCTCAACTTCGGCCTCGGATTGATTGAAAGAGGACACAAGGCAGTCTTGTTCGATGTGGATCTAGGCCTCGCCAATCTGGATGTCTTGATGGGCATCACGCCAAAAAAGCATTTGTTCCATCTGTTAGAACCAGATACGACGGTATGGGACATCATGGAGCAAGGACCCGGGCAATTAGAATTTATTGCAGGTGGGTCGGGTTTTACGCAGATCATGCAATTAGATAATGACAAGCTGGACCTTCTTTTTACCAAGCTAGATCCACTGCAAGGTTACGCGGATACGATTATTTTTGACACAGGAGCTGGCTTGTCCAGAGAATCGTTGCACTTCATGCTATCCTCGGACGAAGTGATTGTCGTGACAACACCTGAGCCACCCGCGATCACGGATGCCTATGCCGTAATCAAAATGCTGCACTCCCGCAATCCTGCGGTCAAGATTCGACTCGTGATCAACCGTGCGACATCGGAACGGGAAGGGAAAATGACTGCCGACAAGCTGGCGATGGTAGCGAAACGTTTTCTAAACATGGAAATTCATTCGTTAGGGTTTGTCTCGGATGATTCCCATGTATCAAAAGCAGTTAAGCTGCAGCGTCCTTTTCTACTTACATATCCGCAATCGCTAGCTTCACGGAGCATTCGGAATTTGGTTGGGCGGTATTTGGAAAGTTCCACAAAATCAGATATCCCAGCGAATGGTCTCAAAGGATTCCTAGCGAGGCTGAAACACTTCATTCGATAAGTCAACAGGGTGTAGGGAAGGGAGCGACATTGCTTTGAGTAAAATTCGTGTTCTTGTCACAGACGATTCTGCATTCATGAGAAAAGTTGTTTCTGACATTTTATCGACAGATCCAGATATCGAAGTCATCGATCGAGCAAGAAACGGACTCGAGTGTATTGAAAAATGCAAGCAACTGAATCCGGATGTCCTCACGTTGGATATTGAAATGCCCGTCATGGACGGACTGACAGCGTTGAAGTCATTGATGAGCGATCATCCCTTGCCGATCGTTATGTTGAGTAGCCTGACGAGAGAGGGAGCGGATGCGACCATTCATGCGTTGGAATTGGGAGCATTCGACTTTGTAACTAAGCCATCCGGACCGATATCGCTTGATATACATAAAGTTGGCGATCGCTTGATTGAGCGGGTAAAAGCAGCCTATCTCACAAAAGGGCGCTTGCAACGACAATCCGTTATTCAGAATTCGATCAAGCCTCTAGTGTCGGATCCATCGCCACCAGTTAAGACGGTTGTTCCTGCACCTGTTACTACAGTAGCAAAAACGACTGTTATAGAGCGGGAACTGCCAACGAGAAAGATCGGCATTGCAAAGCCAAAGCTGGTAACTTTGGGAACCTCTACAGGTGGACCGAAAGCACTACAAATCGTTTTGACAGCGATACCAGCTGATTTTCCTGCTCCAATCGCTGTTGTTCAACACATGCCTGCCGGCTTTACCAAATCGTTGGCGCAGCGACTGAATACTTTGTCGAAAATCCGCGTAACTGAGGTCGAGGATGGACAAGTACTGGAGCCAGGTACGGCCTATATAGCGCCTGGAGGCTTCCATTTTGAAGTTCGGCAAGTGAATGGCCGACTGCAGGCTCATCTGCATCAGGAGGAGCCGCGCGGAGGTCATCGTCCTTCAGTCGACATTTTATTTGAATCAGTCAGTCGATTGACAAATGTAGACAAATGGGCAATTATCATGACAGGCATGGGAAATGATGGGACAAAAGGTCTAAAGTTGATGAAAGAACTCGGGACTGTTACGAGTATTGTCGAAGATGAGTCGACTTGTGTCGTATACGGAATGCCCCGTTCAGCCGTTCATGCGGGCCTGGCTGACAACGTAGCCCCTGTTGATAAAATTCCAGAGCTGTTGTGCAAGCTCGTGCACTGATTTTGGGAGGTGGATCACCGATGGATATGAATCAGTATTTGGACATGTTTATCGAAGAATCGAAAGAACATTTGCAAGCAATCAATGCAAATCTGCTCCTGTTGGAAAATGATCCGGGTAACATTACACATGTAAAGGAAATTTTCCGCTCTGCTCATACCCTCAAAGGGATGTCGGCAACCATGGGCTTTGAAGACATGGCGAGCCTGACGCACGAAGCAGAAAACGTGTTAGACCTCATCCGCAACCAAAAGCTGACGATAAACAGCGACATCATGGACGTCATTTTCCATAGCGTCGATTTGATCGAAGGCATGGTTATCGACATTACCGAAGGCGGAAATGGTTCAGCAGATGTCTCGATTCCGGTGAAAAAACTGCGATCGATCGTAGCCGGTGATTTTAGCGCCGAGATGGAAGTCGCTGCGGCAATTGCGGTTGAAGAAGAAGCTCCTGTAGCGGAGCAGGCAGTGGTCGGAGAAAATGAGCTGGACGACTACGCTCTGATGGTCTTGAAACAATCCAAAGAGTTAGGCAACCAATTGATGTGGATCAAGGTTACGTTAAATGATAATTGCTTGCTCAAAGCTGCTCGTTCCTACATGGTATTCGATCAGCTAGAATCGCTGGGTGAAGTCATCAAGACCAAACCGACTGTGGAAGACATCGAGAACGAGCGCTTCGAAACATCATTTGAGATCGCCTACGTGACCATGCAATCCGAGGAAAAAATTCGCAACACGATTTTAAACATTTCCGAGATTCAGGATGTGAAAATCGATCCGATCCAACTGAAAGAAGCAACAGCTCCAGCACCAGTTGTTGCTGCGCCTGCAGAGACAGCTTCTGAAGTGAAAAAAGCACCGGAGGCACAGCCAACCGCAACACGTAAGCAAGCGGCTGGCGGTAAAACGATCCGCGTAGATATCGATCGTCTGGATGTTCTGATGAATCTGTTTAGCGAGCTTGTTATCGACCGTGGTCGACTCGAACAGTTGGCCAAAGAAATTGGCAAGAATGAGCTGCAGGAAACCGTTGAACACATGAGTCGTATCAGTGGAGACCTGCAAAACATCATTTTGACAATGCGAATGGTTCCAGTCGAACAAGTTTTTAATCGCTTCCCACGTATGATCCGAGATTTACAAAAAGATTTAAACAAGAAAGTCAATCTCGAAATCATCGGTGCTGAAACAGAGCTGGATCGTACCGTTATCGATGAAATTGGTGACCCGCTCAATCACTTGCTGCGCAATTCCTTAGACCATGGCATCGAGTCTCCTGCTGATAGGAAAAAAGCAGGAAAACCAGAAGAAGGCACCATTGTGCTGAGAGCCTACCATAGTGGGAACCACGTCTTTATTGAAGTAAAAGACGATGGAGCGGGTATCAACAAGGATCGGGTGCTGAAAAAGGCTATTGAGCGAGGGATCGTTAACCCTGCAAATACGGACAGCATGAGTGACAAACAAATCCATGAATTGTTGTTTGCCGCTGGCTTTAGCACAGCTGAAGTCATTTCGGATATATCCGGTAGAGGCGTAGGCCTGGATGTAGTGAAGTCCAAGATCGAATCACTTGGTGGCAGTGTCGGAGTTGATTCCGTACGCGGACAAGGCACGACGTTCTTGATCCAGCTTCCACTCACTCTCTCTATTATTTCAGCCATGCTCGTACAAGTGCAGGATGAGAAATATGCAGTTCCGCTGAGCTCGATTATCGAAACGGCTGTATTCAAGAAAGATCAGATCATGATGGCTCACCGCCAAAAAGTGATCGACTTCAGGGGAAGAGTGGTTCCACTTGTATCCCTTCAAGACATTTTCCAAGTGCCTGTGAGTGATGCGGCAGTCGATGAAGATGAAGTTGCTGTCATCATCGTACGAAAAGGGGAGAAGATGGCTGGACTAGTCGTCGATTCCTTCATCGGACAACAAGAGATCGTACTAAAATCCTTAGGCAAGTATCTGGTCAATGTTTTCGCCATCTCCGGTGCAACGATCTTAGGAGACGGTCAAGTAGCACTCATTATTGATTGCAATGCACTGATCAAGTAAAAGGAAAAAGGAGTGGCAGCCACATGCTCGAGCACAAGGAAATTGTAGGCGAAGTGAAAGTGATTGTCTTTCGTTTAAAAGATGAAGAGTACGGAGTCGAAGTCAACCAGGTCAAATCGATCGAAAAACTGGAGCACATTACACGTGTTCCTCGGACGCCAAAGTTTGTGAAAGGGGTAATCAACCTGCGTGGAGTTGTGACCCCGATCATTGATTTGCGTAACCGCTTTGAATTGGAAGAAAGCGTCTACTCCGAATCGACTCGAATCATTATTGTGGCAGTGGGTGAGCTGGAAGTAGGCTTAATCGTAGATGCTGCAAACGACGTAATTGATATCGCAGTAGATGCGATTGAACCGCCTCCAGAAGTAGTCGGGGGAGTAGAGGCGGCATATCTGCGTGGCGTAGCCAAGCTGGACAAGCGTCTCTTGATTCTCTTGAATCTCGATAAAGTGTTGAGTACGGAAGAAATCAAGCAATTGGACGCAATTGAGGG
Source organism: Brevibacillus sp. (assembly GCA_029240815.1). The sequence goes on from JARDZO010000013.1 coordinate 17,617, forward strand.
GTAAGAATAATGGGCTACTTTACGAAGTTTGGAGATTTCCAGTTTGACGTACTGCGAGAAATTGGGAATATTGGTGCGGGACATGCAGCCACCGCCCTCTCTAAACTCATGCAAAAAGAAATCGATATGAAAGTGCCGCAGGTTAGCATTATTCCTTTCGATGAAGTGGCGGATTGTGTGGGCGGGGCTGAGGCAGTTGTCGTGACGGTTTTCTTCCGTGTAGAAGGCGACAGCCCCGGGAACATGTTCTTTATTCTTGATATGGATTCAGCCAAGTATTTACTGCAGCAAATCACAGGGATCGACAAGGATGTGTATGAGTGGGAAGAGCTTGAGATTTCGGCTTTGCACGAAATCGGCAATATCTTGACAGGCTCGTACCTTTCATCGCTTGCTGATCTTACCCAATTGAATTTGCAGCCATCGGTACCTGCTTTGGCAGTGGACATGGCAGGTGCGATTCTCAGTTATGGCTTGATTGCTCTCGGGCAGGCAGGCGATTTCGCACTCACGATTGATACAGCATTTTTTGAGGGAAACGAGCAAGTGAAAGGGAACTTCTTTTTGATTCCTGATCCCGATTCTCTCCCCATTCTATTTCGTTCGCTAGGAGTTCCTTTCGATGGAGATTATTAAGATAGGTATGGCCGATCTCGGTGTGGCAAAACAGCCGAGCCGACTGCGTACGACTGGCCTTGGCTCTTGCGTAGGGGTGGTACTCTACGACAGTATTCATAAAATTGCCGGAATGGCTCATGTCATGCTACCAGAATCATCTCTGGCAAAGAGCGGGGAACTGACAGTAGGGAAGTACGCAGACACGGCTATTCCTGATCTGATCAATCAGATGGAACGAGCGGGTGCCTCCACCCGACATATGGTGGCGAAACTTGCTGGTGGTGCACAAATGTTCGCTTTCCTCGGGAACACAGATACGATGCGGATCGGCCCGAGGAATGTGGAAGCATGCAAGGTGGCTTTGAAGGACGCCCAGATAAAAATAGTGGCCGAAGATACAGGGGGTAACTGTGGTCGGACGATAGAGATGGATGCCACAAACGGCGTGCTTCAAATCCGAACTGTAAATCAAGGTGTGAAGGAAGTATAGGGATGATGGGAACCATTTGGATCAATTCTGGCTTGGGACTTCTCGCTTTTGCCGTCACTCTTGCGACGGCATGGGCGAGCAACGTCTGGCTTGTTTCACTGGAACGAGCAGGTGTCGCATTCATTATATTTTTCCTCGCCGCTTTTCCTATCCGTTGGGTTCTCACCAAGGTGACACAAACCTCTTCCCTTCCTTCGGTAAAAGAAGGAGAAGTTGCTCTTCATGAAGGGAGTTCTTCTCCTTTAGAAGGAAAAGAGGATAGGCAGGCAGACGAGAACACGGAATCATTCTCTCCCCTTTCTATTTCTCAAATGGAGAGAATTCGTCCGATTGAGGATCCCACCACTGTTGCAGAGGTCGTTAGGCGCTTAACAGATGAGTAAAGGCTGGTGACTAATTCGTGGCACGGCTAACCATTCAAGAGAAGGCAAAAGAATTCGATAAATGGGTCATGTGGAAACAAGAGGGCAGTCGCGAGGCAGAAATCGATCTGATCACACGGTTCTTGCCACTCGTGGACAAAGTGGCCAACCGTTTGGCGATCAACTTACCAGCCAACGTGGACAAAGACGACTTGATCAGTTATGGCCGGTTCGGACTCCTGGACGCATTGGCCAAATTTGACCATACACGCGGATTACAATTCGAGACGTACGCGATGTGGCGTATTCGTGGCGCCATGATTGACGGATTGCGTGAGAATGATTGGATCCCTCGTACTGTTCGAGACAAGGCCAAAAAAATCGAAGAAGCATACACAACATTGGAACAGCAAATGCTGCGAATGCCCACCGATAAAGAGGTTGCAGAGTACTTGGGAATTAGCGAGAAAGACCTTCAACAAGTTTTTTTTGAGACTTCTCTAGCAACGATGGTGTCTATCGACGAAGCAGTCGGTGATGAAGATGAGCAGAAAACGGCACGACATTCATACATCGTAGATGATTTGACCCCGCGACCTGAAAATGTGGCGGAGGTTACTAGCTTAAAGGAAGTGCTAGTCACTGTCATCGATAAGCTCCCCGATAAAGAAAGGCTCGTTGTTTCCCTGTTTTATTTTGACGAGATGACCTTATCGGAAATCGCTGAGATCATGGGCCTATCACCTTCGCGCATTTCCCAGCTCCATTCCAAGGCTCTTTTCCGTCTTCGTTCTGCGTTGTCCAGGTGGAAGTCGCAATTAATGTAGAGTAAAAGTACCCAATGGTTTAAGGGGGTTAGAAGTTTGGAAGGGATCGGGAAATATCGATTAGAGGTAAAGCTGTCTCCAGACAAATTGGAAGCGGGGATCCTACTTCGAGTAGATGAGGAGGATCTCGATACTCTTTTATTAAGGGAAGAGGATATTTACAAGGAGCTACAAAAACAAAGAGTTACGTATGGAATCTTGGACAATGTCATCAGAGACATGTGTGCCTTGCCAAGAAAGTATGCCAATGCACAGGCGACCATTGCCCGCGGGATTCAACCAATCCCAGGAAAGGATGGCTCGGTGGAGTATCCTTATCTAGATGCGGTGCAAGAGGATAGCGGTCCAAAAGAACTGGAAGATGGTCGAGTCGATTTTTATAACGTGACCGTCATTCCGAATGTAGCCAAAGGCCAGCTGCTGGCTCGCAGGATTCCTGCAGATCAAGGTCAACCGGGTACAGCTGTTACCGGAGAGCCCATCGCTCCCAAAGCCGGCAAAGAAGTAATCATGAAACCTGGAAAAAACGTGGTTCATAATCAGGATAAAACCATGATTTATGCCGCTATCGATGGACAAGTATCGTTCACGGATCAGGATAAGATGAACGTCTTTCCCGTTTTTGAAGTAAACGGAGACGTAGACTTTGGTGTAGGCAACATCGACTTTGTGGGAACGGTGGTCATTCGCGGGAACGTCTTAAATGGTTTTCGTGTAAAAGCATCTGGAGATATTCGGGTATTGGGAAGCGTCGAGGGCGCTGAGCTCCACGCTGGAGGTTCAATCGAAATCAAAAGCGGGATCGTGGCCCAAGACAAAGGTTCTATCGTGGCTGGACAAAACATTCGGACTTCGTTTATTCAAAATGCGAATGTGACTGCCGGAAATCAAGTAATCGTCTCACAAAGTATTATGTTTTCTACGGTTCGTGCAGGGAAACAAATCATTTGCAAAGGCGCGAAAGGCATCATTATTGGGGGTGTCTTACAGGCAGGGGAGAAGATTGCTGCACGCGTTTTTGGAAATTCGAGTGCCACTCCGACTGTTTTAGAAGTGGGCGTAAAGCCGGAGCTCCGCCAAGAATTGGTTCAGATCCAAAAAGAACTGCAGTTAGTGTACGAAAATTTGCGCAAAACGGACCAAGGTCTGAGTGTGATGAATCAGATTTTGCAAACGAGCGGCGATTTGCCTGCTGACAAGCGAATGCTGCAAATTAAACTGACGAATACCCGATTGGTTTTAGAAAAGGAATGCAAGTCTCTGGAGACACGCAAGAAAGACGTAGAAACCGAATTAAAAGGGGAAGGTCCTGCGGCGATCGAAGCGTATCACGTCATGTATCCGGGTATTAAAATGACGTTTGGCAAGCTCATTCACTTCATTAAACACGAGTATGCACGGACGCGATTCGTTGTAATGGAAGGCGAGATCAGCACAGCAACACTTATATAAATACAGGTCCAGTGACATCTTGTGCAAGGGAGTTGGGCTGCGATGAGTTTGAAGACGGTAGAATTGCAAGTCGCGTTGCCGCGTACGCTAGAAGTTAGCCGGATTCAGGAGCATCAACAGCAGCGTACTGTACATGAGCAGCAATCGCTGATCAATGAGAGGACTCTTCACGATCAACAGATGCGTCAACGACCTCTCGATATCGACCAAACGGAAAAAAATCGGATCCGGGAACGGGAACAGAAACAAAAAAAGAAGCAGAAAGACTCCGAAGCAACTGCCTCCTCTGAAGGGGTAGACATTACCGGTGAAGAAAAAACGACCCTCCCCGTATCGATGAGAGATCCCTTACGCGGGCGTTTTATTGATATATCCTTGTAATATCGGAAAGAAGACAAGCCAGAAGCAAAGGTGGCTAACATGGACGTAGTGTATATCATCTTGATCGGTGTGGGAGTGCTGAGTATGGCTGTTGCTTTGTTCGTAAAGGCAAAGCCAGCAAGTGATTTCGACACGATGTTACCGACACATCGCACCACGGACAAGGCAGAGCTAGAGAAGACTCTGCAACTTATGGGCAGGCAAATCAAGCAGGATAAAGACCTGATGCAAAGACAGCTCGACCAGTCTCACGAAGAGCTATTAATAGAAGTAAAAGATTTGCGACAGCGTTTGGAGCAACTGGAAAACGGGCGTGGCAGGCAACAAATACAACAAGTCCGTGAGAACGTGCAGCAAGAGGCAACGATTGAAAAGCCGGAAGAAGACGTGCTGGTATTGCGCGAAAGATACCGCAGAGTCTTTGAGTTACAGCGAGAAGGTCTAGCCCTCGATGAAATCGCCAAGCGTCTGGGTGCGGGGCGTGGGGAAATCGACCTGATTTTTGCGTTGGCAGCGAAGAACGAAAGAGGTATGGCAGATGCGTAAACGGGAGCTGTTATTAGGTTTTGGAGCCGGTATGATCGTAGCTGCCGCTATAACAGGCTGGTATCAAGTAAAGCAGGTGCCTTCTTCTACGAGGGCTCTTTCGTCTGACCAGATAAAAAAGGCAGCAATGGAATTACAAATGGTGGTTTTAACGAAAGAAGAATATGAACAGTGGCAGCAGGAGAAGAAAGTAAATCTGAAGCCTTCACCAGCTCCGCCGAAAGCACCTGCACAGCCACAAGCACCAGTATCGAAGCAGACAAGCACTCCGATGGCCCCAACCGCGGGGAAAGAGGAAACTACCGCGCAGACTTCGGCACAGCCGGCTTCAGCTACCGTGACACCGACACCTGTTCAAAATCCAGCTTCTCCTACTGTAGAGGTACCGCAGATGGAAAAGCAGGTGTCCTTTACCGTACCTTATAAAGCAACGGCAGAAGGTGTGGCAAAACAGCTTGTGGAAGCAGGAATCTTACCTACTGATAATAAGTTTGTCGACGAATTACGGAATCAGGACAAGCTGGGTAGAATCCGAGTGGGGACCTATCAAATATCTGCACCTGCTTCAGAAGCACAAATCGTCAAACTCATTACTACACCGCCCAAGAAGTGAGGCGGTATTTTTTTGCGAAAATAATGGAATCTGTTTGTTGCAATTGAAAGTTCCATATGATATATTCATTTACGGTGTTGAAATCGCACGTCCACCAATTCCAGCAACGGTGCTGCCTCAGGCAGATTTGTCTGGAACATGCGGTGTGGCGGAGGTACGCATCACAAAAACCACTTTTAAGGAGGTGTGAAATATGGCAGTAATTTCGATGAAACAACTCCTCGAGGCTGGTGTTCACTTTGGTCACCAAACTCGTCGTTGGAACCCGAAAATGGCTCGCTATATCTTCACCGAACGTAACGGAATCTACATTATCGACCTGCAAAAAACCGTGAAAAAAGTTGAGGAAGCGTACAACTTCGTACGTGAACTCGCTCAAAACGGCGGTAAAGTGCTCTTCGTTGGTACGAAGAAACAAGCACAAGAATCCGTTAAAGAAGAAGCAGAACGCACAGGTCACTACTTCATCAACCAACGTTGGTTGGGTGGTACCTTGACTAACTTCACTACCATCAAAAAGCGTACTTCTCGTTTGGCTGAGCTGAAACGCATGGAAGAAGATGGTACGTTTGAAGTATTGCCGAAGAAAGAAGTAATCGTTCTTCGCAAAGAAATGGATCGCCTGGAGAAATTCCTCGGCGGTATCGCTCACATGGATCAACTGCCGGACGCTCTGTTCGTCATCGACCCACGCAAAGAGCGCATCGCTGTTGCAGAAGCTCGCAAACTGGGTATCCCAATCGTTGCAATCGTAGATACTAACTGCGATCCAGACGAGATCGATTATGTAATCCCAGGTAACGACGATGCAATTCGCGCTGTAAAACTGCTGACTGCTAAAATGGCAGATGCCCTTCAAGAAGGCAACCAAGGCGGAGAGCAAGCCACAACAACTGCGTAAGCAAGTGTAAGAGGGTGGACTGAGGGTGTCAGAACCCCCCGTCCATCCTTTTTTATCAATGAACACATGTAACCAACACTATACTTAGAACGTAACTTTCCAAGGAGGTTAACTCAATGGCAATTAATGCACAGACAGTTAAAGAACTGCGTGAGCGTACAGGTGCAGGTATGATGGATTGCAAACGCGCGCTGGAAGAAACAAACGGCGACATGGAAAAAGCAATTGACTTGCTCCGTGAACGCGGTATTGCAAAAGCAGCGAAAAAATCCGGTCGTATCGCTGCAGAAGGTCTGACAGCAACTGCAGTTTCTGGTAACGTAGCAGCTGTTGTAGAAGTAAACTGTGAAACAGACTTCGTTGCGAAGAACCCTGAGTTCCAAACACTCGTGAAAGACATTGCAGAACACGTTGTTTCCCAACGTCCTGCAACTGTTGAAGAAGCGCTGGAGCAACCTTTCAAAGGCGAAGGCGAAACATTGGCTCACGTGATTAACGAGAAAATCTCCACAATCGGTGAAAACATCTCCTTCCGTCGTTTTTTCATTTCCGAGAAATCCGATAATGGCGCTTTCGGTGCTTACCTCCATATGGGTGGCCGTATCGGCGTTCTGGTAACATTGGAAGGCACTGAAAACGATAGCTTGGCAAGAGACCTCGGAATGCATGCTGCAGCGTCTAACCCGCGCTTTGCAAACCGTGAAGAAGTTTCCACTGACGAGATCGAACGCGAGCGTGAAGTCCTGAAAAACCAAGCGCTGGCTGAAGGTAAACCAGCAAACATCGTTGAGAAAATGGTTGAAGGTCGTCTCTCCAAGTTCTTCGAAGAGTACGTACTGGTTGAACAGCCATTCGTAAAAGACCCAGACAAGAAAGTAGCTGCTCTGTTGAAAGAAGCGGGCGCTACCTTGAAAGAATTCGCTCGTTTCCAAGTGGGCGAAGGTATCGAGAAAAAGCAAGAAGACTTTGCAGCTGAAGTAATGGCGCAAGTGAATAAGCAATAATAAAGATATAGGGAACACCTCCGTGTTCCCTATTTTCAAAGCGAGAGTTTCACTTCATGTGAAACTCTCCTGCACGTAAAAAGCAATGTGCAGGATTTTGGAGGCTTCCCCGAAACACTTGGTGCAACCAAGTTTGTAAATCGGAAGGAATGCCGACAATGCACAGAGAATGATTCATGAATGGAGGCCGTTTCACATGCCACTTCCTGCCTATAAACGGGTTGTGTTAAAGTTGAGTGGGGAAGCACTGGCGGGAGACTTGGGGTACGGTATTGACCCTAAGGTGATTTTCTCCGTCGCTAACCAGATCAAGGAAATCGTAGAATTGGGAGTACAAGTCGCAGTAGTCGTCGGAGGAGGAAACATCTGGCGCGGACTTTCCGGCAGTTCTAAAGGTATGGATCGGGCAACCGCCGATTACATGGGCATGCTGGCCACGATTATGAACTCACTCGCCTTGCAGGATGGGTTGGAACAAGTGAACGTCCCGACTCGTGTACAAACGTCGATTGAGATGAGACAAGTGGCTGAACCATACATACGCAGACGGGCGATTCGTCATTTGGAAAAAATGCGTGTCGTCATCTTCGCTGCTGGTACTGGAAACCCTTATTTCTCTACGGATACAACGGCAGCCTTGCGCGCAGCCGAGATTGAAGCTGAAGTGATTCTGATGGCGAAAAACAAAGTGGACGGCGTATACTCTGCGGACCCGAGCCTGGACCCAACTGCAGAAAAATATGATCGTTTGACTTTCCTGGAAGTCTTGAACAAAGGACTGGGCGTCATGGATTCTACAGCATCGAGCCTGTGCATGGACAACAATATTCCACTGATCGTCTTTAACATCTCCGAAGAAGGCAATATTCGCCGGGCAGTGATGGGCGATAAGATCGGTACTCTTGTGAAGGGGGAATAATGAATGGCACAAACCGTGATTAAAGACATGGAAGATCGGATGAACAAAGCGATCGCCAATCTGAAAAGAGACCTGTCCACCTTGCGTGCAGGGCGTGCAAATCCTGCTATGCTAGATCGAGTGATGGTTGATTATTATGGCTCACCAACTCCCATTAGCCAATTGGCAAACGTGAGCGTACCAGAGCCACGCATGCTAATCATTCAGCCATGGGATAAAACGGCTTTGAAAGAAATTGACCGTGCCTTGCAGCAATCTGACCTCGGTATCTCTCCGAGCAATGATGGTGTAGTCATTCGTTTGGTCATTCCACCACTGACGGAAGAACGCCGTAAGGACTTGGTGAAATTGGCTGGAAAAAGCGGTGAAGAAACGAAAGTTGCGGTTCGCAATATCCGCCGCGATGCTAACGATGAAATCAAGAAGCTCGAGAAAGCTGCAACGATTTCTGAAGATGATTCTCGCCGTCATCAGGAAACCGTTCAAAAAACGACGGATAAATTTATTGCAGAAGTCGACAAAATCGTTAAGGATAAAGAGAAAGACATCTTGGAAGTGTAATTCAAGGGAATCCCCCTCTTTGAGGGGGATGTACGTCTATATCTCTCATTACGGGGGAACACTTTATGTTAGAACATCTAGCGCGCAAATGGACCCGAAAAGAAAAACAAACCGTACAGGAAGAACTGGACCTCTCAGGCAAAATCCCAGAGCACGTGGCAGTCATCATGGACGGAAACGGAAGATGGGCCAGTATGCGCAGTTTACCCCGGGTCGCCGGGCATCGAGCAGGTATGAAAACGGTGAAGGATGTCGTTAAGGCCGCTGACGAAATTGGCGTACGCTATATTACGATGTACGCTTTTTCCACCGAAAACTGGAAGCGACCGAGGGACGAAGTGGATTTTCTCATGAAGCTTCCGCAGGAATTTTTGTCGACAGAATTGGAAGAATTAATTGAACGAGATGTAAAAATTCGCATGCTGGGTAGTAAGGACGAACTGCCTTCTCACACATTAAAAGCTCTGCTGGAAGCGGAAGAGCAAACAAGGGACAACCGTGGACTACAACTCAATTTTGCGTTGAACTACGGCGGTCGCGATGAGATTGTCAAAGCGTTTTCGATCATTGCGGAGCAAGTAAAAGCGGGGGAAATCGACCCGAAAGATTTGGATGAAGAAGTCATTTCCCGTTACCTGTATACAAGCGATATTCCCGACCCAGACCTCTTGATTCGCACTAGTGGAGAGATTCGTTTGAGCAACTTTATGCTTTGGCAATTGGCCTACACGGAAATGTGGTTTACGGATGTGCTTTGGCCTGATTTTACCCGTGAACACTTTTATCAAGCGATTGTGGAGTACCAAGGCCGAGCTCGTCGCTACGGGGCGGTATAGCCGAGAGGTGGAATCTGTTGAAGCAACGAATAATTACTGGTTTGATTGGTGGAGCAGCCTTTCTCTTTTTGATTTATGCAGGAGGAGCCTGGAATTCACTTTTGGTTCTACTATTGGCCGTAGTTGGCCATTTTGAATTTATGAGGATGGCGCGCCTTCAGCCATTCAATGTACCAGGTATACTTGGATATGTTTTGATGGTGAGCATCGTTTGGCCATCACTTACTTTTTCCACATGGTTACCCATCAGTACGCCGGATCTGATGATAGCGATACTCTTGCTTTTATTGATTTACTCCGTTCTGCGGAAAAATCAGTTTCATATCGAACACGTCGCCCTTACGTTGGTGGGGGCGTTATACATAGGCTTCGGTTTTACATACATGGCTGCTACCCGCAATCTACCGGACGGATTGATGTTATCGGTGCTTGTCATTCTAGCGATCTGGTCGACCGACTCGGGGGCTTATTTTGTCGGTAAAGCGATTGGCAAGAATAAACTGTGGCCAGAAATAAGCCCAAACAAGACGATTGAGGGTTCGTTGGGCGGTCTCGTTGCTGCAGTCATTGTGGTACTAGCGGTAAATGCTTGGCTAGGAAATTTGAGCTTCGTACATGCTCTTATGATTGCTGTTGTCGCAGGAATCGTGGGGCAATTGGGAGACTTGGTTGAATCCGGACTGAAGCGTCATTTTGGGGTAAAAGATTCTGGACAGCTAATACCTGGACATGGGGGTGTGCTAGATCGGTTTGACAGTTTCCTGCTTGTCTTTCCGGTTTTGCATCTACTAGGTATCGTCTGAGACCTGGCGCATAAAGAAATATAGAGGGTGAAATCATTGAAACAAATAGCACTCTTGGGTTCCACAGGTTCAGTCGGTACGAGTACCCTGAATGTGGTCGAACAGAATCCAGAGGAGTTTTCGGTTGTTGCGATGGCGGCGGGAACCAATGTGGACTTACTGGCAGAACAAGTCAAGAAGTTCAGGCCACAGCTTGTCTCCGTCGGAAATGAACAGGCTGCTGCTGCCCTGCAGAACCAACTCGGAGGACTGCTAAAACCTCAGATCGTATACGGCTCTGAGGGATTGGAGTTGGTAGCTCGCCATGAAACGGCTAACTTCGTCATGACCGCTATTGTAGGCAGTGTGGGCGTCGTCCCCACACTGGCTGCCATTGAAGCAGGCAAAACGATTGGCTTGGCTAACAAAGAAACACTTGTTAGTGCAGGACCAGTCGTGATGAAGGCTGCGAGAGAAAAAGGGGTGGAGATCATCCCGGTCGACAGTGAGCACTCTGCCGTTTTTCAGTGTTTGCAAGGTGAGCGCAGTGCAGATGTAGCCCGTATCATTTTGACCGCCTCTGGAGGGTCTTTTCGTCATTTTAACAGGGAAGACCTTGAACAAGTGACAGTTGCCCAAGCCTTGGCTCATCCGAACTGGAGCATGGGAGCGAAAATTACCATCGATTCAGCTACGATGATGAACAAAGGATTCGAGGTGATCGAAGCCCATTGGCTATTTGATTTACCTTACGATCAGATCGACTGTGTGCTGCATTATGAAAGCATCATTCACTCTATGGTAGAATACAGGGACAGGGCGGTCATGGCGCAACTGGGGACACCGGATATGAGAGTTCCCATTCAGTATGCGCTTAGCTATCCGGGGAGGATGAATCTTGCTACTGAAGCACTCGATTTGGTGAAGCTGGGCACTCTTCACTTTGCTGCCATGGATTTTGAGCGGTATCCTCTGTTACAATTAGCATATGAGTGTGGAAAAGCTGGCGGTACGCACACAGCTGTTTTGAACGCAGCCAATGAGGTAGCCGTCGACCTGTTCTTAAAAGGTGCCATCCGTTTTCTAGAGATAGAAACTATCGTCAGAAAGACATGCGAAGCTCACCAAGGAGTAAAGGACCCGATACTTGAGGAGATTTTTGCAGCTGATCAGTGGGCTCGTGCTCAAGCTAGGGATTTGTATACGGTAGGGCTTTAGATACTGAATGAAAGGTGGCTGTTCACTTGCCTTTTCCCAATCTGGATTCCGTTGAATCAATTCTCGCGATTGTAGTTGTTTTTGGGGTACTTGTATTCGTGCATGAACTGGGACATTTCCTGCTGGCCAAAAAAGCGGGAATACTTTGCCGCGAGTTTGCACTTGGCATGGGGCCCAAAATTTTTCGCGTGAAGCGGGGAGAGACGGAATACACGCTTCGCCTGTTGCCAATCGGAGGATTAGTTCGCATGGCGGGCGAAGACCCTGAAATGGATATGTTAAAACCACACATGGAAGTTAGTGTGGAGCGAGATGCTGTGGGAAAGGTAACTCATATCCTTCTGGATGGGCCAAGTGCTGGCTCGGCTCGGGCTATTTCGGGAACGGTCGTCCGCTTCGATCTGGAGCAAGCGCTAAATCTAACGCTAGAAATCGATGGCGAACCTCGGACGTTCTCCTTGCATCCTCAGGCACAATTGGTGAAAGATGGACAAGAGGTTCAGATCGCACCACTCAACAGACAGTTCAAAGGGAAGACGGTATCGCAACGGTTTTGGGCGATTTTTGCCGGTCCCGCAGCCAACTTTATTTTGGCGTTTCTGCTGTTTGTCGCGATTGGGCTGATTTACGGGGTACCAAAAGACATTCCTTACCTCGGTGAAGTGAGAGCAGGAGGACCTGCTGCACAAGCTGGGTTGCTTCAAGGGGATAAAGTCATCGCCATTCAAGGCAAGCCTGTTGCTTCGTGGAAAGAGATCGTAGAGATTGTCAGCCAATCTCCGGGTAAGGAATTGACCTTTGAATACGAGCGTAACGGACAACGTCATACCGTCCCGGTCAAGGTAGGAAAAGATGAAAACGACGTAGGGAAAATCATGGTATCCAACTCGTTGACATACGCGCCTGGTGAAGTCTTGAAGTACGGTGCGTCGTCTACCTATGAATTTACCATGATGATCCTGAAAAGCCTGGGAATGCTCTTCACTGGCTCTGTAGGGCTCAATGATTTGAGTGGACCGGTAGGAATCTTCAAGATGACGGGTGAGTTCGCCCAACAAGGCCTGGCGATTCTGATGAAGTGGGCTGCCGTACTGAGCATCAACTTAGGGTTGTTTAATCTGTTGCCGCTTCCGGCTTTGGACGGTGGACGTCTAGCGTTTCTGGCAGTGGAAGCTTTGCGGGGTCGTCCTATCGATCCGCACAAGGAAGGGATGGTTCACTTCCTCGGATTCGCGTTCTTGATGCTTTTGATTCTCGTAGTAACTTGGAATGACCTGCAACGGTTTTTCTTCCAATAACGTACTCACATACTAGATAGAATACAGACAAAATGAAGGATGGTGCAAAATGTACAAGCGCGAGGAGACGAAACCGGTATTTGTCGGAGGCGTACAAATCGGGGGCCAAAAAAGCGTAGTCATTCAGTCCATGACGACTGCAGACACGCGTGATGTGGAAAAAACATTGGCCGAGATCCAAAGATTGCACGATGTAGGATGTCAGATTGTTCGACTGGCTGTCATTAACGAAGATGCTGCACGTGCGATAAAACAGATCAAGGAGCGGTCCCCATTACCGCTCGTCGCTGACATTCACTTCGATCACAAGCTCGCTTTGATTGCTCTGGAAAGCGGAATCGATAAAATCCGGATCAATCCGGGGAATATCGGATCCAAGGAGAAAACACAAAGAGTCGTCGAGGCTTGCAGAGAACGTAATGTACCGATCCGTATTGGAGTAAACTCCGGTTCCGTTGAAAAGAGGTTGCTCGAAAAATATGGCTATCCATCTCCGGAAGCTATTGTAGAAAGCGCAATGGATCACGTACAGATCCTCGAAGACTTGAACTACGACAACATCGTAATCTCTTTGAAGTCTTCTGATGTGCCAACGATGATCCAAACGTATTCGCTGATGGCGCAAAAACGTAACTACCCGCTGCATGTCGGTGTTACAGAAGCGGGTACTCAATTCTCTGGCAGCATCAAGTCTGCTGTCGGGATTGGTACGGTTTTGTCTATGGGGATTGGAGATACCATCCGTGTATCGCTTACCGCAGACCCAGTTGAAGAGATCAAGGTTGCCAAGCAAATTTTGCGCAGTCTCGAAATCGTCAACAACGATCCAGTTGTCATCGCATGCCCTTCCTGCGGACGTTGTGCGATTGATTTGATCGGTTTGGCGACAAAGGTTGAGGATGCGATTTCTACCTTGAAGGTTCCGTTGAAAGTAGCTGTTATGGGTTGTGCGGTTAACGGACCTGGGGAAGCACGCGAGGCCGATGTAGGTGTTGCGGGCGGTAACGGTGAAGGCTTGATTTTCCGCAATGGCGAAATTGTTCGGAAAGTCAAGGAAACCGAACTGTTTGAAGAATTGATGAAGGAAATTAACGAAATGGTCGGGGAGCAAAAACCTACGCATGTAGGGTAAGCGAACTGATTGTGAAACGCTAGGAATTGATAAGCATAGACGCTCATGAATTCTGAAACGAATGAAGCTTTCTGCTAAATCGCGGTCTCTCATCCATGAGTAGGCCGCGTTAGAGGTTTTTTACAACGCCAAAAAGCTAGGCGCAGCTAAGTTTCTAGTAAGGCATAAGGAGGACACGCACGTGTTGAAGCAAAGCCAAATGTTGATTCCTACCCTGCGGGAAGTACCTGCTGACGCGGAGATTGCCAGCCACAAGCTGCTGCTCCGCGCCGGTATGGCACGTCAGCTGGCATCCGGTATTTATACGTACCTGCCACTGGCGCTCCGCTCCCTGCATAAAATCCAAGCCATCGTGCGTGAAGAAATGAACAACGCTGGCGCTCAGGAACTGTTGATGCCTGCGATGCAGCCTGCTGAGCTGTGGCACCAAACAGGCCGCTGGGATGTGTACGGCCCTGAACTGGTTCGTCTGCGCGACCGCCATGATCGTTCCTTTGCTTTGGGACCGACCCACGAAGAAGTCATCACCAGCCTGGTACGTGATGAAATCAATTCCTACAAAAAGCTGCCAATCAACCTTTACCAAATCCAAACCAAGTTTCGTGATGAAGTGCGCCCACGCTTCGGACTTATTCGATGCCGCGAATTCATCATGAAAGATGCGTATTCGTTTGACACTACCCAAGAAGGTTTGGATCGCAATTTCCATGCGATGTACGATGCGTACACAAACATCTTTACCCGCGTTGGTTTGAATTTCCGTGCTGTCGAAGCGGACGCAGGGGCAATTGGTGGAAAAGGTACTTATGAGTTTATGGCTTTGTGTGATATAGGTGAAGACACCATCGCTTACTCCGAAGAAGGTGATTTTGCTGCCAATCTGGAGAAGGCGGAAGTCGTGTACAAGCCTGCTGCAAAACCTGAGACAGAAGCACCAGCTGCAGAAAAATTGCACACGCCTGGTGCAAAAACGATCGAGCAATTGACAAATGCGCTCCAAATCGAAGCGAAACAGATTGTGAAAAGCTTGATCTACCGTGTAGATGACAGGCTTGTGATGGTCTTGGTTCGTGGTGATCACGAGTTGAACGAAATCAAATTGAAAAACTTGTACGACGCAACAAATGTTGGGCTGGCGACAGAGGCAGATATTCTGTCTGTCACAGGTGCACCTGTAGGATTTGTAGGGCCGGTTGGCATTGATGGTGAAAAAGTGGAAATCATCGCGGACAACAATGTTCAGGATGTTTATGATGGTGTAGTAGGAGCCAACGAAACGGACTATCACCTTCAACACGTAGCAGCAGGACGGGACTTCACCGTTTCTCGCTATGCTGATCTGCGTAATATCACCGAAGAAGATACATGCCCTCGTACAGGCGGGGCGATCAAATTTGCACGCGGCGTAGAAGTGGGTCATGTTTTCAAACTCGGTACCAAATATTCGAAAGCGATCGGAGCGACCTTCCTCGATGAGAATGGCAGAAGCCAACCGATGATCATGGGCTGCTATGGGATCGGGGTATCCCGTACGATCGCAGCAGTTATCGAGCAAAATAACGATGAGAATGGAATCATTTGGCCAGTCGCTGTCGCGCCTTTCCACGTGCACGTAATTCCGGTCAATGTTAAAGTAGAAGAACAACGTCAGACCAGTGAACAGATCACAGAAGCATTGCGTAGGGCAGGCGTAGAAGTACTGTTTGATGACCGCCCTGAGCGTGCAGGTGTGAAGTTCAAGGATGCTGACTTGATCGGATTGCCTCTGCGCATCACCGTGTCCGACAAGGCAGCGGAAGAAGGTACCGTAGAAGTTCGCGTACGTAAAACCGGTGAGACTGTTCACGTCAAACTGGACGATATCACTACTGAGGTGAAAGCTCTGCTTGCTCGAGTGGACCACACAGGAGCAGAACTGTTCGGTCAGTAATTTTAAGCAGGAATAAAGTGGTTTTTTGTCGAAATTTACGGGGTACTCCCCTGAGAAAATGGGAGTACCTCTTTTTCTTGTTTTGGGGAAGGTGGGAAATCCGTGGACCGTACACAAGAACAAAAGCATCGTTTCTCCCTGCTGGTCAAGCAAATGGATCTGCCAGCAGAATGGGTGGAGCGTTTTTTTCTGGATGGACAGATTGATAAACTCGAGCTGTACAAGCAAAATCGGGAATGGGTGTTTCGCTTTTCGCTACCCAATATGCTGCCTGCTGACGTATTCCATGCGTTTACACAACGGTTGACACAGACGTTTTCGCATTTGGCAAAAGTAGATGCGAGTTTTCGCTATGGACAAAAGCCACCGTTAGCCCAAATCGTAGATGAATATTGGGATGTTCTGCTAGCGAGGGTAGAGCCTGTCCTCAATTCGTTGGCGGTTACCATGAAAACGTCTAGAAAGCAGGTAGAACAACAAGAGATCAAAGTCTACTTGCCAACCGAAATGACGGTAGAAGTTGCGAAGAAAAAGAAAGCCGACAGCGAGCTGCTTGCGACTTTTCAAAAGGTGACGGATACATCGCCGAGGTTCACTTTCCACGCGGAAGAAAGCGATGAAGCATACAAAGCCTTCGTTGAGCAACGGACCGAAGAAGAGCGTGCCTTGGTTGAAGTCGTGATGACTGCTGCAGCGTCCGAAAGCAAGTCTGATAAGACCGAAGCGATCACCACCTTGATGATGGGCTATGAAATCAAGGATGCGCCTATTCCTATTTGCGAGATTCAGGACGAAGAGCGTCGCGTCGTCATCCAAGGTACTGTGTTCAATGTCGAGGTCAAAGAGCTGCGCAGTGGACGACACTTGCTTACGTTTAACGTGTCGGACTATACCGACTCACTCACGGTCAAAATGTTTTCTCGTGACAAGGAAGACGTCAAGATGCTGGAAGCCCTCAAGGACGGGATGTGGGTGAAGGTGAGAGGAAGCGTTCAACATGATACCTTCATCCGCGATCTCGTGATGAATGCCAACGATCTCAATCAGATTGAGCAAGTAGTGCGCCGAGATCAGGCTGAGGAGAAGCGGGTAGAACTGCACTGTCATACACCGATGAGCGCACTCGACGCGGTTGCTTCGGTCAAATCTCTGGTATCGACAGCGGCGAAATGGGGTCATCCGGCAATTGCCATAACGGACCATGGAGTCGTACAGTCATTCCCGGAGGCATATTCTGTCGCGAAGAAAAACAATATCAAGTGTATTCTGGGAATGGAAGCGTACGTAATCGAAGACGGGATTGATATTATCTACAATCTCTCACCTGAAAACAACGTCTCCATTGATGAACATACCGAATACGTGGTGTTTGATACGGAAACGACTGGCCTGAATGCAGCAGAGCATACAATTATTGAGATCGCAGCCGTGAAGATGAAAGGCTCTGAGATTATCGATCAATGGACGGAATTGATCGACCCACAATTGGAAATAGGACCGAAAACGACTGAGATCACAGGAATTACGAATGAAATGCTGCGTGGTCAAGAAACACTTGACGTGGTTCTACGCAAATTCAAGGAATTTACGGGAGATGGCATTCTGGTCGCCCATAATGCTGAATTCGATAAAGCGTTTATCAATGCATGTGCGAAACGAGTTGGCATGGAACCGTGGAACAATGCATTTTTAGACACATTGCCTTTGGCCCGCATGATGTACAAAGGAATGCGGAATTACCGCTTGGGCAGTCTTGCCAAAAAATTCAACGTAGAGTTGATCAATGCTCACCGAGCGTTGGATGATACCGTTGCACTGGCCCATGTGTTCCAGCAAATGCTCAAGGATATCAAGGAAGCAGAAATAAAAACGCTCGCTGAGTTAAACGAGCGAAGCAACGCGGAAGCGGACTATAAGAGCGGTCGTCCTTTCCATGCGACTATTCTCGTGAAAAACAAGGAAGGGCTCAAAAACCTCTATAAGCTGGTGAGTCGCTCCCATGTAGAAACATTCTTCAGATGGCCACGGATTCAACGCAGCCAGTTAACGAAGCACAGAGAAGGACTGCTCGTGGGGACAGCATGTAAAGATGGAGAGCTCATGCAGGCGATCTTGCGCGGGAAATCGCCTGAGGAACTAAAGGAAGTTGCCGCTTTCTACGATTACTTGGAGCTTCAGCCGGTCGCTCATTATTCACCGCTCTTGCGCAATGAGGAAATACCAAGCCTGGAGACGATGAAGGGCTACCACCGGATGATTGTGGAGATGGGCAAAGAGCTGGATAAACCAGTAGTTGCGACAGGGGATGTTCACTTCCTCAACCCGCAGGATGAGATCTTCCGCGATGTCTTTTTGCTGTCAAAAGGGGATCCGACTGCGGGGAACCAACCTCCACTCTACTTGCACACGACGGATGAAATGCTGGAGGCATTCTCTTTTCTGGGAGAAGAAACCGCACACGAGATTGTCGTGAAGAATACCAATGCCATAGCGGACTTGATCGAAGACATTAGCCCGATTCCGGATAAGCTGTACACGCCTATTATCGAGGGTGCGGATGATGAGCTGCGCCAAATGTGCTATGACAAAGCCAGACGGCTATATGGCGATCCGCTGCCAGAATTAGTAGAGCACCGTTTGGAAAAGGAATTGACCAGTATCATCAAGCATGGGTTTGGTGTTATTTATCTAATTTCCCAACGGCTGGTGACTAAGTCGCTGACAGATGGCTATCTCGTAGGTTCACGGGGATCGGTAGGTTCTTCATTTGTTGCCACCATGTCGGATATTACAGAGGTTAATCCATTACCACCGCATTACCGCTGCCCGAACTGCAAGAACAGTGAATTCATTACAGATGGTTCGATCGCGTCCGGATTTGACTTGCCGGATAAAGAATGTCCGTCTTGTGGCACGAGTTATGCGAAGGATGGACAAGATATTCCGTTTGAAACGTTCCTGGGCTTCAAAGGGGACAAGGTACCGGATATTGACTTGAACTTCTCAGGGGACTACCAGCCACGCGCTCATAAATACACCCAGGAGTTGTTTGGATCTGACTTTGTTTATCGAGCGGGCACGATTGGTACCGTGGCGGAAAAAACCGCTTACGGTTACGTCCGCAAATACGCTGATGAACGTAAAATGACACTGCGCAACGCGGAAGTATCGCGCATTGTGAATGGCTGCACTGGCGTAAAACGGACGACAGGACAGCACCCGGGCGGGATTATTGTTGTTCCGGATTACATGGAAATTGAAGATTTTTGTCCGATTCAGTTCCCAGCGGATGATAACGAGTCAGAATGGCGCACTACCCATTTTGACTTCCACTCCATTCACGATAACTTGTTAAAACTCGATATTCTGGGACACGACGATCCGACCGTTATACGGATGCTGCAAGACTTGACGGGCATGGATCCGAAAACCATTCCGCTGGATGACAAGAAGACCATGTCTATTTTCAGTACGACAGAAGCCTTGGGTGTGGCTCCTGAACAAATCGGCACGAATATGGGAACATTGGGAATCCCCGAATTCGGTACCAAATTCGTTCGTCAAATGCTTGAGGACACCAAGCCGACCACGTTTGCCGAGCTTGTTCAGATTTCCGGTCTGTCCCATGGTACGGACGTTTGGCTGAATAACGCTCAAGATTTGATTCGCAATGGTACGTGCAAGCTGCCCGACGTTATTGGTTGTCGTGATGACATCATGGTTTACTTGATTTACAAAGGCTTGGAACCTTCCCGCGCTTTTAAGATCATGGAGTCAGTGCGGAAAGGGAAGGGCGTACCAGAGGAAGATCAGGTAGAGATGCGGAACAACAACGTGCCTGAATGGTATATCCAGTCGTGCCAACGAATTAAGTATATGTTCCCGAAAGCGCATGCGACCGCATACGTGATGATGGCCGTGCGCATTGCTTACTTCAAGGTACATCGCCCGCTGGAGTTTTACGCGACGTACTTTACCGTTCGCGCAGATGATTTCGACATTCCTTTGATGGTAAAAGGCTCAGCGGCTATTCGACAAAAAATTGATGAGATCGAAGGAAAAGGCCATGACGCGCAGCCAAAAGAAAAATCGTTGCTAACCGTACTGGAGATGGCGTTGGAAATGGTGGAGCGTGGTTACCGATTTGCCAATGTCGATCTGTATGAATCCGATGCGTCCCGCTTTTTGATTGATGGCGACTCCTTGATCGCTCCG
>JARDZO010000183.1 GCA_029240815.1 Brevibacillus sp.
TCGGGAGTCATTTTGTCTCGATGAATTGCAAAATACTCGGATTTATTGTCATTGGTTGATCTTATCCGTAGTGAACGCCCTTGTTTGATAGACCACTTATTCCACCTTTGATAAGTTCGATACTTACTGATTATCTCACTTTCAAACTCATGAAAAATATCATGATTCATTAAGTTGTGTGGATGGATTGGTCTGTACTCGCCCTCGGCTTCTAAATACTGAAGCCAGTAATCATTGTGCCTATTCTCATACTCCCATCCTATCGGAACGATTGAGCTTACCTCATCCCAGTACAATAGTGACTTCCTTAACCAAGCCCCATCCGGAATGACAATATTCGGATAGTACAATATCGTCCTTCTCATTTCGATTCTCCTTTTGCAAGTGTACAAGCTAAACTATTTTAATCACAATTCTTCCATCTATTACCTATTCGAAGCCATTCGACATTTCCCTTCCTTTTCTTACAAATTATCCCCAATCTTCATAAAATAAAAATCCGGACCTAAAACATATAAAAACCAGCAACACGCAATGGTTGACTGGTTTCTTCATTCAGGAATTTAGTTTGTTTTTAAATCATATTGCTCTCCGTTCATCTCACTGAACACATTTATTCTGGTTTCGATCCTTCCTTCTTGTAATGAATCGTCTGTCGATCCCGTATGCCACCAGGAAGGATGCTACGATAGTCAATAACAGATTGCCGAATGATTCGATAGAAATGGGTGCGCCTTTTAAAGGGAGATCGTCGGGACGATATTCCAATCGCTTTAGACCGTAGTTTGCAGTCAAAACGTCCTCTTGCTCTGCCAATGCTTCTAGCGGAGCATCGAACATGAACCGCTTTGAATCGTCATGAATGAATTCGGGATGCACCCCATTTCTCTGTTCCTTCCATGAAGCGATCTCTTTTTCAGCCAAGCGCTTTGCCTCTGCTCCCGTAACGAACAACCGATCAAGCTCGGGAGCATTTTCGATCGTGTATCGGGGAATGACGTTCAAGTGATGTTTGGTCACAATGGGACGTACCACATTGGAGAGCGTATGCACATCGGTCGTACCGGAAGCAGAAAACGTATCAAATATGGAGATCAGTTCTCCGTCATCCATCCCGTCATACAGCAAGACACCGGTCTGCATTTTGTTCCATTGAAAGGCGAGATTCAGATAATACACGGCTTCGCTGCGATCGACTCTGTACGGATCCACCTTTGGATTTTTGACAAAGTGGTAGGAAGGATAATTCAATTCCTTCGCTATTTTTTCTGACATCGGTTCACCTAATTTTTGCGAAATGACATACAATACGGCATCTATTCCAGAAGTAAGACCAGCCGAGCCGACAATATTCCCATCTTGCACATAACGTCGATCAGCGATCCAGTTCGTTTCCGTATATTGTTTCTTCGCTTGTTCAAACACTTGCCAGTGCAATGTGGAAGACTTTCCTTTCAATAAACCAGCATCAGCTAAATTCTCTGCACCTGCACAAATGCTGACGATTTCCGTCTTCGCATGCTTTTGAATCCATTCTCGAACAGGTTTGTACTTTGCTTCGTCAACCATCGGCATGAACGGGGCCACGATCAGATCAGGACTTTTTCCTAATAATTGATCCAACTCCTCAAAGGAGTAATGGGGAACCAGATCCAGTCCGCCTGTTAACGACGTTACCTGTTTGGTCGGAGCAACAGCATACACATTGTACGCCCCCGTCATCGCAAACATCTCGTACGGAACCATAAAATCGAATACTTCCGTGGTCGGATTCCCCAAAACTACCGCCACAGTAGGTTTCGTCTGCTCATATTCGGGTATATGAATGCTCTGTAAAGAAGGTACGGGTTGTTCGCGAATCGCAAACCAATACCCTTTTTGGGACCCGGCAAAGCCCGTTAAGCCGATCCCCCCTACGATGAGCACGAAGCTCAGAACATAAACAATGAAACGTGACAACACTCTTAACAACGAAATCTCCTCCAGTGCTTTTCAGTTTTTCACTTCCCCTGCCGATACTCTACCCCCGCTTTATGAACTCAATATGAATGGATCATGCCAAGAAAAAGAAAAAACCGCCATCATGGCGGCAAGAATCGTACGAGAATGTTCAGGTAGGCAGTGTCACGGTAAACGTGGTCCCTGTGTACGGACTGCTGGACACATGAATGTCTCCATGGTGAAGGACGAGGATTTGTTTCACAATGGACAGACCAAGCCCATTCCCTTTCACTGCACGATTACGGGCTTTGTCCGCCTTATGAAAAGGTTTAAAAATATCAGCGAGCTCTTCCTCCAAAATTCCAATCCCATTGTCTGCTATGGTCACGATGATTCGATCATCCTTCTTCAAAGCGGTGATACGGATGGAGCCCTCAACTGGCGTGAATTTGATGGCATTGCTCACCAAATTAATCCACACCTGGTCCAGCTGATCCTGATCAGCACGAATGACCATAGACTCCAGCTCTACTTCCAGGTTCATTTCCTTTTCTGACCACAAAGGCTCCAGTGCAATCACGATTCTTCTCAGTTGTTCATCCAGACGGAATGCACTTACTTCTAACGGCTGTTGCTTTTGCTGCAAAAAGGAGAGGCGCAGTAAATTTTGACCCAAACGGGACAGACGTTCACTTTCTTCTTCGATGATCGTCAAATAACGCATTCGGCTCTCTTCTGTCATTTTCTTTTGCTTCAGAGCCTTCGTGAAACCCGAAATGGACGTTAAAGGCGATTGAATTTCATGGGAGACACTGGAAACAAAGTCCTGCCTCATTTGATTTAGCTTCGAGAGCTCGTTTGCCATCTCGAAAAAACTAAGCGACAATTGACCGATTTCATCCCTTCTCGTGGTAGGTGTGCCCACAAATTCAAAATTTCCTTTTGTCATCGCTTTCGTTGCTTCTGTCAAACGAAGTATTGGGTTCACCACATAACGGGCAGCGATCAATATCAGAAAGCTGCCAATGAACAGAACGAGAATGTACAAGAGATGAATCGAGTTCATAAACTCTTCCTCCACTCGATTTTCCTGCAACGTGATAAACAGAGCGTACGCCTGTCCGTTTGATTGAAAGGGGATTCCCATCATCGGAATCTGATGCAAGCCAGCATCAAATGTGCGGGAATACTTACCCTCGAGCACTTCTTGAACACGACTGCGGTCTACGGAAATGGGTTCCCTTGCAGATAGAAGAGGTCTGCCATCCTGATTGTAGAGCTGGACAAGTCTGCCGGAATAACCGGAATAATTCTGGATAAACGGCACTAGCTTAGCTGAAGGAGTCGTCTGATAGGCTTGAATGATTCTTTGTCCGTCTTTTAATAAATCATCATGGATAAAGGTATGAATCCGTGATTGAAATAACCATGCACTCATCAAATAAGCAGTAAACAAACTTACCAGTACGATGCCGATAAAGATCAAGACCACACGAACATACAGCGATTTAATCTGAGGTCACCTCCAATCGATAGCCGAGTCCGCGGATCGTCACGATGCGAAAGTCAGATTCGTATTCGGCAAACCGTTCCCGGAGACGCTTGATATGTACATCCACCGTCCGATCGTCCCCTTCATAGTCTATGCCCCATATTTGTTCAATCAGATTTTCCCGAGTAAATAGCTGCCCAGAATAGCTCCCCAATTTGTACAGTAATTCAAATTCTTTCATTGGGAGCGTTACCTTTTTTCCATCCTGGAAAATCACGTGATAGCTTTTTCGGTCCAAGGCGATACTCCCCAGCGTGATGATGCTGGAAGTCGCGATACGATATCGCCTGAGCAATGCCTTCACCCGCAGCACCAGCTCTACCGGGTCGAATGGCTTCACCAAATAATCATCCGTTCCCAGCTTAAATCCTTTGATCCGATCCGTTGCTTCCCCTTTTGCCGTGATCATCAAGATCGGCATTTCCCTAAACTCTCGGAGACTGGCACACAAATCCCAGCCATCCATTTTCGGCATCATGATATCCAGGATCACCAGATCGACAGCGTGATTTTCCACGTATTCCAGTGCGTCTTCCCCATTTGATTTCTCAATGATCGTAAAGCCTTCATCCTCTAAATACAATTTCACCAGCTCACGGATATGCGCATCATCATCGACCACGACGATCTTTGGCATGTCACTTCCCTCCCAATTGTTTCTGTCCTCATCATGAAGGAGATCCTCGTGGTTTATTCTATACCAGTTTTGTGAACTCCGGATGAATAAACAAAAAAACCAGCAACATGTAATGTTGACTGGCTTCTTGATCCATTCATTTAGTTTGTTTTCAAAACATCATGGTCCACATAGCGCTCGCCGTTCAGCTCACTGATCACGTTTATCGCTACTTTCGCTCCATCACCGGAAGTAATGATTGTATGTACGCTTACTCCTGCGCACGTGCCTGCTGCCCAAATGCCTTCCACGTTTGATTTTCCTTGGGCATCTACATCTACTACGGTTTTGATGCGTGGCTCTGTACCTGCTTTGGTATTCACGCCAGCTTTCTCAGCCAGATCTACCAGTGCGCCAGTAGCCAGGATCACATGCTTCGTTTCAAAAGAGCCTTTTTCAGCGGTTTCAATCGTTACGCCTTGCCCGCTTTTAGAAACGTTGGTTACTTGATCAGTGATCAGCTCAGCGCCGAATTTCGCTGCTTGCTTTTTGCCGATCTCGATCAGGTCAGGGCCACTAATTTCAAGTACGCCGTAATGGTTTTCCATCCACGCACGCTTTGTCATGCTTTTATCGCTGTCGATCAAAAGCGTTTTCTTCCCCGCTTTTGCTGCAAACAACGCTGCGCTTCCTCCTGCTGGACCCCCACCAATAATCACGATATCGTACATAGTAATCTCCCCTTTCCAAAATGAGTTTCACAACATAATTATATACTTTGTCTAAAAAAAGAAAACCCCTGAACTGAATCCTCCCACACATGAATGAGTGGGGTTCTGATGTACTTCATACCTTCGTCGAATATACCGAAGCTCTCCGACACTGAATAAGGTTCCATCAGACTTTTGCGAACAAACCGCTCTGTCGGTACAAAGGTACCGCCTCGAACCCTCAAAGGATTTGACTTTGCCGCTTCGCGTTCGCATGCGCCCGGATCAAGACGCTTCATAGATAAGATCTTTATAAGTCCATACAAGCCACGAAAGGCCTTTGTATCTTCAATTGAAGCTCGATTTCTTTGTACAAACCATAAAATACGGGGAATTCAGACAGACATGCTTGTCGATCCACCTGACGATGGTTCACTTTCACATTCTTAATCAACCAGGCAGAGAAAATGTCTCGTTGAATGCGGATTCCGATACCGGTATCGTGCCAACGCTCCGAAAGAGGTTTCTTTCGGTATTGATCATCAAAGGGATCGTACTGACTGGCTCGCACTGTTCGCGTGTTTACCTTGATGAGTTCTTTCTTTTGGTACCCGAGTTTCCGGTTGAGAATCGTGAGAAACAGGGAGGGGGCTTTTTTCGCAATCTGTCGTCCGAAACGGTAGCCTCGTTTTCGTTTGGCCAAGGCGCGGTAGTTCATCTCTTCGACTTTGACTTCATTTCCATGGGCAAGGACGAGATTTGCCAGTTTCTCATGTTCGATCTTTCGTTTGGCAGCCATCCGTCTATGGATTTCTCGTAATTGTACTCGCAGTTCTTGATATCTTTTTGAGAACATCCAACGGGTGCCATCCTTCTTCTTTGCGGTACCATCCTCGTTGAACTTATGAGGGTTGGTTGCCCGTTTGGAACGATCCATCTTTCGTTGGAGGAGGCGCTTTTCGCGTTGCTTATCATCCAATCCGGGACAAAACTCTTGGAAAGATACAGATGTATCGCTCACAACGGCTATGGTGGAGATCCCAATATCAATTCCGACCTTCCCCTCTTGTCGATGATGTTTTTTCTTTTGAGGCGGGAAGCCGTCGATAACAAACTGGACGTAATATTTGACTTTACCGCGAACCCATTTTCGCAAGAGTCGGCAATACTTCACCTTTCCTGAAAGCGCTTCGTGAGCATATGTATCTTTTGGTTTTATGACAACAGGTAGAATAAGATGGTTCCAATGGATAGCACCATCACGAAAGCGAATGCCTTGCTTATTCGTTTTTCCTTCCAGCGAATCCATTTCTCCGTGCTTTTTAAAGTGGACATCGTTCGATTTGCGAAAGAGAAGATCTGAAATGGCTTTCCAAACGCGCGTGGCTATTTTTTGTGAAGTATTGGCATCGAGGAAAGAAGCATAGATTCTTTGCATGGGGCCAACGTACCCATGCAGGTGGTATTCACTCAACTTATGTTCCATTCGTAAAGAGGTGAGCATTTCATTGCGCTCAGGTGAAGGTTTTTGAGCGATCCAATAGTGGACACGATGGTCACGAAGATAGGCTTTATACCTTCCGAGAGCTTTGGCGAGTACGGCATTATATAGTTTTCGTCCGATTTCAAAACGTTTCTCCAAGAGATCCGCTTTCCAGTACTCTACACGTAAGGGACACTCTAAGATAAACGTTGGATGATTCTTCTTTGCCACATTCTCACCCCCAAAAGACGAACTCTCGTTCCTATAATATCAAAACATAAGAAAAAATCCCACCCGTTAATGAGTGGGCTACCTATTTTGGCTGTGTCGTTGCTTCCGCAGGTTTCCGGAAGGGTAAGAAGTTTGGTATTTTTCATGTAGACTTTAACAAGCTTCACCATACATCGATTTCTATATTTCACAAAGGTTTTTATTCCCATCCTTCTCGTAGCTGATCTCTCCGCCGATCACCGTCATCTCGATTTGCGTTTTCAGCAGATCATCCGCGTCTCCCATCTCCAGGAGATTTCGCGAGTAGACCGTCATATCCGCTAGCTTGCCTCGACTGAGCGTTCCCTTGATCGTTTCTTCATTAGTAGCGAGCGCACCTCCATACGTAAACACGCGCAGCGCTTCTTCCACCGTCAGATTTTGTGCCGGATTGTAACCTTCATGGGTATCTTGCGGCGCTCGTCGGGTGACGGCTGCATGAATACCCAAGAGCGGCTCTACCGGTTCTACGGGTGCATCCGAACCACCGGCACACATAATGCCCGCTTCGAGCATGCTCTTCCAGATATATGCTTGATCAGCTCGCTCCCGTCCGATTCGATCCGCTACCCATGGGAAATCACCAACCACAAATCTCGGTTGAATGTCCGCGATGATACTGGGGCGTCTCAATCGTTCTAACTGATCAGGACGTAGCAAGGACGTATGAATGATTCGATCCCGGAAGGCTACTGCTGGGAATCGTTCCAGTGTATCCAGGACATTATCCAGCGCCTGATCCCCAATCGTATGCACGGCTATCGGCATGTTTGCCGCACGAGCTTCCCGAAATAGCTCATGCAGCGTATCGGCGTCATGAATTTCACTTCCTACGTTGCCTGGATCATCTGAATACGGAGCAGTCAGCAGAGCCGTTCGACCACCGAAGCTACCATCGGCAAAAATTTTGACGGCACCGATCTGCAGTGTCTCATTGCCGTAGCCTGCGTACATCCCTCGTTCTCGCAATCTCTTTACGTGCGGATAATAGATGAGCAAATTGCAGCGAAGCCGATTTTGCTCCTGATTCAATAGTTCGTCGAACAGCTGCCACGTCTGATCCAATCCGCCATACGTACGCAAATCCTCTGTATGTACACTGGTGAGACCGCATTCGATCGCCAGCCGGATTGCTTGCCTCAAAGAATCTTTGAACTGCAGGTATGTCGGCTCCGGAATGTGCCGTTGGATGATGTTCGATGCTGTTTCCAGCAGCAAGCCCGTCGGTTTTTTCGTCTGTGGATCCACTACGACGGTTCCACCTGATGGAATCTCCATTTCCGGCGTATACCCTGCTACCTCCAACGCTTTGCTGTTGACCAGAAATACGTGCCCACATACCCGTGTCAGGAAAATAGGGCAGTGCGGAGCGACCCTGTCCAGCTCTTCGATAGTAGGCAAGCCACCATCCGTGAAGCGATTCTCATCCCAGCCTCTACCTTGCACCCATGCATTTGCCGGCGTCTGTTCGGCCTGCTCCTTTACCACCTGCAACAGATTATCTTTGGAAGTGACCTTTCCCAGATCCGTTGTCAACAGCTTCGTTGCGATAGAGGACATGTGCAGATGACTGTCAATCAAGCCCGGTGTGACCATTTTACCGTCCAAATTCTTCACGGATACATCCGGTCGTCCCCACTGCAGCAGCATATCTCGGTGACTCCCCAAGTCCACGATCCGGCCGTCTCTCACGACTACTGTCTCGACCAAAGGCTGATTTCCGTCGAATGTATAAAACTTGCCGTTGGTATAGATCGCTGTTGTCATAAATATCCGTCCTCCATCATTTGATAAACATCGCTGTGCGCTGCCGCAATATCATCACGGGAGCGCTGGCTGATTCGATCAGCTGCCTCCTGCGCCGCTCGAATCGCTGCTTTTTCATCTACGGTAAGCAATTTGCGGTTTTCCATAATGACCTGTCCGTCGATGATGACAGTCTCGACCTCACTCCCTCGCGCTGAATATACAAGATTGGGCACGATATTGCGGATGGGATCGGTATAAACCGGACAAAGACTCGGGTCTTGCAAATCGAGAACGATCAAGTCCGCCTTTTTTCCTTTTTTCAGACTGCCGATTTCATGCTCCAGTCCGAGTGCTTTCGCTGATTCGATCGTCGCCAATCTCAAGGAGAGCCAGGCCGGGAACACGCGCGGATCGGAACGTTTGACCTTGTTTAAAATGGCGGCAAACTTCATCTCATTAAACATGTTGTTGCAGTTGTTTCCTGGTGCTTGATCCGACCCGAGAGCTGCCTGACCTCCCGCTTCCAGAAAGTCCATGATAGGAGGAACCAATCCGTCTATGATCCCGATGCTGCCCGCACAATAGATCATGGAAGCCCCTCGCTTCGCCACGAGTTGGCTTTCTTCCGTGGTCGCCTCCGTCAAGTGAACGGCCATCAAGCGAGAATCCAAATACCCCAGCTCATCCAGATACGGAATCGAGCGCTTGCCGTACCGCTTCACCATCTGATTGATCTCCCGGTCCCCCTGGGCGACATGCATATGAATCCGGGTATCGTATTTTTCAGCCAATGCTCGGACCTCCAGCAGCAGCTCCGTACTCATCATATCCGGTCCCTGTGGTCCAAACAGGCAAGTAATTCGTCCGTTTGCTCGTCCGTGCCACTCCTCGAACAGCCTAATGTTGTCCTGGAGCTTTCGCTGCCCGATCGCCGGATCAAACGGGTACAGCTCTCCTACCGGATTTTTCCCGATGTCATCTGGGAGTTCGTTTACGGTCTCCGCAACTCTCGCACGTGCCCCTGCCTTGGCATAGTGCTGGACAATCCGATTCATTCCGTAATCGTAATCGCAAAATGTCGTCGTCCCTGCCTTGATCCCCTCGATGATGGTCACCAGTGATCCTGCTAACGACTCTTCTTCCGTCGTATTTTTCTTGAATGGCCACAATCCTTTTTGCATCCAATGCGACATATCCTGGGCCATTCCCCTGAAAATCGAGATGCCACTATGGATGTGGGCGTCGATCAGGCCCGGCATCACCAGCTTGCCGGCTCCATCTATTACCCGTTCCGCTTGATAGGTCGCGAGAATCTCATCCGTACCACCTACAGCGAGGATCGTGTCTCCTTTTACAGCAACCGCACCGTTTTCCACCATACCTACGCCCTTGCCTTCCATAGTCAGTACAAAGGCATGCGCGATGATCAAATCCGCTTTCACATCCATGACCCCCGTTTCTCCTTAGTGATTCAACACCTTGGAAAGGAAATCTTTTGCCCGCTCCGTCTGCGGGTTGGTAAAGAACTTATCAGGTGGTGCCACTTCCACGATCTTTCCATCCGCCATGAAAACGATCTGATTGCAAATTTCCCGGGCAAACCCCATTTCATGGGTGACAACCACCATCGTCATTCCGGTCGATGCCAGATTTCGAATGGCGTCCAGCACTTCCTTAATCATCTCTGGATCAAGCGCGGAGGTGGGTTCATCAAACAGCATCACTTTTGGATCCATTGCCAATGCTCTGGCGATCGCCACCCGCTGTTGCTGCCCACCGGACAGCTGATTGGGGTAGGAGCCAAGCTTCTCTCCCAGCCCCAGTGACGCGAGCAATTTCCTCGCCTTCTCTTCCGCCTGCTCCTTTGGTACTTTTTTCACCTGAATAGGAGCGATCGCAACATTTTCTACCGTAGTTAAATGAGGATACAAATTAAACGATTGGAACACAAAGCCTACTTCGGAACGAAGATGATTGATATTCGTCTTCTTGTCATGTACGGAAATACCGTCTACGATGATTTCTCCGCCTTGTATGGCCTCCAGTGCATTGATGCTGCGGATCAGCGTGCTTTTGCCCGCGCCGCTCGGTCCAATCAGGGCGTAGACGTGGGACTGTGGGACTTCCAGATCAATGTCTCTCAATACTTGAACGTTTCCAAAGCTTTTGTTAACCTGCTTGATTCGGATCACAGTCTGGCCTCCTTCGCAAATTCATGGCACGGTCCCTTTAATCGGATACGCGATATCGCCGCTCCAGCACACTGATTAATTGAGAGAGGAAAAACGTGATGCAGAAATAGAGAATTGCGACAAAGGTCCATACTTCTAAGGCACGGAAAGAAGTGGCAACCAAGTTTTTTGCGACCAACGTCAAATCTACCACGGAGATGACAGATACCAGAGAAGAGTCTTTGATCAATGTGATAAATTGGGAAGCCATTGGCGGCAGCACTTTGCGAAACGCTTGCGGCAAAATGATAAACCGCATGGCCTGAACATAGCTCATCCCCGAGGAGCGTGCCGCTTCCATCTGTCCACGAGGCACTGCTTGAATTCCTGCCCTCACAATCTCGGCAATGAACGCTGCCGAAAACAATCCCAAACCGACAACTCCCGACCAAAATGGGCCGAGCTTCAAGATCTTCCCGAGAACAAAGTAGATCCACATTAATAAGACAAGCAGGGGAACACCACGGATAAATTCCACATAGCTGACCGCCAGAAAAGAAATGACTCGATTGCTGGAGATCCGACAAAGCCCCAGCAAAATCCCCACTGGTATGCTGACGAGAAGAGCGCATGCGGACAACTGTAGTGTCAGCAACAAACCTTCCCATAACAAATCTAGATTTTGAGGAATCACACTCCAAGTGCCACCCATTTTGAACATACCTCCTTCTTACCGTTCGCTTTCTGGAGAAATGAGCGGCTCGAATTCAGCCATTGAACCGTAGCGTGATCATTTAGCGGAACAGCGACCCCCAAATTCTCACTGGACAATACGTCATACACCCCTCTGACTGAATCACCATTCAAAATTTCATAGACACGAATGCCTGGCTCGTCAAAGACGATCGCGTCTGCCTGCCCCTGTTTGACTGCCAGCGCAGCGTTCGTGAAGCCATCGAAGTCCATGACTTGGGCGTTTTTAAACAGCTGCTTGGCCAGTAAAGCACCAGTCGTCCCTTGAGAAACGGTAATCTTTTTCCCCGCTTGGTCCAGGTCCTTCCATGTTTGCGTCGCGCTGTCCTTTTTAGGTACCATGATTACTTGACCTGAGGAATAATACGGGTCAGAGAAGCTGACGGCAAGTGCACGATCCCCTCGAATCGTCACGCCTGAAATGACCATGTCAATGTCACCCGTCTGAAGGGCAGGAATGAGACCGCTGAATTCAAACTCCTTAAACTCCACTTCCACCTTCAAGGCATCGGCAATCGCCCTGCCCAAATCCATGTCATACCCGACAAATTTCCCTTCCTTATCTTTCATTTCAAACGGAAAGTAACCTGGAGACGTACCAATCACCAGCTTTTTCTTGTCCACTACTTTTTGGATCGTAGAAGGACCGCTCACTCCTGTCCCTGCCTCTTGGGAACATCCCGTCATGATCATCAATAGCAAAGCGATCCATATAAACGCCCATTTCTTCATCGCTATTCCCCCTGGTCTATTTGGGTGTGCTGCCTTTAGTCTTTGTCGATCGGATCTCTTCGCAAAAACGCTGTCATACAGTGAATCGAGCCCCAGCCCTTTATGATCTCGTCCATCTCGGTTTCGATCACTTCAATGCCAGCCATCTCCATCTTGGCTTTTGTCTCTGGATTACCCGCAGGCATCACAACCTTCCCTGGTTCCAGTGCTACAAAATTGGTACAAAAGGTCTCTTTCACTTCAACCGGATTGGTCGCCTCAATCACCGTAAAATCTCTGTCCAGCAACGGTTTCACGACATCGTAGGGAACTTGCCAAGGGAACAAGACCACCGTCCGTTTATCTGCAATGTTCAAGAGGCCATCGATATGGGCATGTCCATACGGAATAGGAAAACGAATAATGTCAGTCACACCTATATTCCGCAGCTCTGCTTCCACCTGTTTCGCTCCTGCCTCGTTGGCGCGGGCCCCTGTTCCGATAATCACCGTCTGCCGGTCGACCCACATGGCGCACGCACCGTCGAAGAAACCATCGCCATTAATCGTCTTGATGATCGGAACACCCAGCTTGGCCAACTGCTCAGCAACATACCGCTCTTCCCCCCGCCGCGCTTCAATTGCTGGCCGGCAGACGATTGCCCCCTCTGGTGTAGTCACCACCAGGTCCCTCAGATACAAGGCATTCGGCTTGTCTTCACGCATATTTTCTACATAATGAACCTCAATTCCGTGATCCCGATAGATTTGGGCCAATGCATCCTGCTGAGTGCGAGCCCTTTCCGGATCCATGGCCGCCTTCCAACGGAAATCGGCGTAGTTGCCCTCGTTTACGATCTCGATTTCCTTCCCTGGCCTTCTCATCAAGACGGAGCGCAGCGTACCTACTTCTGAATCGCAATACCAATTGCCCCATAGATCGGGCATGTCCTCTGAGAATACCTTTTCCGACGGGAACCAGCGCTCACCTTGCACATGTAGACGCATAATGGAAATGATTCACTCCTTTTTACGTAGTACCGTATTTATATAAGTCCAACAATAGCTGGATTATATATCCTATGAATCTTCGGTTATGAATATAGCTAAATTCGGATGAACTCTGTGTTGTCAGGAAATATTTCGAGAAATAGCGGCTTTAATAACCTATTTTTGGAAACGCTTACAATCAAAGGTATGAGAGTAGATCTGGATGAGAAAAAAGAGGGTTTTGAAGGTCAGATGAATATTAATGATATTTTATTTCGTAGAATGTAAATAGGCAAGATTATTATTCTGAATATAAAGAATATTTAGAGGAAAATTAGTTTCTATTAATAAACCACATATAAGAGAGGGTGCCCCTCTCTTTAGATTATAGCGCTATCCAAAATCTTCTCACGACGTTGCCATCCTCTTCGATGAACTCCGACTCAAACACTCCGCCGTTCTTTACGATGGTTTTTTCCGAGCCAATATTGCCCTCATCACATGCGACGAGTACACGATTCAAGCCGAGCTCTCTCGCCTTTTGCAAAGACTGCTCCAGAATGGCTGTCGCATATCCTTTCCTTCTTTGGGAAGGAACGACACCGTAACCGATATGTCCGCCTGTGTTCAGCAGCCGCTCCGTCAAGTCGTGGCGAATATTTACGGCTCCTGCGATTTGGCCCTGTTCATTGACCAACCAGTACGTAGAATGAGTCACCCAACCTGGTTGGAGATTTGCCCCAGTTTCCTCCTCTTGCAAGTAACGCAGGTACGCTGCAAAATCAGCCGGGTCCTTATCCACAATCCATGGGACAATCGGCTCTCCGCTTTGCTTCCATTCTCGATAAAAAGCCAGATACTCTTCCTGAAATTGTGCAGAAGGTCTCGTTAAATAGACTTCTCCCATCCCACATCCACTCCCTAGCTTTTCTCTATAAATTCCGTCTATCTTATCACGAGGATGTCATGCCCTCAAGCACCTTTCTGCCAAATAAATAGGAAAAGAGGCGTGACACCAGCAGAGAATCGCCAGTGACACGCCTCGATCTATCCGAAAGCCGTATTGCTTAATATTTGTTGAACATCATGATCCAGATGGAACCGCCAATGATCGTAACGACGATCACAAGACCCAGGATCAGTGTCTGAACGTTGTAGCGCGGCTTTTCTCCCTCGCGAATGTGCATGAAGAAGAACAACTGAACGACGAATTGCAGGATCGCCATCACCAGAATGGTAAGCACCAGTGCGGTTTTTTCGAGCATATTGTTCATGACCAGCACCAGTGGAATAATGGTGAGCACAATCGACAGGATAAAGCCGATTACATAGGACTTGAGCGATCCGTGATTGTGATGATCTCCATGGTTTTCATGTTGTGTCATCTTACATCACCCCCATCAGGTAGACGACTGTGAAGAGGAAGATCCACACAACGTCCAGGAAGTGCCAGTACAAGCTCAGGTTGGTCACTTTGCGGCGAGTTACCGGTGTAATACCACGGCGTTTCAACTGAACCATCAACGCGACCATCCAGAACAAACCGACCGAAACGTGAAGTCCGTGCGTACCGACAAGCGTAAAGAACGCGGACCAGAAAGCACTTGTTGCCATGGTTGCACCTTCATGCATCAAATGCGTAAATTCATTGATCTCCAGTACTACGAAGCCCAGACCCAGTACAGCAGTTACGGCCAGCCAAGAAATCATTTCTTTTACTTTCCCTTTGTTCATAGCAAGGACAGCCAAACCGCTCGTAAAGCTACTGGTCAACAGGATAAAGGTCGAAGCGATGATCCCTGGAAGTTCAAACAATTCTTTCCCTGTCGGCCCCCCTGCGTAGCTGTTCATCAACACCGCATAAGTGGCAAACAACGAACCGAATAAGATACAGTCAGTCACAACGAAGATCCAGAATCCTAGTACTTTTAATTGTTCATGCTCTTCATGGCCATGTTCATGATCGTGCGCTCCATGACTGTGGTCGTGTTGAGTCGTCATTAGTAAACCCTCCCCAGTGAAGCCTCCGTGCTGCGCACTTCCTCCACTGGTACGTAATAATCCGTATCATATTGGAAGGAACGTGCCCACATGCACAAATCCGACCAAGAAGAAGAAGATGGACATAATAAACGGAATACCGGAGTTTTTCGGCATATGGATCGGTTCCAAATGCGCCGGTTCTTCTTTAAACGTACCATTTGCTTTTGCTTCTTTTGTCAGCCACCAGTCATCGGCACCTTTCACCGTAGGAACGACGGCAAAGTTGTAAAACGGTGCTGGAGAAGGAATCGACCATTCCAGCGTACGCGCATTCCACGGGTCACCCGTTGTATCGCGCTCGCCGTGTTTGATGCTGTATGCGATCTGCCATACTTGGAAGATGAAACCGATCCCCATCAAGAATGCCCCAACAGTAGAGATCAGGTTGAGATCTGCCCAACCGCGGTCCCAGCCGTATGTGTAGTAACGGCGAGTCATACCCATGAAGCCAAGTGCGTATTGCGGCATAAAGCAAACGTAGAAACCGATATTCCAGAACCAGAAGCCCCATTGTCCGAGCTTTTCATCCAGCTTGAAGCCGAACAGTTTTGGCCACCAGTAGTAGATCCCTGCCAGGTAACCAAACACTACCCCACCGATCAAGACCTGATGGAAGTGGGCAATCAGGAAGTAACTGTTATGGTATTGATAGTCTGCAGGAGCAACAGCCAGCATGACACCGGTCGCACCACCTACGACAAAGCAAGGGATAAAGGCGATGGTCCAGAGCATTGGCTGTTTAAAGGATATCCGACCGCGGAACATTGTAAACAACCAGTTGAATATCTTCACCCCGGTCGGGATCGCAATGACCATCGTCGATATCGCAAAGAACACAATGACGCTGGCACTTGTACCCATTGTGAAGAAATGGTGAGCCCATGTGAAGAACGATGCAATAGCGATGGCCATCAAAGCCCACACCATGGATTTGTAACCAAAAATCGTTTTCTTCGAGAATGTCGCAACGACTTCCGAGAAGATACCAAACGCTGGTACAACTACGATGTATACCTCTGGGTGACCCCACATCCAGATGAGATTGAGGTACATCATCGGGTTACCGCCGCCGCCCATGGTAAAGAAGTGAGCACCTGCGAAACGGTCAAGGAACAAGAGAGCAATTGTTACAGTCAAGATTGGGAAAGCAAAGATGATCATGATGCTGCTGGACAGTACAGACCAGCTAAATAATGGCATTTGGGAAAGCTTCATGCCAGGAGCACGCATTTTCAGAATGGTTACGATGAAGTTAATCCCCGTAGCCAAACTACCTATCCCTGATATCTGTATCCCCCATATCCAGAAGTTCTGACCCGGACCAGGGCTGAAATCATTTTGTGATAACGGTGGATACGACAACCAACCAGCATCCGGGGAACCCCCGATTACGAACGACAGGTTGAACAGCATCGCACCAAACATGAACAGCCAGAAGCTGACTGCATTCAGGAAAGGATAGGCAACATCTCGTGCGCCTAATTGCAGCGGAACCACCATGTTAAACAGACCAAACATCATCGGCATTGCCATGAACAAGATCATGATCGTACCGTGAGTCGTAAAGATGGCATTGTAGTGATCCGAATGCAGGAACTCTACGTTCGGGAATGCCAATTGCAGACGCATCAGCAGGGCGTCGACCCCACCGCGGAACAGCATCAGAAGCGATGCGATCAAGTACATAATCCCGATTCGTTTATGGTCAACGGTAGTCAGCCATTCACGCCAGAGCCAACCCCATTTTTTATACTTGGTAAGGACAAAGACGATCGCGACCATAGTCAGAGCAATCGAAACGTCTGCACCGTAAATCAGTGGATCACCAGTAACAAAGAACGTGGATGCAAATTCCTTAAGGTTCTCCCACACTTGGTATTCCTCCTCCCTCTCACCTAGTGATTCATTTTGGAATGATCCATTCCAGGCATATGGCTCATGTCAGAGCCTTGTTCGATTTCTTTCGTAGCTGCTTCTCCGTCAGGGTCCATGACGTGTTTCATGTCGTGACCGTGACTGTATTTCTGAACAATCTCTTCAAATAAGCCTTCTGGGAATGCAGAATACATTTTCTCATCTGTCACACCAGGCTTTTTCAATTCATCATAATCTTGCTTGGACATAGCAGGTGTCGTACCTTTCACTTGCTGTACCCACTGGTCAAACTCATTTTGTGGCTTGGCAACCACTTTGAATTGCATATGAGCAAAGCCTTCACCGGAGAAGTTCGCGCTAAAGCCTGCGAATTCGCCTGGTGCATCTGCTTGCAGATACAGCTCAGTCGCCATACCGGACATTGCATAAATCTGACCGCCCAGCTCTGGCACCCAGAACGAGTTCATCGGAGCCTCTGCAGATACTTGGAAATGAATCGGTACGCCAGCTGGAATTTCTAAGTAATTGACAGTCGCGATATTTTGATCAGGGTAAGTAAACATCCATTTCCAATCCAAAGCCGTTACCTGAATGGTCATGGGCTTCACTTCTTTATTTGGGTTTTCTTTCAACGCATATGTGTCACGAGCCGTGTAAAAACCCAAAACAGCAATGATGACGATCGGAATTGCCCACCAAATCACTTCAAGGGTCGTATTATGGGCCCATGTCGGTTTGTAAGGTGCCTTGTTCTCCGGTGTATCGCGATATCGATAAACGATAAATGCGGTAAGCGCGAGAACGGGGACAATTATGATTGCGCACAAAATCACTGAGATGATAATGAGATTGTACTGCGTTTCGGCAACGGGTCCTTTCGGATTCAGGACAAGATAATCACTTCCGCATCCCGACAGCAGGACAGTTGCTAGTGCTGCCAAGACCCAAAAATGAAATTGCCTCAGCATTTTTCCTCCACTCATTCTCCTAATCCCTCCCTCTTTCACACAACAA
>JARDZO010000184.1 GCA_029240815.1 Brevibacillus sp.
TCTTACCCCCTGAATAATTTCTTATTCCGGTGCGCTGGTACTTTGTCCAGGTAGTCCAGCATCATTCCTGTTCCTTTGGCTACACACATCATCGGCTCGTCCGCTACCAGTACAGGGACCTTCAATTCGTCCGCCAGTATTTGGTCGATGCCATGCAATAATGCGCCACCACCGGTCAAGAAAACACCCTTATCAATTATATCGGCAGAAAGCTCCGGAGGTGTTCGCTCTAAAACAGATTTCGAGGCTTGTACGATTGCACTGACCGACTCGGCCAGGGCTTCTTGGACTTCATTGGATCGAATGGTAATCGTCTGTGGCAGCCCGCTTACCATATCTCGACCGCGAATGTCCATTTCGTCCTGGCGTGTGTCGGAAACGGTACCAATCTGAACTTTGATATCTTCAGCCGTGCGTTCCCCAATCAGCAATTTATATTTATTTTTTATGTACCGCATAATAGCCACATCAAATGTATCGCCTGCTATTTTGATGGAGGATGAAGTTACAATGTCGCCCATCGATAGTACTGCGACATCGGTAGTACCCCCACCGATATCCACTACCATATTGCCCGACGGCTGAAAAATGTCCATTCCTGCTCCTACTGCGGCTACTTTCGGCTCTTCCTCAATGTATACTTCTCTGGCGCCGCCGCTACGTTCAGCAGCTTCACGAATTGCTTTTTGCTCAACCGAGGTAATGTTGGTCGGGCAACAAATCAGGATACGCGGACGAGCAAACATGCTTTTGCCGCCTATTTTGGTCATAAAGTGTTTCAGCATGGCCTCAGTAATTTCAAAATCCGCAATAACACCTTCTCGCAAAGGTCGGATCGCTACAATGTTCCCTGGGGTGCGGCCCACCATTCGGCGTGCTTCGTTGCCCACAGCCAATACTTTTCTGGTTTTGCTGTCAATTGCTACGACAGATGGTTCATCCAGGACAATTCCCTTGCCTTTTACAAAAACCAAGACATTGGCTGTCCCCAAGTCGATCCCGATATCTTTGCCAAACATGAAAGGTCCTCCCTGTTACCAGTTACATTTCTACCTAATATCATAGGCTCTTCTACGTAAGAGGACAAGGAAATTCTTTCTTACACTGTCTCCTCCTGTTCTACTCGAACTTTTTTACTACGCCGTTTGTACTTGATCTTCGTGGCTTCTCCTCCCCGCAAATGCCTGATGGCTTTGTGATATTCCAAAATTTCCTTTACCTGGTTCGCCAACTCTGGATTTATCTCAGGCAGCCGCTCAGTCAAGTCCTTGTGCACTGTACTTTTCGAAACACCGAATTCTTTGGCGATCATCCGGACCGTATTTCGCGTCTCCACAATATATCGGCCTATTTTGATGGTTCGCTCTTTGAT
The DNA here is from genome assembly GCA_029240815.1 of Brevibacillus sp. Next base: position 1,373 of record JARDZO010000184.1, read on the forward strand.
GTAGTCGTGCACGTCACTCGCCTCCTTGTATCTACATTGTCTGATACAATATATGGGTGCGTAGGGACACATATTCTACGTTTCCAAGCCTGACAAGCCAGCACGGCCGCATCTTTTTTCAACAGTTTGTACCAAAACCAAAAAAACACCTGCAAAAGTTGGTCTTTTACAGGTGTTTTGTGCGTGTTTATTGATTTTTGCTTGCCGTATCGCCCTGAATCAAATACTGTTCGGGGTTGACCGGTTTTTCATCGACACGGACTTCGAAGTGCAGGTGGACGCCGGAATCTTTTTCGTATTCATTCCGTCCTGCAGAGCCGATTACCTGACCTTGTGTCACTTCATCGCCCGGTTTGACGACTACGTTTTCCAAGCTTTGATACACGGTAACCATTTTGTCTGCGTGTTCCACTTCAATTACTTTCCCTACGAGCGGATCATTTTCCACTTTGACGACTTTCCCTGCCAGTGCAGCAACGACATCAAAGCCTTTGCCATCCGTTGATTTCAAATCAATGCCCGTATGCGGGAAGAAAGAGTTGTTGTACTTCACCAACGCTTTTTGCTGATTGTCCTTGGAGGCCTGCTCGTCATAGAAGCTCATCCCCAGATCGTACTGAACGCCTTTTCCAACTGGCCATGCCAATGGTTGTACTGTGCCTGCGACCGGTACCGAATCTTCGCCTTGTGGTGGAGCCACTGGGGTCTCGGGGGTTGTCACTGCCACGTTTTCCTTGACGTTCGTCAGATTGGATACCGTGTCCATGACGCTACCCTGATACCACATCACAAAAGCGAGAATGATTGCTGCGGTTCCGATGTAGATTGCAGGAAAAGCCCATTTCTTACCCAATACTTTTTTCCAAGAACTTGACTTCTTGAATGGAATCGGTTGATTCTGATTTTTTTGATCTTCCATTGTTTTCATCACCTCATCCCTCAGTATCGCCAGAATTTTAGCGTATAAACCTGAGAGAGTAGGGAAAAGTAAAAATTTGCGCAACCGTAACTAAACGGGGATGATCTTCGTAAAATTTTGCAGGGAGACTCCTTGATAGAAGTACTTCACGATCTGTTCGGCATTTTTCCCGTTCTTCGCCATGCCGTTGGCTCCCCATTGGCTCATGCCTACACCGTGCCCGAATCCTTTGGTCGTAATGTATACCTGATTGCCTCGCAGCTCCATCGTAAAAGAAGACGAGTTCAGGTTTAGCTTTTCGCGAAATTCCCGCCCGGTGAACTCCTTGCCGCCAATGCTGATTTTGCCGACTCGATTACCCGTCGTTTTTGATTCGATCTGGTACCAGGCACCGTTCGTAGATGCCTCTTGGGTCAACTTAACACCGAGGTTCTTCTCGAGCTCAGCGGTCGTCATCGTCACGGTCTCTTCATAGCGAGGGGATTGGATATCCCAAGGGCTTGGCACACTTTTCAGGTAGGGAATCGGCTTTTCCCAATACTCACCCGAATTTTCCGTAAAGCCATTGCTCGTGGAAAAGAAAGTAGCATCAATCGGCTTCCCATCATACGTCAGCACGACGCCTGCTGTTGCCCGTACGGCCTGTAGAATACGCTGATTCTTCCACTCGTACTGATCCTTCCAACGATCGCGTCGCTGACTTTCATCCATATACACCTGATGTTGAACGGTATCCAGTACTTGGGCTCCCTGTGGAACATCGTCCAGTTTGCTTTCGCTCAGCCTGCGCACGATATACGTTCTGGCTGCCAGTGCTTGAGCCTTGAGTGCTTCAAGCTCAAACTCGGCAGGCATCTCGGCTGCTACGACTCCCGCGATGTACGCTTCCAATGGCAACGTCTCCACCACCTTTTTCTCCGTGCGATAGACCTTCACATTGAGAGGTGGCCCGGCTTCGGCAAGGTTGTCCGGATTAGACACAGCAACACTGGCCGGCCCTTCTGCGGGAGCGCCTGGAGCAAACCAGTAGACCAGCGTGGCAGGAATGGCGACGAGCAAGATCGGCAAAGCGATGAACCACATGAGTAGGTAACGTTTCATGCGACAGATCCTCCTCGTTGAGTGCTAGACACTTTTATGTCTATGTCCTGTCCCGAGGCGATAGAACGCGAGAATGAGAGAGAAGGGAGATTAAAAAAGACCCTCTGTTTTCACAGAGAGTCTCGTTTTTGCCATCTATTTGACACGTTGATCATGCAAAATTAGGAGAGAAGCTTACCTTCACTGTTTCCGTCACAGCGGCTTCACGAGTCTTGGTTTCGGGAACATAACGTTCGACGTCCGCTCCCAATGCCAGCAGCTTTTCTGTAAAGTTGACGTAGCCGCGATCGATGTGATGAAGAGCAGATACTTCTGTCTCACCATCCGATACCAGACCAGCCAATACGAGTGCAGCACCCGCACGCAAATCCGTTGCAGCGACTTTGCTTCCAGTCAGCTTGGAGCCGCCCTCGACGATCGCGCTGCGACCTTCGATTTTGATATTGGCATTCATGCGGCGGAATTCTTCCACATGCATAAAGCGATTTTCAAAAACGGTCTCGGTGACAATGCTGGTACCCTCTGACACGAGCAAGAGCGCCATCATTTGCGATTGCATGTCTGTCGGGAAACCAGGGTACGGCAATGTTTTCAAGTCAACAGCTTTCAGTGCACCAGTCCGGCGAACGCGAATTCCATTTTCCTGCTCGTCCACTTCCACGCCCATTTCGCGCAGCTTGGCGGTCACGGATTTGAGGTGATCACAAATCGCACCTTCCACAAAGACATCTCCACCGGTAATTGCCGCAGCCACCATAAAGGTCCCCGCTTCAATCCGGTCTGGAATCACGCAATGTGTGCAGCCCGTCATTTTGTCTACACCTTCAATGCGAATCGAGCCTGTACCGGCACCGCGAATTTTAGCCCCCATCCGATTGAGGAAGTTTGCCAAATCTACGATCTCCGGTTCTTCTGCCGCATTTTCAATCACGGTGGTTCCTTCTGCCAGAGCAGCTGCCATCATGATATTTTCCGTCGCGCCTACACTAGCGATATCGAGGTAGATTTTCGCACCTTTCAATCGACCTTCTACACTTGCTTCGATGAATCCTTGTCCGATCTCGATTTTGGCTCCCATAGCCTCAAACCCTTTAAGGTGTTGATCGATCGGGCGAGTACCAATGGCACATCCGCCTGGAAGAGCGACTCGAGCTCGTCCTTGTCTTGCCAAGAGCGGCCCCATTACCAAGAAGGATGCACGCATCTTGCGGACGAGTTCATAGGATGCTTCCACGCTTGTCAGCTGGCTAGCATTTACAGTCAACACTTCATGATCATATGTAAGGGAGATTCCCATCGATTTCAAGAGGTCGCATATTGTCCTGACATCGTCGAGAGCCGGCACATCTGAGATGACGCATGTCCCTTCTTCGGCCAGGATAGATGCTGCAATAATAGGGAGTACGGCATTTTTTGCGCCGGAGACCTTAACATTCCCCGCCAATGCCTTACCACCGCGGACAATAATTTTATCCAATGTGTACCCCTCCGCGTGCTAATATTCCACAGTGATGATTGGTGTTCCTATGGTGATCCTCGTTCCCGCAGATTCGCTGTCACGATGGGTCGCCACCTGTAGATTCATCTTCTGTCCGTTTACAGCGATGAACGGTTCCCACTTATAGGTATACCCAGATATGCTAACAACCGAAACATCCTGCAAACGTTCGAGCTCTGTTGCTTGGAGAGTCTGAAAAATCGACAAAATTTTACCCTCCTGTTGGTCAACACCCATCTTAACATTGTACATTCCGCGAATACAAGTGCTAATTTGCGGAATAAAGTCGGCTTTTTTCAGAGCTTTCGCGAAGGTTTCTTGTATCTCTTCAATATATAGTAGCGATTGACGGCTTCCAGTCAACTGGAGTACTAAAAATGTGTCGAAAGAACCATTTTTGGGAACCGCTGACACCTCATAGCGTAACTGAACGCCATCTTGCATGGTTTCGGTCTGATACACGATCATATGATTTTTCCGCGAGAGTTCTACATGGGAAAAAGGAATCTCTAGTTGATCTGCCCATCGTTTCGCCAACTCTTTGACTTCCTCCGGGCTCTGCATCTGCCCCATCGAGGTCCGTGCACGTACCTGAATGGTTTCCCCAGTTGCTCCGGAGTCTTCCAAAACACGTAACAGCTGTGCGGCGACTGGTTTCACTTCCGTCGCTTGCGCAGGCATCCAGTAGATGGCACCCATGATCATGACAACTGCCAGCATCAACCACCCTGACCATTTCCCCATATATATCCCTCTCCCCGATCACATGCATCTCTTTGTACTTCTCATTTTGCACATGAAACTGGGTGGATATACCAGTAAATCTTGCGGAAGTTTGGGTAATCAGGAGAACATACTTCCGAAAGTGAGAGACCAGCCCAAATAATCAAGGAAGAAGCGGGAAATCTCATACCCTACCATGATGGACAGAAAAATTTGCAACAGCTTGGCTTGGGCTCCTTTTGGGTTTTTCACGATCTTTTCAAATCGCAGCGACTGCAGGGCCCACCAGCTGAGACCGATGAACACGATCGTTAAAATAATGCTCATAAAGCCGTAGACTTCTTGCGGCATACTCATTTCCTCCTCTATTTTCTCGTTAAATACATTTTGTTCTTTTTTTCATTATGTCGGGCTGTAGTGGAGTAGAGGAAAAAGGCGAACCTTGGCACTCCCACCTGCCTTCTTCTGAGAGCTTTTCCATGGAGCTTCTTTGAGAGAACAACCCTAAATGGGACATCGACATAAACCTCGAACCTCCGCAAAAACAAGTTGCTAGAAATCACAAAAGCTCGCTGGAGAAGCAGGTTTCCAGGCGGAGCGGCTACTACTTTACCGCTTCCCCGTGAATCGTTGTGGAGCGGACAGTCTAAACTCCTCCGTAGGGCCACCGAACCTGTTCGGTGGGAATAGGCTGGAGCGCAGATCGGAAACCTGCTTCTCCCCACCACCACAGTATGTTTGTATCACCAAATCTAATAATTTCCTATCTGTATAAAAAAAACAGGGACAGCCTGTCACTCAGGCTATCCCTCTATTGTACATGAATGGCTAATTCGTTACGAGCTTATTGAAAAGTCGGTGGGAGCATATTTCCGAAATCAAACGACGGGTTAAAATGCGCCTGGACGTAATCAGTCACCAGTCCCGGGAAAGCACCGAAGAATACGGTAGCAACTGCCATGACGAGGACAAACGTCCAGATGCCTTTAGGCACATACATAGGAGCTTCGCTCGCCCCCGGGCGCATGTACATCTGACGAATGATCCCGAAGTAGTAGTAGTACGAAATGACGCTGGTGATGATCATCACCGCTGAGAGCCAATAGTTTTCCTGTGCCAATGCCCCCATGAACAGATAGAATTTACCGAAAAACCCTGCTGTTATCGGTATCCCTGCCAAGGAAAGCAGGAAAATGCTCATGGAGATGGCCATAATTGGCGAACGGTGATACAAGCCAGCAAAGCCTTTCAAATCCTCTGTTCCTTGCTCGCGTGAGACGACCATAATGACGGCAAAAGCCCCAAAGCTGACGAGCAGGTAGCCAAATAGATAGAAGATCACTTCGCTGAAAAAGAGTGTAGTCGGCGGTACGAACGGAACGAGCAAATATCCCGCTTGTGCAATCCCGGAATACGCCATCATCCGCTTGACGTTCGTCTGCCTCAGCGCCATCGTGTTCCCGATGATCATCGATGCCGCAGCCATGATCCCGAGATACAGACTTCCCTGATCAAAGAAGAATCGAGTGGATCCATCCGTCACATTGAAGAACGAGATCATCAACAAACGGAACAGCAGAGAGAAGCCAGCCGCTTTTGAGACTACTGCAAGAAACGCCGTGACAGGAGTAGGTGCACCCTGGTATACGTCCGGAGCCCACATGTGATTGGGAGCCGCGGATATTTTAAAAGCGAGACCGACTGCCAGAAAGGCAAATGCGATGTAAACCAGGAACTGATAGCCCGCCATGCCTGCTTCCGCCAAACGAGTGGAAATCTCGTATACGTGCGTCGTTCCCGTCAAACCATAGACGTACGACATCCCGAACAACGTAATAGCGGTAGCAATTCCACCGGAGACGACGTATTTGAAAGCCGATTCGTTGGAATGGAGCGACTTTTTCCGCAACCCTACCAATACGTAGGAAGAAAGGGACAAAAGCTCTAGACCGACAAACAATGTGATCAAATCGGCGGAGGACGCCATGACCATCGCTCCCAGCAGGCCTGTCAGGAGCAGGTAGTAATACTCACCTGTATCCTCCACTTCTCTCTGCTTCAAATAGGACAGAGACATCAGCAGGACAAAAGCTGTGCCCGCCAGAAAAATCAGCTTGAATGCATTGCCATAATTGTCGATGCGGATCATGTCCGTCATGTAGCTATAGGGCTTGTCGAGCGTGTTTACATTGACGAAAACAAACACGGCAGCCAGCGCGACTCCGATCAACGACAGCCACCCGATCACTTGTTTGCCGAGTCTTTTTCCTGCAAACAGGTCCAGCAAGGACAACACCGTTGCAAAGCCTAGGATGATAAACTCGGGCAGAAGGTAACTCCAGTTATACGAGAAGATATCTTTAACGTCCATGGATTTACCCTCCTATTCCCGTGACTATGGGTACAATCGTTTTCAGTGCTTGCTGCATCGGATTTCCCAGAACAGCCGGATAAACCCCGATCAGGATAATGCAGCCCAAGAGAACCACCATCGGAATGACTTCCATCGGTTGCGCGTCTGCGAGCCCACTAAACCGGTCAGGCGTTGGTCCAAAGGTCGTGCGCAGGATCGCCCGAAGCAAATACACGGCTGTGAGTACAATTCCCAGTGCCCCTACTGCAGCGAGAACTGGCATACGTCCGAACAATCCGAGGAAGGCAAAAAATTCACTGATAAACCCGGACATTCCCGGCAGTCCAAGAGATGCCATCGCCCCAGCCAGCAGGATCCCGCTAACAAAAGGCATCGATTTGGCCAAGCCTCCCAGTTCGTCGATCATCGAGGTCTGCGTCCGGTCCCAAATGACGCCGATCAAGAAGAACAGCAGCGCCGAGATGAATCCGTGAGACACAACCTGGAACATCGCTCCCTGAAAGCCAATCGTATTCATCGACGCGAACCCGAGAAGGACGATTCCCATGTGGCTGATACTGGAGTACGCCAGCACCATCTTCAAATCCTTTTGAACGAATGCCAGTATCGCTCCATACAGGACGTTGATGATCCCCAAAACGGCCAACCAGGTCGAGAACTGATAGGCTTGCTCCGGGAAGAATCCGATACCCATCCGCAGCAGTCCGTAAGCTCCCATCTTCAGCAAAATCCCCGAGTGAATCATCACGATAGATGGAGGAGCCTGCACGTGTACTTTCAGCATCCACGTGTGGAAAGGAAAGACCGGCAGCTTGATTGCAAATGCGATAAACAGCGCCAGGAACAATCCAAAGCGGAATTCCGGTGTCAGTGCCCCTGCAGCCGGGTGCTCCGGCGTGGACAGAATCGCGGCAATCTGATCGATATTCAGTGTACGCATCATGATAAAGATGACGATGAAAGCCAAAAGCATGATCCCTGAACCGATTCCGTTGTACAACAGGAACTTGTTCGCGGCGTGTTCACGCTCACCGTAGCCCCAGATGCCGATGAGGAAGTACATAGGCACCAGCGTCATTTCAAAGAAAATGAAGAACAGGAACAGGTTGTCTGCAGCAAAGACGCCTAGCATCCCGATCAGCAAGATATGAAACAGGATAAAATACTCTTTCAATCTCTTTTTGACTTGCCAGGAGGCAACTGCTGCCAGTGTCCCGATGATCGCGGTCAACAGGATCAACGGCATCGAAATCCCGTCTACTCCCAGCTCATAGTTGATGTCAAACGTAAAGACTGCGCCAGTCTGTGCCATACCAATAGGAATGGAGATCCAGTCGTGCTTTTCCATGAACTGCAGGTTAGCCGTCTCGTAATTGAAATTTCCGAACATCCACAAGGACAGGATCAAAGGGAGCAATGTTCCGTAAATCCCAATTTGTTTGATGGCCCCGCCTTGATGATTTGGCACGAAAGCGAGGATCACAATCGCCAGCAACGGGGAAAACACGAGTGACGACAAAAGGATATTAGTGACCGAATCCAAAGAGTCCACCTCCTCGCGCCGTCAAGCTGATAGCGACAATCAAGAGCAGCAAGCCAAACAACACCATCGCCCCGTAGGACTGCATCTGTCCGCTCTGCACTCTGGCATGCAAGGATCCGATCCCCTGCGTGATCTTTGCCGTCAGACCTACCAAGCCATCCACGATGTACTTGTCAAAGCCGTTCAGTATGATACCCAACCATCCCAGCGGTCGGACGATCATGTAATGGTAGAACTCATCTACGTAGTACTTCCGGTAAGACAACCGATAGAGCCATGGCAACGTCTCCGGAATCGCATCTGCAGAAACGGATTTTTTACCGTACATCAGATAGGCAAGTACAAGACCCAGAATCGAAATAGCCAGGGCAAGTACCTGCAACCAGGAAGCCGTATGCTCCCCTCCGTCTCCAAACGAGCTGGCAATGGCGGCACCCGTATTAGAAGCCAGCAGCCATTCCGACAGCATCGGTGCGTACGGCGTATTGACAAAGCCTGCCACGATAGCCAAAACAGCCAAAACCAAGAGTGGTCCTGTCATTACGGCCGGCGACTCATGCGCTTCATGCTTGCCGCGCGGCTTGCCGGTAAATGTCAGGAAGTATAGACGGAACATGTAGAACGCCGTAAAGAAAGCAGCTACAAGCGCGATCACCAACAGATCGTAACGATGCGCTGCATAGACGGCACCCAGGATCGCTTCTTTGGACCAAAAACCGGCGAATGGAAAGATCCCCGCAATCGCCAAACAGCCAATCAAAAACGTAAGTGCGGTGATCGGCATCTTCTTCCACAGACCGCCCATCTCAAACACATCCTGCGTATGTACGGCATGGATGACACTACCTGCCCCCAGGAAGAGAAGTGCTTTGAAAAAGGCGTGAGTCATCAGGTGGAAGGATCCGGCGACGTAACCGGCTGCTCCAGCAACACCCAAAGCCATCATCATATAGCCGAGCTGGCTGACAGTCGAATACGCGAGTACCCTCTTAATATCCCGCTGAGTCAAGCCGATAGAAGCAGCGAAGATCGCCGTGAAACCACCCACATAAGCCACAACAGTCAAAGCCGATTCCGAAGCGATGAATACCGGATACGTTGCTGCCACCAGATACACCCCTGCAGCTACCATCGTTGCAGCGTGGATCAGAGCAGATACGGGAGTAGGACCTTCCATCGCATCAGGCAACCACGTATGAAGTGGGAACTGACCTGATTTCCCTATGGCTCCTATGAAAATGAGGATCGCTGCTAGCGTGATCATCCAAGGCTCTAGCCTGCCAAGTGCCACACTTTCAAAAATTTGTTCGTAATCAAAGCTGCCAGTCCACCAGAACAGCAGGCAAATCCCGATAAACAGCCCGAGGTCGCCGACGCGTGTGACGATAAATGCCTTTTTGGCAGCAGCCTTTGCTTCCGGCTTGAAGAAGTAGTAACCCACTAACAGGAACGAACAGACACCCACCAGCTCCCAGAAAATGTACACTTGCAGCAGATTGGGTGAAATCACGAGCCCCAGCATCGAAAAGGTAAACAACGCGAGGTACTGATAAAAAACAGGAAAGCGTTCATCGCCATGCATGTAGCCCTTGGAGTAAATCTGAACCAATAGGCTGACCAAAGTCACGATCACCAGCATCATGGCATTGAGCTGATTGACTTCATAACCCATATTGATCACGATGTCTCCGACCTGGAGCCAATCGACGACGAACTTGTA
>JARDZO010000444.1 GCA_029240815.1 Brevibacillus sp.
ATCAATACGACCTTGCCTGTGCGCGTAGGCAAAAGGCTGGTTGGAGCAGTCGAGGTAGCCAAGGATATCGGAAAACTGAAAGAATTGTCGGAGCGACTGGTCGATTTGCAGGCGAAGATCAGCAAGCCCAAGCGAACCAAGAACCAAAAGGATGGGCTCTCCTTTCATTTTGATGATATTTTGACCTGTAGCGAGCAGATGGATCTGGTGAAAGATCGTGCTCGCAGGGCCGCTCGTACTTCCTCGCCCGTGTTGATTTACGGAGAGACGGGTACTGGTAAGGAACTGTTTGTCCAGTCGATTCACCAAGCGTCGTCACGCAGCAGCAAGCCCTTTATTGCGCAAAACTGTGCGGCGCTCCCTTCGTCGTTATTGGAAAGCCTGTTATTCGGTACAACGAAAGGGAGCTTCACGGGGGCAGATGACAGACCGGGTCTGTTTGAGCTAGCAGATGGAGGGACATTGTTTTTGGATGAGCTGAACAGCATGCCGCTGGATTTACAGGCAAAGCTGCTTCGGGTATTGCAGGATGGGCAGATTCGCAGGATCGGCGGCAGCCAGCAAAGCAAAGTCGACGTTCGTGTGATCGCAGCCGTCAACGAGCCTCCGCAAAAGCTTGTTCAGCAAGGGCTGATGCGTACGGACTTGTACTATCGCATCAACGTGGTATCGTTTGAGCTGCCACCGCTGCGAAATCGCAGGGAAGATATCCATCTATTGTCGAACCATTTTCTCGAGAAATTCAATCAGCAGTTTGGCATGAACGTACTGGCTTTCAGCAGCGAGGTGGAACATTTGTTTCGTTCCTATTCGTGGCCAGGAAACGTACGGGAATTGGAGCATGTCGTAGAGGCTGCGATGAACATGGTCGAAGGTACTACGATTGACATGGAGCATTTGCCGCCGCACTTGCTGGAGCGGCCGTTGGGACAAAGCGAGGCGGAGCAGGTCGTCCCGACAAATCTGCTGCAGCCCGGAGCAGGCAGAACTCTCCCGGACCTATTGAAGGAGATAGAGGAGCACGTAATTCAGGATGCCATGAAAACGACGGAGGGAAACGTCCTTCGAGCAGCCAAGCTGCTAGGAATTCCGCGGCAGACCCTGCAATACAAGCTGAATCAACGGGCAAACCCTCTCAATTAACTGCCGAAATTTCGGCACAATAATCGAGGGGAAACAGGAGCGCAAAACACAGCTGAAGGCCGACAAAACCGCTCTATTCCTTATTTTCTAAATTTTTCGATTTGATTGGCACGACCCTTGCATCTCTTGTTCAACGAGTGAATGACAATTGCTTCACTATTGACGAGAGGGGATGTAACAAACCATGGCAGTAGCAACGAAGCGCAATTGGCGCGATATTGAGCTCTGGAAAGACGTTACCGACGAACAGTGGAATGACTGGATGTGGCAGCTGACCCACACCATTAAAACCGTAGATGATCTCAAGCAGGTAGTCAATCTGACTCCTGAAGAAGAAGAAGGCGTACGTATTTCCACCCAGACCATCCCATTGAACATCACTCCTTACTACGCCAGCCTGATGGATCCAGATGATCCGAGTGATCCTGTACGCATGCAGTCCGTTCCGCTTTCCTCGGAAATGGTCCGCACCAAATACGACATGGAAGACCCGCTTCACGAAGACGAGGATTCTCCTGTTCCTGGTCTGACTCACCGCTATCCAGACCGCGTGCTGTTTCTCGTAACCAACCAATGCTCGATGTACTGCCGTTACTGTACTCGTCGCCGCTTCTCCGGCCAGATCGGAATGGGCGTGCCAAAGAAACAGCTGGATGCTTGTATTGACTATATTCGTCGTACTCCAGAAATCCGTGACGTTCTTTTGTCCGGTGGAGACGGTCTCTTGATCAACGACCGTGTACTCGAATACATCATCAGCAGCCTGCGTGAAATCGAGCACGTGGAAATCATCCGTATCGGTACACGTGCGCCTGTGGTATTCCCACAACGCATCACCGAAAACCTGTGCAATATCCTGAAAAAGTATCACCCAGTTTGGCTCAACACACACTTTAACCATCCAAAAGAAATTACACCGGAAGCAAAACAGGCCTGTGAGATGCTAGCGAACGCAGGTGTGCCGCTGGGGAACCAAGCTGTTATTCTGGCTGGTATCAACGATTGCCCCAATACGATGAAAAAACTGATGCAGGATCTGGTGAAAATCCGCGTCCGTCCATACTATATCTATCAATGCGACCTGTCGGAGGGGATTGGTCACTTCCGCGCACCTGTCAGCAAAGGTATCGAGATCATTGAACACCTGCGCGGCCATACCTCTGGCTACGCTGTACCAACCTTCGTAGTCGATGCTCCACACGGCGGCGGTAAAATCCCGGTGAGCCCGAACTACATTATCTCGCAGGCATCCGATAAAGTCGTTCTGCGCAACTTCGAGGGTGTCATTACCTCCTATCCAGAACCAAAGCAATATCATGAGCACGACGAAGAAAACTGCGAATACTGCCAGGCAGCCAAAGGAAAAGCGGTCGGGATCGCGGCGCTTATGCAGGATGAGGCAGACAACCTGGAGCCTACCGATCTGCCACGTAACAAGCGTATCAAGGCGACGAAGGTCAAATCCTTGGCTGATGTGCGCAGTGAGCAAAAAGACCAAAAGCAGAAGAAAACGGTAGAATCGGATGCTGCATCAAAAGAAGTATCCGGGAAGTAAGAGATTGCACCTGAAAAAGCAGTCGTCTGGCACGTCCAGGCGACTGTTTTTCTTTTTCAGATGAGTATGGGTCCTTCCCAAAGGCTTGACCGAGCCAAGTTTACGAAGGCCCACTTTTTAGTATGGTTGACCGACGATAAGTGTGGTAAGATCATAGCATAATCATTATTGAGCAACCGCTCAGTTTTGTTTTATTTTTCAGAAAAAGAATGCCCTAGAGACTGAATAGTCATTCATTTTCTGAGATGATTCTGATAAAATAAAACAAATAGATAACTCGATCATTGGAGGAGG
>JARDZO010000185.1 GCA_029240815.1 Brevibacillus sp.
CATTTGCGTAGAGACGTGAGCCAGTACACAGTTCTGGGTCGGAATGTCCCACTTGTTCATCACGTCTTTGGTCATCATCAGAATGTCCTTGACGCTATCCGACGTATCGATAACCGGGTTGATCCCGATGACAGCATCACCGATTCCGTAGCTCAAGCCTTCATAGAGCGCTGCCTTGATGCCTTGCACATTGTCAGAAGGATGATTGGGTTGCACCCGCGCAGCCAGTACGCCCGTCTGGCCGATAGCGGTGTTGCAGTGAGTGATATTGCGGATTTTGGCCGCAGCCGTAATCAGATCGAGATTGCTCATCAGCTTGGCAGTCGCCGCGATCATTTCGCTGGACAATCCCCGGCTGATTCGCTTGATTTCGCTGTCCCCCGCTTGATGGCTCAATAAATATTCGCGCAGCTCCGCTACGCTCCAGTTTTTGATCTCGCTGTAGACCTTCTCGTTGATACCCGCTTCGATGACGCGGGATACCTCGTCTTCCTCAGCAGGCAGTAACGGGTTGTTACGTATATCGGCCAGAGTCAGATCCGCTAGTACCTGCTTGGCTGCCACACGCTCGCGCGAATCCTCAGCGGCGATGCCAGCTAACTGGTCACCCGATTTGTCCTCGTTCGCCTTCGCGAAGATTTCTTTCAGATCTCGGAATTGGTAGGTCTGTCCGAGTACAGTCGTTTTCATGTTCATCCCATTCACCCCTTTTTAAAGCCTTTCATCAAAGGCAAGCGTTTTTACCACGACAGGGATGATCGTTCCGGAAATCGGCTCGCCCAAGTCGATGTAATCGCCGTATTCTACTCGCACCTGGTCGATGCAAATGATTTCTGGTTTCCCACTGCACCTCAGTGCCAGCGCTTGACCCAGCGCTTTGGCCATATCTGTCTCACAGATCACGACCATGATCCGACTGTCGGAAAACATGCGCCGGTATTGATCCGACAGCTCCTCTGCGATCATCTGCAGCAGCTGGTACGAGCAGTAGCCAATACCAGACAGCGAGAGCGCAAACGGGATACCTGAGGTCTGATCAAACAGGCGGACACCCAAGTCGTACACATTGGTTACTTCCCGCCGCAGCTTTTCCGGGTCGGTCAAATGCTCTTCAGACAGCTCCAGCTTGAGAATGGGGATGTTGCGGATCGGCAGCAGCTCTGCCTTGATGTGTACGGTAGAACCGCTGATTTCCGTGCTCTGCATTCCTGCGCCGATCACCGTAGCACGTACTGTCTGTTCAGGATCTACCCACCTGACCGGGTACTCCCCCCTTTTTCTTGCTTGCTGCAAGACATGCCCGAGCATTGGACCGAAATCGCCATATCGACTGACATCAGCTATCGTTTCTACAGGCTGTTCTGCCATTAGCTGTCCCACCCCACCGGAAACCGACAGCTCCTCGAACGGAATCATTTCTCGCAAATGGTGACCGAGTACCAGCAATCCGGATGTATTCCTTTCACGACCGGTGAGATAGTCCAGCATACTGCGGCCCATTTCCCCAGCAATTTCCCGAATCTGCTCCACTGTCATTTCCTGACCGGGCTGTACCCTCAAATTCTTCGCGGTCAGCCATGCCTGTATATGAGGGGACACATACTGGACGTGCCCACGTGAATCAAGTCGAATCAGTCTTCCTCCCACATGAAAGGTTACTGTCGCGATTGCTTTCCCTCTGTAAAAATAAGCGGCGTTCGCAGTGCCTCCTCCGATATCTACATTTACGATCGTCCCTTGGATTGCTTGTGAACGTTTCTCCGCTCCTGCTCCCTTGCCCGCCAGAATGCCTTCCAAATCCGCGCCCGCTGTCGCAACGACAAAATCTCCCGATCGTTCTGCCAACAGATGTACGATATGCTGGGCGTTCTTTTTGCTGGCCGTCTCGCCCGTGATGATGACCGCACCTGATTTGATATCCGAGAGGTTGATTTGGGCCTTCGCATACTCGGCTCCCAGAATCGCGCCGATGCCCTCTGCGTCAATTTCATCAAAACCTAGCAACGGTGTGGAATGAACGGCACTAGCATAGAGCAGTTGTCGCTCTACGATCTGATAGCGAGGCAACGAAAAGGTACTGGACATTCGCCCCAGTCGCAAGCGGCTGACAATCATTTTGGTGGTGCTGGTTCCCACGTCGATCCCGACGCTTTGGATCCATTGTTCATCCATAACGAACCTCCTCGTGCCATTGACGTGCCAGACAGTCCTTCCAATCTGTAAACAAAAAAGCGCCTGAACAGCCGGAACCTTGCTTCCGGACTCATTCAAGCGCCTTTGCTCTCTTACTCTTCTATCTACTTGTCATCGCCTTCGGTATAGCGATGTTACGTTTAGGCATTGGATTCGATGGCTTGCTCGCCGGACAAGATTTCTTCCGCCAGTTTTGCGAGTGGCATGCGCCGTTGCATGCTTACCTGCTGCAGCCATTTGTAGGCAGCGTCCTCCTCGAGAGAAAGACTGCTCATGAGCTTTCCTTTTGCCTTTTCTACCGCTTTTCGATCTTCTATTTTCTGTTTCAACGTGTGGATATCCTTCTTGAGCGCGACCACTTTCTCTTTTTGACTCAGGGCGATCTCTACTGCTGGAATGAGATCGTCCTCCGACACTGGCTTCACCAGGTAGGCTGTTACGCCTGCCTTGCGCGCATCCTGGACCAGCTCCTTTTGGCTGTAAGCGGTCAAGAGCAGAATTGAGCTGTCGGAAAAGGAACGGATGATGCCGCTTGCCTTGATCCCATTCAAGACAGGCATTTTCACATCCATGATAATCAGATCTGGCTTGTGACGGTGTGCCAGCGAAACGGCTTCCTCCCCGTTTTTTGCTTCGGCGACTACCAAATACCCTTCATTTTCGAGCATCTCACGCAAATCCATGCGAATGATCGGCTCGTCATCCACTACCATAATCTTCGGCTGTGTCATCGTCATCCTCCTTTTGAATCGGATAGAGAATGGTCACCTCCGTACCGTTGCCGGTATTGCGGAAGTGCATCGTGCCCTCCAGGTCTTCTTTGACCAAGGTATCCACAATTTTTAGTCCCAGATGCCCCTTTTGCAGCACCAGTTCCATATCTTCAATGCCCACTCCATCATCCGTAACCGATAGGCTAATAAAGTCATCTTTGGTCACGAGTGCCACGGCAATGGTTCCTTCATGCTGATCGCGGAAGCCGTGAATCATGCAGTTTTGGATCAACTCAGTCACGATCAGGGCAAACGATGTTGCTTTGTTGGACGGCAGATAGACGGACTCTCCTGCCACTACGACCTGTATAGCTTGCTCGGAACGCCTCATGGAAGAGACGATAATTTTCGATATTTTGGTCAAAATTTCTTTGAAATCAATCTGCTCCAGGCCATCCTGTGCCAAATACTCGTGAATGATGGCGATGCTGTTGATCCGGTTGATGCTTTCCCGGTATACCTTCTCGATTTCGTTCGATTGCGAACGCCTCATCTGCAGGCGCAGCAAACTTGCGATTGTCTGCAAATTGTTTTTGACGCGATGATGAATCTCTTTAATGACGGCTGACTTGATCATCAGCTGCTTTTCTTTTTCTCGTATATCGGAAATATCCCTCAACAGAATAATTCCCCCGATGTTGTCGGGCTTGCGAGCGGCAGAAACCGCTTTCATCATAATAAAATGCTTCCCTCTAGACAGCTCCTCCTGAATGTATCCCCCGTGTCGCACAAAGTTTTCCGGGGAAACACGCCAGGAAAAAATACGTTCAATGCTGATCCCTTTCTCGGGCTCTTCCAGGCCGATCAAAGAAAGCAACTTCTGAGCTCGACCGTTGGCATAGGTAATGACGCCACCCTGGTCAAATAAAATCATCCCCTCGTGCATGAGCGAAGAGATGGGCATGTCTGGCACTGCAAACTGAATCAAGGTCTCACTCAGATGCTCCGTCGTTTCCTTGAGCATCTCCACATTTTTCTCCTGCTCGACCTGTTTGGAAATATCCTGTTCCGTGATCAAAGTACCGATCGTTTCCCCCGCAGCATTTGTGATGGGCACAACGCTTTGCCTCATGACGACCTGCTCTTGGGATACACCGCGGGATCCGATGACGGGCTTCCCCGTCGTCAGACAGTACATGACAGCTGGCTCATTCACCGCTGTCGCCAATTGCCCCACGACCGATCCTCTGTACATGGATCTTGCCGTACTCGGTGAAGCTTGCGCGATGACCAGCGCACAGCTTTTGTCTGCTGTCGGGCAATCGATAAACATGTCCGCCTGGGACAAATCAGCAAAGATCTGCAGCTTGGAAGCCAGATCTTCTACAATCCGAATGTCTTCCTCACTCAAAGTAGTAGCCTGTGAGCACAATTCCCGTATGGTTAGCATACGAACCTCTTTTCACCTGCATGACGTTGGTATTGCCCTAATTTTCTCACAGACAGGCTCTTGCGGAAAAGAGGCTTATTGCTGGACAATTTTTTGTAAAAAAGCTCGTAGTTCGGGCACTCCATCCCCCGTATGAGAAGAGGTACGAAAAATGTCAGCGTCGCCCAGTGATTGCCGTAAATAGGCTTCGGCTCTCTGCAGATCTGCATCTGGATGATCGATCTTGGTGATCACCCCTACGCAATCTTGTGGAAAGCCTTGCGAGAAGCCAGGAGGAAAGTAATTCCGTTCGCGAGTGGCGTCCTGCACCATGACGACGATGCCCGCTTCCAGGGAAGTAGCCATCAACGTACGGTAAAACATCGGGTTTTCGCTGTACTCACCCGGTGTATCAATAACCCAATCGCGATACTCCAACGCCTGTGTCTTTCTGGCAGGCTGCTCGTCATTGAACAGCGCTCGCACCAGAGAAGACTTGCCCGCTTCGATGGCGCCGATAATCATGACTCGCTTGCTCATGACTTGGTCACCAACGCCGGCGTAAATCGTAGTTTTTGACTCAACACATTATTGACTGCCTCTACTGCCATTTCGACAGCCGAGACATCCCCGACCACGATCAACGAACCCGTAAATCGATCGAGGAAGCCCAGCTCGACACTCGCAGCCTTGGTGGCAATATCAGCGGCAATGATCGCGGTCTCTGTAGGAGTCAAGGTCAGAATGCCGATGGCTCCCGCTTCCTTGATCCCAAGCTTGGTATAGAGCATCTCGTCCGGGTTGGCGATCACGTGAGCCAGGGTGACCTGTTTTCCCGGTACGAATTCCTGTATGACTCGTGAGCGTTCCTGTTCCATGTCTATCCCTCTCCTCCTGCTGCTCCCGGCACCTCGAATGAATCGACGATCCCTACGATCACGGCATCGATGGGAACACTGTTGCCGGAAAACAGGATTCGCGCAGGCGTACCGCGCGAAACGATGACCTGCTCGCCGATGCCCGCGCCGATCCGGTCTGCTGCGATGACGGTCTGTCCGCCTTCCTCGCCGCGCCAGTCAATAGGCTGGACGACCATCAGCTTCAAATTTTCCATGCCTGCTTCCTTCTGGGTCGCCCACACGCTTCCGATCACTTTTCCCAAGAACATGCGTTGATCACCCTTTTCCCAAATAGCTGACCGTAATACCGCGCTCTCTCATGCTGTCATGAGCCAAAGGAGAGACGATCGCTCCCTTTTTGACGAGCAAAGTCGTATTGCGCAGCTGAGGCTGAGAACGGATCCAGTCCGCTGTCAACAGCTTGCCGGAAAAGACTGCTTCCGCTTCATCCAAGGCTGTCAAAGCTGGCTGGTCTGGCTTGACTTCATCCTTTTGCAGCTGTGCCTTCAGCTTGGAAACTACACGCTCTGCCAGTCGTTTTTGCGGTGCGAATTCGATGCCCAGCTCTCCCAGCTCTTGCACATGGCGCTGGAACAGCTTTTCATAAGCAGGCGTCAGTGTCAGCGTCTGCAGGGTACGGCGATCTGCGCGCTTGAGACCGGGCACATCAGAGCCTGCAATGACGAATTTACCGGTGACCAATGCGGAGAAGACGATTTCTGCCTTGATCGTTCCTTTTAGTCCGGTAGCAATGCGAGCAGCGTTATCGAGATCGAGCTCAGGAATAACGATACCGACGTAATCTTTTGACACTTCCAGCGGAGCGGGAGCGTATTCATCCGCTGTAATGATTTTTCCCGCTCCCCCGCATTCGATCTTGTGCATGCCCAACCACGAGGACGTCTCTCCATCCAGAAACAGAATATCGTGGCAAACCCCGTTGTTTTTCAAGTGGATAAAATGATCGGTAAAGGCTTCGTGTGCCTGACTGTCACAAAAGACGTACAGGACACGGGGAGCTTGCTTCTTTTTTTCCTGATTCATCGATTGCAGGATTTCTTTTGTAATGGATGCGACCATCTCTCGGATGTCCATCAAGCTCTCACCTCCGGTAGCCGGAGTAAAGCTGGCCGTTTTTGCCGATTACCTTTACCCGGTCGCCCGTTTTCAAATTGGCGGCATTGCCTTCGTCCAAATCCACATGAAAGTCCAGAGCGAACCGCGGGTTCACGCGGACAACGACATCCGGATACAAAATAGGACGATCCGTCTGTGTCTCCAAAATGAGTGTGTCTCCATCCTTCACTTGATAGAGCTCGGCTTCTTCCACCGACATATGGACGTGTCTCTTGGCAACGATGACGCCTTTGGTCAATACAACCGTACCTTTTGCTGTCACCAGCACCATACCTGGCGTTCCTTCGATATCACCTGACATGCGTACAGGCGCGTGCACACCGAGAGAAAAGCCGTCTGTCCGGGAAATTTCCACTTGCGTCGCGCCACGGGCTGGGCCGAGAATGCGCACGCCATGGATGCTTCCTTTTGGACCGACCAGCGTCACTGTTTCCTGGCAGGCAAACTGGCCTGGCTGAGACAGCTCGCGCATCGGTGTCAATTGGTGCCCTTCTCCAAACAGCCGCTCCACATCCTCCGGCGACAAATGCACATGACGATTGGATACGCCGATGGGAATCTCTGATATGGCCACGGCAGCTTGATCGGTGGAAGGCTGCTGATGTTCGTCAAACGCTTTCACTTGAATCCCTCTTCCCTTCAAGTAATCTGCCGCTGCGGGGGTCATTTTGTCCCCTTTCTCCAGGAGAAAGGGGTTTGGTATGCCTGTTTTATGCATGGCTCTCAAGGATGTTTCTGTGATGACTGCCATACGGGATTACCCTTCGAGCTTTGGCAAGATTAATTCAATATCACCGTGCGGACGTGGGATTACGTGTACGGAAACGAGTTCGCCCACTTTTTCGGCAGCAGCGGCACCTGCGTCCGTGGAAGCTTTGACTGCACCTACGTCACCGCGAACCATAACGGTCACCAGACCGCCACCCACGTGTACTTTTCCGATCAGCTTCACGTTTGCCGCCTTTACCATTGCGTCAGCCGCTTCCACTGCACCTACCAACCCTTTTGTTTCAACCATTCCCAATGCGGACATTTCTCCTGCCATTTCCTTTTCCTCCTTACATGTATAGACAAATTTTTAGTGGTTTAAGACGTCATTTCCGTTAATACAGACTTGATGATGTTTTTGATCTCATCGCGGCTCAGACCGATATTCATCGAAGAGACGGCTTGCATGACCGCTTCTTCCGCTTCAGTCGTTTGCGGCTGGGACTGTACCGGCTGAGACTCCGGCATTTCCCGAATGCCAAATGCGACCCGCTTGATGTTGAACAGATGCTGGGGTCCGATATTGTCGGACGTAATGTTATTGCCAAAAGAACCGCATCCCAGGGTAAAGGAAGGCTGAATTCCTGTCGTCGCGCCGATCCCGCCAAATGTCGTTCCCGTGTTTACCGGGATGCGAGATGCAGGCATCGCCTGACCGTACGAAGCGATGACGTTGTCGTCCTGTGCGTGGATGCCAGCCGTGTGACCCAGACCGCCCAGCTCCAGCAGTTCCCGGCACCGGATAAAGCCTTCCTGCTGATCTTGTACGGTGTACATCGCCAGGACAGGAGCCAGCTTTTCAACCGACAGCGGATACGCTTTCCCTACCCCAGTCTCTTCGGCGATCAGCACGCGTGTTTCAGCTGGAATGGCGATTCCCGCCATCTGTGCGATCGTCTGGGGAGAACGGCCCACGATCTTGGCATTGAGCGAGCCGTTGACCATGATGATGGCAGCTACTTTTTCCTTTTCGTGGTCGTCCAGGAAATAGGCACCTTCGCGCTTCAGTGCCGCAATCATCTGGTGTTTGATCGATTCCTCGATGACCAGCGCTTGCTCGGAAGCGCAGATCGTGCCGTAGTCAAACGTCTTGCTCTGCACGATGCGCTTGGCAGCGGCAGCCATATCAGCACTGTGATGGATGTAGACGGGCACATTACCAGGACCTACACCATACGCCGGTTTGCCTGAGCTGTAAGCTGCCCGGACCATCGGAGATCCGCCCGTGGCAAGAATGACGTTGGTCAGCTTGTGCTTCATCAGCTCGTTCGTCGCTGGCAGTGTAGGCTTGCTGACACAGTGGATCAATCCTTCCGGCGCTCCCGCCTGCACAGCAGCCTGAGCCATGAGCCTTGCTGCCTCCAGCGTACATGCGGCAGCGGACGGATGCGGGGAAAATACGATGGCGTTGCGTGCCTTGATGGCAATCATCGACTTGAAGATGACCGTCGATGTCGGATTGGTAGATGGAACGATTCCTGCTACGACACCGACCGGCTGTGCCACTTCCCACACTTTGTTTTCCTCATCTTTACGAATGATTCCAACCGTTTTTACGTTTTTGATCGAAGCGTACACACTTTCCGCAGCAAACAGATTTTTCATCCGTTTATCCGGAATGTTACCAAAGCCTGTTTCATCAACAGCCATAGCAGCTAGCCGTTCAGCAGCTTCCACACCGGCTTTGGACATCGCCGCGACGATTGCATCGATCTGCTCCTGACTGTAGGTAGCCAATTTTTTTTGCGCTTCTTTGGCTTGTGTCAAAGAAGTACGTACTTCCTGTATGGAGGACAGATCAGCATCTAGCATCATCGTTCTTGCTCACCTCCGCCTTTTTGCTTCTCTTCCAGGAGGCGTACGAGCTCTTCTTTTTTCGCTGTACCAATTTCCTGTGGAGAAAGCGGGAAGTCCGCATAGGAACGAGCCAGCTTTCGTAAGTCGTTGATCGATTGATCAGCCAGACCGGACACGGTTTGTGGCGGAGTCGGCGTTTCTTCTTTCTTCTCTTCCGGACTGATCAGATTTTTAATCATTTTCGGCACATTCTCGTCAGGACGCGGGATGACGTGTGAATGAAGCAATCTTCCGACACGTCTTGCCGCTTCGGCACCAGCGTCTACAGCGGCCTGCACCGACGACACATCCCCGATGACGTAGACCGTCACGATCCCCGCGTCTGCCCCTTCGTAGGTAACGACCTTCACATCAGCAGCCTTGGCGGCAGCATCAGCAGCGGCGATCAGAGCGGGTAGCCCTAACGTTTCAATCATGCCGAGTGAGTATGCATGAGCGCGCATTTACATTTCCTCCCCTTCAAGAGGGACATTCCCTAGGTTAATTTGACAGGCTGTATGGCAATGCTTCTTACCGCATCGGCGAAGGCATCTGCTGCTGCCCTGCAAGCAGATTGGCTGCCCGTTAACAGCGCTCCCCCGAAGTTGGTCTCTGTCGGTGGTCCAAAGAACTGCATCATTTGAACATCCGCTGCCTTTAGCGCAGCATCAATCCCGTAAACCGCCTCCAGTGGAGGAGCGATCAGATAAGCGAGCGGCTCTCCCTCAGGAATACCGGCTACCTCGGATAGATAGCTACCCGTCCGCGACACGACATGGGCGTAGTAAGCATGGGTCCCTTCTTCATTCAAGGAATAAAAGCAGGCTCCGCTTTCCATGAATGCCACGGCAGCATCCAGGCCGCTTTGAACCTCCGAAGGCGTCACTCCTCCGATGATCCCGATGAATTCACCCGACAACGGACCGGACGCGTGACCCGATCCCGCGTAGAACGACTTGGCATACACCACTTCCACTGCTGCCTTTTTCGTCGCTTCATCGACTGCCGTGTAGCCCACATCATCAATCGTCGAGGTCAATAGACCCAGGCTGCGAATATGGGGAGGCAGATTCAGCTTTTCCGCAAATTGCGAATCGACATTCGGAATCATGCGGACTGCTAACGGTGTCGCTCGAATTGGTTTTTCCATCGTGGTCACACTCCCCTCAGACCAATATCCATTTTTCAAAATGCAAAAAAGGTGCCAAAACAGAGGAAATACACCTCATGTTCATGGCACCTTTGCCTTTTGTTTGTTCACTTGTTGAATAAGATGCAAGCAAATTCTGTGATCTTATCCGTGTCTCTAATGTATGACAAGGCAGGGAAAATTGCAAGCGTTTTCGCCATTCCATCCGTTTCCAATTTCCCGCATGTTGTTCGTTTTACTTCACTCTTGGATAAAGATAAAATCATAGTGAACAATTGAAAAAATGGATGGAAGTGATATTCAAAATGGATAATTGGGTCGTGCTCGTTTCCATTGTCCTTATAGCTGCCTTATTACAAACAAGTACCGGCTATGGCTTTTCCATTATCGGTACGCCTTTTTTGTTCCTACTCTACTCCGCTCATACCGCCATACAAATCAATATCATCCTTTCCCTTTGCATCTCTGTATTCATGATTTACAAAATTAGAAAAGAAGTAGACACCGCTCTGCTAGGAAGACTGATTAAAGGTAGCATCGTTGGCCTCATTCCGGGGATTTTCATCTATCTCTATGCAGATGTGCACTACTTGAAAATGGTAGTTGGCGCCATGATTCTGATACTGACCGCCATGCTGATCTTACGATTAACCATGCAGCAAACCAAGATGAAAGATTACGTAACGGGCGGCATTTCGGGTTTGCTCACCACGAGCATCGGGATACCCGGCCCCCCTTTGTTGCTTTATTTTGCGGGAGTGGGAGCGAAAAAGGAAACGCTTCGCAGTACGACTCTCGCTTACTATCTCTTTGTCTATTTCGTCAGCCTGGTCATGCAAATCACATTTGATGGTACGAATAAGGAGGTTTGGATATCGTCCATGATTGCGGTTCCTCCCCTTTTTGCCGGAATATTCCTTGGTCAATTATTATTCAAATGGATTAGTCAAAGAGCCTTCCAGATCGTGACTTACATCATCCTCCTTTTTACAGGGTTCTATTTGCTGATAACCGGTTTTTGAGTGGTCTTCCCGATCCACGAATGTGATAGGACATTCCCAGTTGGATTTACCAAGCAGCAGAATTGGGAAAACTCATTTAGCTGT
>JARDZO010000186.1 GCA_029240815.1 Brevibacillus sp.
CTTCATAATGGTCTGTGACACAAAAAAAGCGGTTTGCAAGGCCCAAACGACAGCAAGCAACCCGAAAGCCAGGCGATTGACTTTCCGGTTGCTTTGCAAGAAGTCGTTAAAATAGAAGAGAACACTTGCAGCGTAGAGAAAGATCGTCAGGTCGTAGATCCATCTCACCTCGGACATGCACTCTCTCCCCTCTTTCCCCATTCGGTTTCTATCAATTGCCCGTAGCTGAACAGTCTTGCTTAATCACGGACACGGGATGCCAGCACCTGCTCACGAGGAGTTGCCTGTATGGTTTTCTCATCTGCCCACTTGGCTTCCTGTTCCGTGCGTTCCAGAATTTCCTCCAAGGCAAACATCTTGGAGAACATCTCCAGTACTTCTTCTCCATTTTTTGAAGCCGCCATTTCTTTCAGACGCACAACCGGATCGTGCATGAGTTGATTGACGATTCCTTTTGTGGTCTTGCGGATGATATGTAACTCTCGCTCTGACAGATTAGGCAGCTTGTTTTCGATTTTCCGCATCGCTTCATTTTGAATACCCAACGTTTTTTCACGCAGGGCAGCAATCAGAGGGGCTACTCCCAGCGTTTGATACCAGTTGGTAAAAGCGACGATCTCATCTTGAATCATGGCATCCAGACGATCTGCTTCCCGGGAACGTTCCGCCACGTTGCTCGCAACGATGCCTTCCAGATCGTCAATGTCGTAGAGATACACATTGTCCAGATCGTGCAGATCCGGATTCAGATCGCGCGGCACCGCGATGTCCACCATAAACAACGGGCGATGCTTGCGTTTTTTCATGATGGGAGCCAGTTCGTTTTTGCCCAGGACATAACCGTTTGCCCCGGTCGAACTGATGACGATGTCTGCGGTGAGCAGAGCCTCTGGCAGCTGCTCCATCGTACAGGATTCTCCCTTGAATTTTTCAGCGAGCAGCTGCGCTCTCTCCAGCGTCCGGTTGGCAACGAGTACCTTTTCCGAGCCATTCGCATGCAAATGCTTGGCAGTCAGTTCACTCATTTTTCCCGCACCGACGATCAGTACGGACTTACCGGCAAAGGAACCGAATATCTTTTTCCCCAGCTCTACAGCAGCGTAGCTAACCGATACAGCATTTTGTCCAATAGCTGTCTCTGTATGTGCGCGCTTTGCAAACGTAATCGCTTGCTTGAAGAGGGTATTAAACACAGTCCCCGTCGTCACGTGCTCTTGCGCCAATAGGAAGGCATCCCGAACTTGGCCCAAAATCTGCGTCTCCCCAACTACCATGGAATCGAGACCGGAAGAGACACGGAACAGATGATCAATGGCCTGCTCGTTTTCCTTTATATACAAATGATCCTTAAATTGCTCTTTCTCCACGCCAAACCACTCCGCCAAAAAGCGGCGAGTATAGTCACGGCCGATATTGGCCTGATCGCACACAACATAGATCTCCGTGCGATTGCACGTACCGAGAATAATACATTCCGCAATACTCTTCGTCTGGGAGAGTAGATGAAGAGCGCGGGCGGTCCCATCGTCGCTAAACGTGAACTTTTCGCGTATTTCGACAGGTGCCGTTTTATAATTGAGGCCCAGCAAAAGAATATCCATAATGTCCTCCCAGAATGACGTGCTTACATACACCATGTGTAAAATGCATTATTATTATAACATTATGTCCAGAATCGACCACGAGTAATTGTGAAAAATTTATTAACGGAGTGCACATTGAATGAAAACCTTTATCAGATCTGCTTGCGTTCATGCGTAGAATGTCTTATGATGCAGGCTAGATATGAGAACATCAGAAACATTTTGAATTGTGCTGGAGGGAGAAAAGAAGCATTGAAAAAACCATGGATGGCAGACATAACGCTGCTTCTAATCGCTTTTATCTGGGGGACTACATTCCTGATCGTGCAGCAGGCGATCACATCGTTGCCTCCCAATACGTTCAACGCAGTCCGTTTTACCATCGCTGCTCTATTTCTACTCATCATTCAATCAGTCTTGTACCGTCAACAATGGAAAGAATGGCGCGGTCCGCTTTTCAAGGCAGGGGTGATTCTCGGATTCTGGCTCTGTCTCGGATACGCCTTGCAAACCGTTGGGCTCTTGTATACCACACCGTCCAAAGCTGGCTTCATCACCGGATTGTCCGTGGTACTGGTGCCGTTGTTTTCTCTCCTATTGATGAAGGAGCGCGTCAAGCCTGCTGCCATCGTCGGCGTTATTCTCGCAGCTATGGGTCTGTACTTGTTGACCCAAAATCAGGAGTTCTCGTTTAACTTAGGCGATCTTCTTGTCTTTGGATGTGCGATCTGCTTTGCCATGCAAATCATATTTACGGGAAAATACGCGCCTCACTTTCCTGCTTTGCCTCTCGCCATCACTCAGCTGGGAACGGTCGCAGTCCTGAGTTGGATTTACGCGTTGTTCTTTGAAGACTGGAGTCGTGCGTTTGACCCACAGATCTTATTCATGCCGGAAGTCGCTTTCGGTCTCATCATCACTTCCATTTTTGCAACAGCCTTAGCTTTTCTGGCACAAACCGCCCTGCAAAAGCAGACCAGCTCGACCAGGGTCGCACTCATTTTCGCCCTGGAGCCCGTATTTGCTGCACTGACCTCGTTCGTCTTTATTCACGAAGTGTTGAACGGTCGACAGCTGACAGGGTGTCTGATGATCTTTGTCGGGATGATTCTCGCGGAGCTGCCGATTCAAGAATGGCTCCGCAACAGTCGCACGCGAAAGCGAAAAACAAATGATGGCAGTGAATCTGCCTGAACACACAGAACAAAAGGTTCCTTCTCCTCTACCGGAAAAGGAACCTTTTACTGTATAACGCTCGACTACGTCGCCTTTCGCACTTCCTGCAGCACGGCTTCCACGAATATATTCATGACTTGCCCACATACTTTTTGCGGCAGCTTCTCCGTTCGTTTTAGCCATTGCTTGAGCTTCAGCAAGTGAAAAGCTGCTTGTGTCAGTCGTCCACTTGTACCTGCCTCGACCAGTCCTACTGCCGACTGACCGACTTTTGCCCAGTGTCGGTACTTCTCCAGCCAAGGTCTGCATTCCGTTGCCAGCTTTTGATTCGTCATCCCCAGCAGCAATTGCTCGGCAGACTCCTCCATCTCGGCGAACAGCGTTTGCAAATGCGAAACCGCCTCATGTCGATCTCCCTGAAGGAACTGAAAACGAAATTTCAATAAGGCTTCCATCATCGCAGGAGACTCCATTTCATTGAGGAACGAACTCTGCACGTTATCGGCAAAGCGCATAAACGCAGCGGCATCCCTGGAGCCTACCACTTCGTCCACCGCTTTTTCCCAAGCAGTATGCGGATCATAGCCCAATGGATCGCGTAAATAGGCTGCCGTCGTAATCAAAGGAATCTTCGAGCATTCCGGTCTGGACATCGCATTGGCTACATAACCCGCAGAGTGGCTCCATAAATCGGGATCTCGATGGCGAAGCGGTCCAATGTGAAGCTCGTTTGCCATCGCCAGATCGTTAACTGGATAATTATCCCAGTACAAAGGTTTATGCCTGGTATATTTCTGGAATCGCTCGGCATCCCCATCCGTTAAGAACGGGGAACAGACAAAGCGTCCCGTCCAGAAAAGGTCGATCTGTTCTGGCAGATGAAGACCCAGATGCTGAATGTAGGGTTCTTTCCCGAGACCGTTGTACTGAGTCGGACAAATCACCAGTTTGACTTGATCCGACCATTGGCGTACTTCGTCCCAGACCCGCATCGTCACATCCACATGGGCATCTGCCAGATGTTGATATCGCTTTACGTCTGCCCGGTGAAGGAGATGCATTGGTATATCATCGAACAAGAGGGCAAAATACCGAACTCCTCTGTCAAACATCGCTCGATACTTCCGTAAAAGCTGAGCGCTATGCTCTTGATTGGAGTACTCCATGCTCAAGCCTGGACTCAGACAGTAAACGAAGTGCACGCTCCCTTTTTGGGTGGCACAGATCAGCTCGTTGATCTCACGAGAAGCCGCTTCAGGGTGCATCTCCATCCATTTTTCCCGCAAGTACATATCGTCCTTTGGGGAATAGAAGTACGTGTTGTATTCATGCCGACTCAAAAAATCGATCATGTCCAGCCGCTCTGCATGCGTCCAGGGCGTTCCATAGAAACCTTCGATCACACCGCGTACGGCAAAGCGTGCAAGCTCGCTCACGAAAACTGCCTCCCCTTCCCCCTCCGGATTGGGTCACGACTTATTCGGTCATTCAGTCGTTTTTGCTTGAAACTGTTGCATGAGAATCCTGCGTCGTATCCATTTCTGGTTCATGGTTATTGGCACGCAAGCGGCGAAGAATTTCGCCCCACAACTCATCCTTGCCTTGTCCTGTCTCTGAGGAAAAGATAATGATCGTGTCATCGCCACGCAAGCGCAGGCTTTGCCGGATTACTTTTGTATGCTGCAGCCAACGTCCGCGTGCTATCTTATCCCCTTTGGTAGCGACTACCACGGTCGGAATCCCGATTTGCTTGCACCAATCGTACATGGCAATATCGTCCTTGCTCGGCGCGTGGCGGATGTCCACCAATTGGATCACAAAGCGAAGCTCTTGGCGATTTTTCAGATAGCCTTCAATCATCTTGCCCCATGTTTCCTTGATTGACTTCGCCACCTTCGCGTAGCCATATCCAGGAAAGTCGACGAAATAGAGCATTTGATTGACACGGAAATAGTTCAACGTCTGTGTTTTACCTGGGCGGGAGCTGATGCGCGCCAGCCCTTTGCGGTTCATCATTTTGTTGAGAAGGGACGATTTCCCTACGTTGGAACGGCCCACGAGTGCAATTTCATGCAGGCCGTCCTCTGGATACTGCTTGGGTCCTACAGCGCTGATGACAAACTCAGATGAAGTTACTTTCATTTTTTGTCACCTACTAGCTGTTTGGTTAGTGCGTGCCGCAACACTTCATCCACATGTTCTACAGGGAAGAAGGTGAGTGCTTCACGTACACTTTCCGGAATATCCTCGATGTCCTTTTCGTTGTCCTTCGGCAAAATGATCGTCGTCAAGCCTGCACGGTGAGCAGACATGCATTTTTCCTTCAGACCACCAATCGGAAGCACCCGACCACGCAAGGTAATTTCGCCCGTCATTCCGACTTCTTTTTTCACCGGAATTCCTGTCAACGCAGACACCAGAGCAGTTGCCATTGTTATCCCTGCGGATGGTCCGTCTTTTGGAATCGCACCCTCGGGAACGTGAATATGGATGTCGTTCTTTTCATGGAAATCCGGATCGATTCCCCACTCGTGCGCACGGGAACGTATATAGCTGAAGGCAGCCTGTGCCGATTCCTTCATCACATCGCCCAGCTGTCCGGTCAACGTCAGCTTGCCTTTCCCGGCTAAAATGCTAACTTCCACATTTAATGTGTCGCCACCAGCTTGCGTCCAAGCCAGACCTGTAACAGAACCAATCTGATCCTTTTTCTCAGCCAGACCATAGCGGAAGCGTGGTTTTCCTAGGAGCGCTTCCAGTGTCTTCGCGGTAACGACCACACGCTTTTTCTCACCGCTCACAATCATTTTGGCTGCTTTGCGGCAGACATTGGCTGCTTCCCGATTCAGATTGCGCACACCAGCTTCACGCGTGTACAGACGCACCAGCTTCAGCATGGCATCCTCATTCATTTGCAGCTTATCTTTGCCCAGACCGTGATCTTCCATTTGCTTCGGCAACAGGTAGCCGCGCAGGATGTTCAGTTTTTCCAGCTCTGTGTAGCCTGCAATCGAGATCACTTCCATCCGGTCGAGCAATGGACGCGGAATGGTATCGAGGCTGTTTGCCGTCGTAATGAACATGACGTTCGTCAGATCATACGTTTCTTCTATATAATGATCGCTAAATTTGTCATTTTGGTTCGGGTCCAGCACTTCGAGCAAGGCAGAAGCAGGGTCTCCACGGAAATCGGAAGCGAGCTTGTCGATTTCATCCAGCAAGAATACCGGATTGATCGTACCCGCCTGCTTCATCCCCTGAATAATCCGTCCTGGCAATGCCCCTACGTACGTACGGCGATGGCCGCGAATCTCTGCTTCATCACGGACACCACCGAGCGAAATCCGCACAAATTCACGTCCCAGCGCACGTGCGACAGAACGAGCAAGGGAAGTTTTCCCTACCCCTGGAGGACCAACCAGACAGAGAATCGGACCGCGCATGGAATTGACCAGCTTTTGCACAGCCAAGTATTCCAGGACACGCTCTTTTGGTTTTTCCAGACCGTAGTGGTCTTCGTCCAGCACTTCTTCCGCGTGCTTGATATCGAGATTGTCTTCTGTCGTCTTTGTCCACGGGAGAGCAAACAACGTATCAATATACGTGCGGATGACCGAGCCTTCTGCAGAAGTGGATGGCATTTTCTCCAACCGCTCCAGCTCTTTCTCGATCTTGGTTTTAATCCGCTCAGGTGCATCGGACTTTTCCAACTGGTCCCGCAGTTCATCTATTTCCCCTTGACGTCCATCCTTGTCACCGAGCTCTTTCTGGATCGCTTTCATTTGCTCACGCAGATAGTATTCCTTTTGCGTGCGCTCCATCTGCTTTTTGACGCGATTGCCGATTTTGCGTTCCAGCTCCAGAACCTCGCGTTCATTGTTGAGAATGGTCAAAAGGATCTCCAGACGTTCCTGGATGTTGACGGTCTCCAGGATTTCCTGCTTATCCTTCATTTTCAACGGCAAATGGGATGCGATCACATCGGCCAGTCTCCCTGGCTCCTCAATGTCCTGTACAGACGTAAGCGTCTCAGGAGAAACCTTTTTCGACAGCTTGATGTACTGCTCGAAATGGTTGAGCAGTGACCTCATCAATGCTTCCACTTCGTTTTCTTCTGCTTTTTCTTCCTTCAAGTATGTAATGGACACGACAAAATAATCTTCCTGTTGAAGATATTCCTCGATTTTGGCACGCTGCAAGCCTTCTACCAATACACGGATTGTACCGTTTGGCAGCTTCAACATCTGTTTCACGCGCGCAACGGTTCCGATGCTGTAGATTTGTTCAGCATCAGGTTCTTCTATGTGTACTTCTTCCTGCGTCGCAAGCAAGATCTTGTTGTCGTCTACCATGGCTTGCTCCAAAGCACGAATGGACTTTTCGCGTCCAACGTCCAAATGAAGAACCATCGTAGGATAAACAAGCAATCCTCGCAACGGGAGAAGCGGTAATTCTCGTTTACCGGAACGTTCGCCCAAGCGGATGCACCTCTCCTTGTTGAATCTATCCCTCTTACCAAGAGTCAGCTAATGAGAAAACTCGTCTACACCACGTCTGCTGGCGTAGTCTCGTCACGCTTTCACTATCGTCAGAGTACATGTTTATACCTGCTGATAGTCGTACATGCAAAAACGGCCGAAATAGCCGTTTTTGCTCCCGCACGGCGCCCCCAAAAGCAAAGCAGGACTGGCCCTTCACTCTTTGCAAGCAGAAGCTTTTTTCCATTGTAGCGCAAACGCAATGCGATGTCTAATTTGCATGCGCTCCCGAGTGTTACAAGGAAAAAGGCGAAGATGCCAGATCCTCGGCAGGCAATTGCAGGGTGAAACCAGCCGTTTCCGCCTCAGGTTGAACATGCTCTGGCACTGCCAGTTCTATCACTTGGGCAACAGTCGAGACTGGAATGATCTCGATGCCGGTCATTTCTGCAAAAATGCTTTGCCAGTTTTCCTCAGGGATGAGCACCCGTGTCACCCCCGCTTGCTTCGCTGCTTCTACTTTGGCAACGACTCCTCCGACAGGTTTTACTTTGCCGTGAATGCTCACTTCTCCCGTCATCGCCAAGCAGTTGTCGACAGGGATTCCACGGATCGCCGAGTAAATCGCAGTAGCAATCGTGATCCCGGCAGATGGTCCATCCACCGGAATTCCCCCAGGGAAATTAATGTGCAGATCGTATTCGTACGGACGCACTCCCATGCGATTCAGCACCGTCAACACGTTTTCCACCGAGCCTCTGGCCATGGATTTCCGACGAATCGTCCTGTTGCGGGTACCCATTTCCTCTTCCTCTGCCATACCTGTGATCGCCATTCTTCCTTGCCCTGGCACCATTGCAGGAGAAGCGGTTACTTCCAGCTCCATGACACTGCCCATGTTGGGTCCATATACCGCAAGTCCATTAACCAAGCCCACCTGCGGCGTCTCATGCACCTGCTTTTCCGGGCGTGGCGACTTCTGGCTGCTGTGCATGACCCACTCTACGTCTGCAGCGATGATATTCTTGCGTTCCTCTGTCAAGGCGATCCCCGCCGCGATTTGCAGTGTATTGATCGCTTCCCGTCCATTGGTCGCATAACGTTCAATGACAGACACAGCTGAATCATCGATGGCCAAGTCCATTTTCGTCACGGCCGTACGAATGATGCTGCCGATCTCTCCCGCCTTCAATGGACGGAAGAAGATTTCCAGACACCGAGAACGCAACGCAGCGGGCAGTTCTTCCGGCAATCTCGTCGTAGCTCCAACCAAGCGAAAATCGGCAGGAAGTCCATACTTGAAGACGTCATGAATATGCGAAGGAATTTGGCTATTCTCCTCGCTGTAATAGGCGCTTTCCAGCATCACTTTGCGATCTTCCAGCACTTTTAGCAACTTGTTCATCTGCACAGGATGCAGCTCACCGATTTCGTCGAGAAAGAGCATACCACCATGCGCTTTGGTAACCGCACCTGGCTTCGGTTGGGGAATACCCGCCTGACCTAGTGAACCTGCCCCTTGGTAAATCGGGTCGTGAACAGAACCAATCAACGGATCCGCAATTCCTCGCTCGTCAAAACGGGCAATCGTCGCATCGATCTCAATGAATTTGGCGTCTGCGGAAAAGGGCGACAGTTGATTTTTCTTGGCTTCCTCCAGCACTACCCTCGCCGCGGCGGTTTTCCCTACTCCCGGAGGTCCGTAAACAATGACGTGTTGCGGATTCGGACCACACAGCGCTGCGCGCAATGCCCGCAGTCCATCCTCTTGCCCCACGATTTCCTCCAATTTGGCCGGTCTTGTCTTCTCTGATAAAGGCTCAGTCAGTGCAACCATCCTCATCCGGCGAATGGAATCCAAATCCTTTCTCGATTCCTTTTCCGTGGATGTCTTGGTATTCCTCTGCGCTCTCAGCAAGTTCCAAAAGTAGGTCCCAATAACGATCCCAACGACTACTTCAATGACGGCAATAACCAATGTCGTATAGTCCATTTGAATCCCTCCCATTGCACCTATGTAAAAGCGTCTCTTGAACTATATCTTGTAGTATTGCCCCGCAATCGTAGACGTAAACCATAAATAGTGGCTCTCTCAGACCTCGTCAAGACACAGAAAAACCGCCCCGAATGCACGGAGCGGTCATTTTCCAGCAAAATGCTTATGCGGTTTCACCGCGGACTTCATGACCTTCTTTGTTCATGAGTTGCGGCTTAACTTTATCGCGTACGGTTTCTTCCGTGATGACGCACTTGCCGACATCTTCACGAGAAGGCAGTTCATACATCATATCGAGCATGATTTGTTCGATGATTGCACGCAGTCCGCGCGCGCCGGTGTTGCGCTTGATCGCTTCTTTGGCGATCTGCAACAGAGCACCTTCATTGAACTCCAGCTCTACTCCATCCAGGCTCAACAGTTTTTGATACTGCTTCACCAAGGAGTTTTTCGGCTCGGTCAAAATGCGTACGAGCGTCTCTTCATCCAGCGGTTCCAGCGTAGCCAGAACTGGCAAACGGCCGACGAACTCTGGAATCAGACCGAATTTCAAGAGGTCTTCTGGCAGTACGTATTTCAAGTACTCCCCAGCTTTCAGGTCGCCTTTGACACCTTCACCAAAGTCAGCGCCAAATCCGATTACCTTTTTGCCCAGACGACGTTTGATGATTTGCTCTACCCCGTCAAATGCACCACCGCAAATGAACAGGATGTTGGAAGTATCGATCTGGATAAACTCCTGATGCGGATGCTTGCGTCCACCTTGTGGAGGAACACTCGCTACCGTACCTTCCAAAATTTTCAGCAGAGCTTGCTGCACGCCTTCTCCGGAAACATCGCGGGTGATCGATGGGTTTTCCGACTTGCGGGCAACCTTGTCGATCTCGTCGATGTAGATAATGCCTTTTTCCGCTTTCTCTACATCGTAATCCGCAGCCTGGATCAGCTTGAGCAAAATATTCTCCACGTCTTCGCCCACGTAGCCCGCTTCTGTCAAGGAAGTAGCATCCGCGATTGCAAACGGTACATTCAAGATGCGCGCCAGCGTTTGTGCGAGTAGAGTTTTACCGCTACCAGTAGGACCAATCAGCATGATGTTGGATTTTTGCAGCTCCACATCCTCGATCTTGGCACCCGAGTTAATCCGTTTGTAGTGGTTGTACACCGCTACAGACAGCGATTTTTTCGCCAGATCCTGACCGATGACATAATCGTCCAGGATTTTGCGGATTTCCACTGGTTTCGGGATTTCTTTCATGTCGATTTCTTCTTCTGTGCCCAGTTCTTCCTGCACAATTTCATTGCACAGTTCGATACACTCGTCACAAATGTATACACCAGGACCAGCCACCAGCTTGCGCACCTGTTCCTGGGACTTGCCGCAGAAGGAGCACTTCAGTTGGCCTTTGTCGTCGTTAAACTTAAACATGCGCTTCACCTCACAACGGGTCAGTTTTTGCGTTCAATAATTGTGTCAATCAAGCCATAAGCCTTTGCGTCTTCTGCACTCATGAAATTGTCGCGATCCGTGTCTGCCTCTACGCGCTCATAAGGCTGACCTGTCCGTTCTGACAAAATTTGATTCAGCTGGCGCTTGGTTTTCAGAATCCATTCCGCGTGAATGCGGATGTCCTCTGCTTGCCCGCGTACGCCACCGAGCGGTTGGTGGATCATGACTTCACTGTTCGGCAGGGCAAGGCGTTTGCCTTTGGCTCCCGCTGCCAGTAAAAAAGCGCCCATGCTAGCAGCCATTCCTACACAAATCGTAGAAACGTCAGGCTTGATGTACTGCATCGTGTCGTAGATAGCCATGCCCGCCGTTACAGAACCGCCGGGAGAGTTTATGTATAGCGAAATATCTTTGTCCGGATCTTCTGCCTGCAAAAACAGCAGTTGGGCGACGATCAGATTGGCGACTTCATCATCAATCTCTGTGCC
>JARDZO010000445.1 GCA_029240815.1 Brevibacillus sp.
CTTTTGCGCCCCGTAGTGCAATTACAGCACGATTTGCGGGCAGAGTGGATGGAGGAGACACCGTTTGGCTCTTTTCTGGCTGCCAGTGTACGTTCTTGGACGGGAGCAGAAATCGGCTTGGCGAATGGCGGCTTGCTGCTCAGCGATTTGCACCGCGGCAGCGTGTCCTTTGTTGATTTGCTGCACAGCTTGCCGCATCCGATCAACGCTTGTGCGGTCACGCTGACAGGTGCCCAGCTGCTGCGGGTTTTGGAGCAGGCGATACAGCCGGAGACGATTCATCGAGAGCTGCGTGGCTGTGGCTTTCGCGGAAAAGTGGAGGGCTGGATGGCTGTCGATGGGCTGCGCATACAGTACATAGGTGGCGAAGTCCCGCAGATTCTGGAAATACAGGTCAATGACAAGCCGTTGCTGCTGGATCAAGAATACCGCGTAGGGACGGTCGATATGTTCATGTACAATCGGCTGTTTCCTGACCTTCTCCAGGGAAGTCACATCGAGTTTTTCCTACCGCAAATGCTGCGGGAGGTCGTCGCCCAAACGGTGCTCGATCCCGTCCTGATTCAGCAATCGTTTACTCCTCGCTGGGAACGCGTCGCGATTTCCTGATTTTTGGGAACAGCCCTCCTGACAAATTTGGGGCATGCTACACGAGTAGGGGGGAGAGAACGATGCGGTTTATCGACGAGGTATACGAGCTCTACAAAGGGCATTTTAATGGAGCAGAAGAGGACATTACCGCCATTGTCGTCGGAATCCTGGATGAACAGTCTCGTGAGGACTTGCTCGATCTCATCGATGAGATGGATGGAGAGGAGCTTTTTCACATGCTTGCGACCTACATGATCGAGGTCATGAAGCGCAAAGTAGCGATGGAGGAAGAGCACTCTCCTTCGACGATGGCGCACTGACTTGTGCAAACACACATTTCTTTTTCCTGTCATAGGATGGTAACGCTACGAGGCAGGAAAGATGAAGGAGGGTTGCGCGATGGTCGAGGTAGTGCCAATTCATTTTCCGGAAGGGACAGCAATTGCTGTCACTGTCCGTTTGCCAAAGACGACATTGTTGGCTGTCACGACAGACAATGGATATATCATGTGTGGGGCTCTTGATGTAGGGCTTTTAAATGAACGGCTTGCCAGCCGAGAGATTTTAGCCGGGCGGGCTGTCGGGGTCAAAACGATTCAGGAGCTGTTGGATGCACCTCTGGAATCCGTGACGACCACAGCCGAAAAACAGGGAATTACCGCTGGGATGATCGGGCGAGAAGCTGTCGCTCGCATGTTCTAAGCAACCGCCTGATGAAATCAAAAAGCAGGAAGCGCCTTTGTCGGGATGACGAGGGTGCTTCTTTGTTTTGGGGTAATAAAAAATTAGCATGTAGAATCTAGTCGAATCACGCTATAATAGGGTTACCCTGAGGAAAGGCGAATGTTGGAAATGAGACTGAAATCCATTCAAAAATGCCAGCCTGGTGATACGCTGGCTCGTTCCATCTACGCGGAAAACGGAACGGTTCTCGTTGGGACGGGTGTTGAACTTACCCAGCGAATGCTGGATCGGCTTAAGGCCAAGAACATCTCTAGTCTCTACATTCAGGATAAGCGCACTGACGATATCATTGTGGAGACCGTCATTTCCGAGCCCACTCGTAGAGCGGCGATGTCGATCATTCACGACACGTTTCGAGCCGTTCATGAATTTCCCCAAAAATGGCATCAGATTTTTTCAGACAAAGCTTTCGGCCGTGAATTGCGCCAGGTAATGGCGGCAGTCGCTGATGAACTGAATGCATCTCGCTCAGCAATGAACCTTTTGGCAGATGCGTGCGCTTTCGACAATTATATTTTTACTCACTCCTTCAACGTCGCCTTGTACAGTACCGCACTTGCCCTGAAGACGGAATGCACCGAAAAGGAAGTGCTGGAAGTCAGTATTGGCGGCATGCTCCATGATATAGGTAAGATCCTTGTCCCGGATGAAATCTTGAAAAAGCCAGGCCATTTGACGTCGGAAGAATTTGAATTGATGAAGAAGCACACCGAGTACGGCTTTGAAATGCTGCGACGCCAGGATGACATTCCTCTGCTGGTTGCTCACTGTGCGTTTCAGCATCATGAACGCTGGGATGGCTCCGGTTATCCGCGCAAGCTGAAAAAGGACGAGATCCATCCGTTCGGGCGCTTGATGGCGGTGACAGATGTTTTCGATGCCCTGACCTCCCACCGGGTATACCGTCCGGGGATGCTTCCGCATGAGGCGATGGAGATCCTCTTCTCAGGCTCTGGCCGACTGTTTGATCAGAAGTATGTAGAGGCATTGCGAGATACGATCGCTCTGTATCCATTGGGTCTCAGTGTCACATTGAATACCGGTGAAGCGGGTGTGATTGTCGATTCCAACAAAGGAATGCCGAGCCGGCCTGTGATTCGGATTCTGGTTGACGAAAACGGCGAGGAACTGACGCAGCCGTACGAGTGCGATCTGTCCAAAAAGCTGTCGCTGATGATTGTGGCGTGTGATGAGCTTGTCTAGTTCCTGTGCAGGGCAAGCTACAGCCATTCCTTTCTTTTAAAAATCAGAAACATGGTCAGTCCGATTACAGCCATGATGCCCAGCACGACAAAGTAGCCGTAATGGGAGTGCAGCTCGGGCATATTGTCGAAGTTCATGCCGTAGATCCCAGTCACGATGGTCAAGGGCATGAAAATGGTCGTCAGCGCTGTAAACACGCGCATGATGTCGTTTGCACGTCCGGCGAGCGCCGACTGATACGCTTCTCGCAAGTTCCCGATCAGCTCGCGAAAGGTCTCAAAGCTTTCTACGATTTTGGCAGCATCCTCTAGAATATCTCCAAAGTACTTCCGCATGGTTGGTCGAATCAGCGGAAGTTCTTTTTTG
>JARDZO010000187.1 GCA_029240815.1 Brevibacillus sp.
TGCACCCGCGTCCTTTGGTTAGGTGTTCGGTGAGGCTGTGGTGGAGGAGAGGAAAAGGGAGAAAACTCTCCAGCTTCTTGGGTCCCCTGCTGAGGAGTCATCCCTGCACGGTTCCATGAAAAAAGCGAAACCGCGTCCAAAGTAGCCGATCCATGACGCTTCTCAGAGGTGGACGCTTGAGACCGTGTTTCCCTTTTTTCATTCCACCTCGGCTGGGCCCCAAAGAGCTTCGCTTTTTTCTCCCTTTTCCTCGGCCAGCCTTGACTCTCCCGCCTGCTTTCTCCTGGGAGCTTTCAATGGAGTTTCTTTGAGAACAACCCTAAATGGGACATTTGGTACGTACCTTGAATTTTTTTCAAATACAGGTTGCTAGAAATTACAAAAGCTCGCAAGAGAAGCATGTTTCCAGGCGGAGCGACTTGCGGAGTCCTTCTCAGCGGAGCCATGAATCCCGAGGCAACAGAATCGCTATCTATGAATAACCTTCGTAGTTGCGCGCCGTTTTGCGATTCCCTCGGGATCATGGCGGAGCGGACAGTCTAGACTCCCGTGCAGGACGTAGCCCGGAGCGGAGAATGGAAACAGGCTTCTCCTCACAACAGCTACTTTCTAGACAGACTGAAGCCGAACTTCCTTTTTACGGAGTTCGGCTTTTTGCATGGTTTCTTAATACGGTCCCCAGTTGATCGCGACACCGATCATGATAAAGACGATAGAGAGGACAGTCCATATCGCTGTCAACGGCAGCATAAACCTCAGCCATTTGCCATAGGAGATTCCGCTGATGGCAAGGATACTCATCAATACCCCAGACGTAGGGTTGATACAGTTGACTACACCTTCTCCGAGCATCAAGGCTTCTACTGCGACCTGACGAGTAATGTTCATGAGGTCAGATAGCGGAGCCAATAACGGCATGAGCATGACTGCTTCACCCGAACCGGACGAGATCAGGAAGTGCAATCCCGCACTCCCCAAGAACATGCCAACTGCTCCGGCCATTGGCGAGAGCGGCTCCAAGATCGTAGCGAGTCCGTACACGATAGTATCCAGGAACTTTCCGTCCTCCAGAATCACCGTGATCGAGCGAGCCATCCCGACGATTAGCGCTCCATAGACCAGGCTCTGACACCCTTTTAAGAATGTCTTCGCGATGTCATTTCCGCTCATTTTGTTGATCAGTCCGACTCCAATGGCAATGAAAATAAAGATACCTGCCATTTCGTTGACATCCCATTTGAACAGGATAGTACACGCAATAAAAGCAATCAGCACAATCCCGGTAAAAGCCAAGGTCAGCTTATGACGCAACGTAAAGAGAACCTGACTGTCCAGATCCCCAGCAGCTGAACCGCTATCAGATGGGAATGGGACATTTCCCAAAATGCCTCGGGAAGGATCCTTACGGAGTTTGCGAGCATAACGGATAATATACAGAATCGTCACGAGCACAAAGGAAAGGTAGATAATGGTCCGATAGCCGATTCCAGAAAACAACGGAAGCTCCGCGATCTGCTGGGACAAGCCGAGTGTACCTGGAAACGCAATCGAGGTATTGAATCCTGCATACACCCCAATATAGATCAATGCCACACCAAAGATGGCATCCAATTTCATGGCTCTCGCAATCATGATTCCTAGTGGTACAAAGGCAATCACTGAGTTGACAATGACGCCGAGCGTTCCTAGCACGGAGAACACCGCAGTGATTAAAATGATCAATAGCCACTCTTTATTCCCCAGTTTTCGAACCAAGGTCAAAATGGCCGCATTCAGTGCCCCTGTCTTGTCCAAAACAGCCAAAGCACCGCCTGTAAACAACACCAAAAAGATAATCGGTGCTCCCTTTACCATCCCTGTCTGAATCGCGGTAAAAAAGTCGATGAATCCGGTTGGGTTGGGCTCAACAGCGTGATAGCTTCCAGGTACGACGACCGTCACGCTGCCATTTTTCACACGATCATACTCGCCCGTCGGCACGACATAAGTAGCGATGGCGCACACCAATAGGATACAGAATAGTAGGACGTAAGCATCTAAACGCGCAAAGCTTTTCTTCAACAGATTTTTGTTGCCTTCCATGATAGTTCCCCCTGCTTGTTCAAAATCTTCTCTAGGAATGGGCTGCTTCTACTATAGCGGCTGTCAGGATCTTTGCACCATAAACCAGTGCTTCTGTATCAAAGGACATTTTTGGATGATGTAAGACCGGTTTGAGACCGCACCCTAGTCCGATCATCGTAGAGGCCACCGAAGGATGATGCAGAGAGTAGAAGTGGAAGTCCTCTCCCCCAGGCGTCACACAAATATCTGCCACTTGCTCCGTTCCTAGAACATGGGCGATAGCCTTTTGGGCAACGGCGATCATCTCATCGTTCGAAGTCGCGGCCGGAGCTACTCCCCTCCAGTTCCACTCCATGCCAACACCCATCAACTCGGCTGTTTGCTTCATGACATGCTCGGTTTTTTGGCGCAGCTCATCCATCCCTTGATTCGTCTGGGCTCGCAAATCCAAAGTAAACGTCCCACGATCAGGAATCACATTGGCTGTATCTCCGCCTGCCTGCAGTTGAGTCATTTTCACAGAAAATGGACAGCTTGCTTCCAAGCGGATATTTTGCAGCGCCTGAACTAAAAACGAGGCCGCTTCGATAACATTGCGCCCGAAAGCAGGTCGAGCCCCATGTGCCTGTACCCCTGTGATCGTTCCAGTCAAAGAAGTAGAGGAGCCGTGCAAAATCGCAGGCGCTGCCTTTCCATACGGCACTTCATTTTCTGGCCGCAAATGGACTCCCATGAGTTTCGTGACATTCTGCAGAGCTCCGTCCTTCAACATTTGCAGCGCGCCACCCAGCTTTTCTTCTGCAGGCTGGAAAAGAAAACGGATCGTTTTAGCAGGCTTCACACCACTCGCTGCGATCGCTAATGCACTGTAGCAAACAAGCGTCGAGTGGGCGTCATGTCCACATGAATGATTAGGCTTTACCACGCCATCTACTTCTTGGACGAGAGCATCCATATCTGCCCGTAAAGCTACCACTTCTTCGGTCGCTCCAGCAATTTCTGCGATAAAGCCATGATGTCCGTCAAACCGTTTCACCAGAATGCCCGCATCTAACAGCTTGTTGCGAAGATACGCCGCCGTTTTTTCCTCCTGCCAGCTCGGCTCCGCTATTGCGTGCAGCTCTTGATACGTTTGCAGAATGCTTTCGCGTTGTTCATCCAAATACGCCAATGGTTTCTTCACATCCATTACCTTCTGTCATCCCCCTTCGATGTATGGTAAGAATTACTTTAGCAAGATTAGTGCCAAACAAATTATTTTCTATTTTCAGTATTCACAAACAATATCCTTTGTTTTTAGGATATAATTTAGGTGGTTTCTATTTCATAACATCCAATATTCCCGCCAATAAACACCTATTTTCTCATCTATAGAGGAGCTTTTCATATGACTAAAGGAAAACCACGTATTTTATTAATCAACAATATGGAGACCGTATCCCATCTCTTTGTAAATAACTTAAAGCTGTTTTTCGGTAACCGAATCGAGTTGGATGCCCATTTTGGGTTATGTACGATTGAAAAGGAGCGCTTTGAAGAGGCTGATCTCATTCTTCTCTCGGATATCAAGCTTTTGATTGACCAGCCTGAACCCCCTGCGCATGTCCCTGTCTTGGTAGCGAGACGAACGATTGACTTGAACAATCTGGACCGGCTGATGGACTTGAGACCAGGGACGCGATGTCTATTTGTTTCCAATACGATTGATATGGTCGAAGGTGCAATCGAGCTACTGCGCCATCTCGGATTTTCACATCTGACCTTCATTCCCTATGTTCCCGGCACCTGTACTCCCCTGCCTGTAAAAGATCACGTAGACTTCGCCGTTTGTCACGGCTTACCGGAGCTTGTTCCGGCGCATTTTGATCGGATCATCGAGCTGGGGCATCGGCCGCTCGATTTGACAACGATCTTTGACATTGCACGTTTGCTGGATTTATCGCCGGAAAAGGCAAACCTCTACACAGCCGAATTCATCAGTGATTTTGTACGTATGGGACGGAAGTTAACCGACTCTGTAAGTAATGAGCGGCACTTGAACGAAAAGCTCGAATCGATTTTGAATGCGGTTCACGAGGGAATTATCGCCACGGACGCTTTTGGAAACATCACGGTGATGAACGAAGAAGCTGAAAAGATCCTGAACCTGCCTGCCATGGAGAATATCGGGAGACGTGTACAGGACGTCCTCCCCGAATTTCAAGTGAATGTAGTACTAGAGTCTCATGGGGAAGCAGCGAACCAGCTGACCCCGTTTCGTAATCTCTTTTTGCTGGTCACGCAAATTCCAATGATGCTGGATGGGCAGGTCTTGGGCTTGGTCATTACCTTTCAGGACGTCACCAAGGTACAACAGATGGAACAGGAGATCCGCAAAAAGAGCACCCAATTAGGGCTCATGACTAAATATTCCTTTGATCACATCATCGGCTCTAGTGCTTCCACTCAGGCAAATAAGCAGGTAGCCACCAAACTAGCCGAAAGTGACTTTACCATCCTCATCACAGGAGAAAATGGTACAGGAAAAGAAGTTTTCGCTCAAGCGATCCACCATCATTCCATTCGTCGAGACGGTCCTTTTGTTCCTGTCAATTTTGCCGGACTGACGGAGAGCTTGGTCGAAAGTGAATTGTTCGGGTACGAGGAGGGCTCTTTCACAGGGGCGCGCAAAGGCGGCAAGATGGGGCTGTTTGAGCTCGCTCATAACGGGACCATTTTTCTGGACGAGATCGGTGATGCACCGCTCAGTATTCAGGCAGCCCTGCTTCGTGTTCTTCAGGAGCGCCAAGTGATGAGGGTCGGTGGTCATCGGGTCATCCCGGTCAATGTGCGGGTGATCGCTGCTACCAATCGAAACCTGTTTGATATGATCCAAAAGGGAACGTTTCGAGAGGACCTGTATTATCGTCTGAATGTCCTGCCGCTGCAGATCCCGCCCTTGCGAGACAGAGGCGAAGATATCATGGTGCTGATCAACTACTTCCTGCAAAAGAAGAACAAGGTCCTGACGTTCGCTCCCGAAGTTGCTGATCTTCTCCTGCAATATAGCTGGCCCGGCAACATCCGCGAACTGGAGAACTTCATTCATTATGCAGTCGTTATTGCAGGGGGTAATCGAGTGGAGCTGTGCCA
Organism: Brevibacillus sp.; assembly: GCA_029240815.1. The sequence goes on from JARDZO010000187.1 coordinate 5,197, forward strand.
CTTACCAGAACAGATACTCCAAGCAGCTACTTCCCCGCTCCGATCAACGGAGCACGAAGACATAGAAGATGCGATCGATTTCTTGTCCCGCCATGGTTCCTTGCACGAATACGAATCGATTTTGCAAATCCTCTCTTCCTGCAGCAAACGCCAGGAACGAATCGGTCGCCAGTCGTTAAATGCCATGCTGCCCGTTCCCATGACGGACGCCCAAATACGCCAAAAGCTGCACAATCTCAGTCGCACCGGATGTGTAGAAGTAGGGATTAAAAAGCAAGGAACTCGACTCACCGCATTTGGATTCATGTTGCTAGAGAAACTGAAGGCCCGGGGGTAAGGTAGCCGTTGTCTAGAACCACCCACATACGAAAAAGCGGACAGGCATATTGCCCATCCGCTTTTTTCTATTTCTATGCTCGTTGCACCGGAGAACCGATGTCGATTAACGATTCAATCATGACCTTTTGGCTGTTTTTATCTACCCATGCATGGGTATCAACCAGCTTTTTGCGGTACCATTCGATCTGTGCCTCGACCTGATTGCGGGCAGTGCCACCCAGTACGTTACGGGCATTGACAACTGTCTCGACGGCGAGTGCTTCATATACATCCTCACCGATCACATCGGAAAAGCTCTGGAACTCATCCAGCGTCAGATCGAGCAAGTACTTTTGTTGCTCGATGCAGTACAGGACTGTTCTGCCAACGACTTCGTGAGCCTGACGGAACGGCATATCCTTGCGAACGAGGTAATCTGCCAGGTCAGTCGCATTGGAGAAATCATTGGTCACAGCCTGACGCATGCGCTCGGTTTTGACCTGCATGGTCTGGATCATCGGTGTCAGAAGAGCAAGAGCACCATGAATGGTCGCTACGGTATCAAACATACCTTCCTTGTCTTCCTGCATGTCTTTGTTGTAAGCCATCGGCAAACCTTTGAGTACCGTCAACAGACCAAAGAGATTGCCGTAGACGCGACCTGTTTTTCCGCGTACCAGCTCGGCGACATCCGGGTTTTTCTTTTGCGGCATGATGCTGGAGCCCGTGCAGAACGCATCGTCCAGCTCTACAAAAGAAAACTCCTGGCTGCTCCAGATGACGAGCTCTTCGCACAAACGAGAGAGGTGGGTCATCAAGAGGGAAGCATCCGCCAAAAACTCGACGATGAAGTCGCGGTCACTGACAGCGTCCATGCTGTTTTGATAGATACCGTCAAATTGCAGCAATTCCGCTACAAATGTACGGTCGATCGGGAACGTAGTCCCTGCCAGCGCACCAGCGCCAAGCGGCAGTACATTCACCCGGTTCCAGGTCTCCGTCATGCGCTCGATATCCCGTTGCAGCATAGATACATACGCCATCAGGTGGTAGCCGAAAAGGACAGGCTGTGCACGTTGAAGATGGGTGTACCCTGGCATGACGGTATCCAGATGCTGATTCGCCTGCTCGATCATCGCTTCCTGCAGATACATCGCCAGCTGGATGATTTCCATCAGCTTTTCTCTGAGGAACAGGTGCATATCCGTTGCGACCTGGTCGTTACGGCTGCGGCCCGTGTGGAGCTTGCCCCCCACCGGACCGATTTCTTCGATCAGCATCTTTTCGATATTCATATGAACATCTTCGTGAGCAACCAGGAATTCAACCTGCCCACGTTCGATCTTCTCTTTTACCTTTTTCAGTCCAGCAATGATCTGCCTTACTTCCTCCATCGGCAGGATACCGCACTTACCCAGCATGGCTACATGAGCTAGGCTACCGACGATATCCTGGCGCCACATCTTCTGGTCGAAAGAGATAGAAGCAGTATACTCTTCTACGAGTTGATTCGTCGGCTTCGTGAAGCGTCCTCCCCAGAGTTTCATTGCTTGATCGCATCCTTTTCGTCCAAAATCTTGATGTCTGTGTTCATGTTCTCATGCAAGACACCTTCGTTAACTTGCGCGTATACCTTTGTTGGCAGACCCCACAGCTTGATAAAGCCGAGCGCTGCTTTGTGATCGAATTGGTCACCTGCATTGTAGGTAGCCAGCTCATGGCTGTAAAGGGAAGAAGCAGATTTGCGTCCCACTACGATCGCATGGCCTTTGTGCAATTTCACACGAACGATACCCGTTACATGTTTTTGCGTTTCTTCGATGAATGCTTGAACGGCATTGCGAATCGGCGAGAACCAGAGTCCTTCGTAGATCACTTGTGCCAGTTTTTGTTCCACGATTGGTTTAAATGCTGCTACTTCGCGAGGCTGCGTCAAGAATTCCAGTTCGCGGTGCGCCAGGATCAATGTAGTTGCAGCAGGTGTCTCGTATACTTCACGGGATTTGATACCAACCAAACGGTTCTCTACGTGGTCGATACGGCCTACACCGTGGTTACCTGCGATCTTGTTCAGTTTCAGGATCAGCTCAGCCAGAGAAAGCTCTTCACCGTTCAATGCTGTCGGCTTACCTTGTACGAATGTAATTTCGATTTCTTCAGGTTGATCAGGCGCATCTGTGATGGATTTCGTCAGATCGTATGCACCTTCTGGTGGAGCTGCCCATGGATCTTCCAGTACGCCGCACTCGCAGCTTCTGCCCCACAGGTTTTGGTCGATGCTGTATGGATTGTCCAGATTGATCGGAATCGGAATATCGTTCTTTTTCGCATATTCGATCTCTTCGTCGCGTGTCCAACCCCACTCACGTACAGGAGCCACAATTTTGATGTCCGGATTCAAGGATGTGAAGGACACGTCAAAGCGAACTTGGTCGTTTCCTTTCCCTGTGCAACCGTGAGCAACAGCAACTGCGCCTTCTTTTTCCGCGATCTCTACCAGTACGCGAGAGATCAGGTAACGAGACAGTGCCGATACCAGTGGATATTTACCTTCATACATGGCGTTTGCTTTCAATGCAGGCAGTACGAATTCTTCCGCAAATGCTTCTTTCGCATCTACCACGATCGATTTCAATGCACCGACTTGCAGCGCTTTTTTCTGAACGAAGTCCAGGTCTTTCCCTTCCCCTACATCCAAAGCTACTGCAATTACGTCGTAGTTGTATGTTTCTTGGAGCCATTTAATTGCTACGGATGTATCTAAGCCGCCCGAGTAGGCCAACACAATTTTATCTTTTGCCATCGTTCTCTCTCCCTGTTCCGAAGATTTATTTATGTGAGTAATTATACAAAGGAACTCATAAAAATACAATCACTTTTCTTTTTTCCCCTCTACTTTTTCCTCGTGCAAATTTAGGAAACTGCTTCATACAGAAAAGCCGGACAAGAAAGAAAACTCGTCCGGCCGCTCCATCCTCGCTTATTCATGCTTTGCATACGATACTTGTGGCACGAACTCCATGCCTTTATGCTTGCGAATCCATTCCAGCTCAGCTAGCGCCAAACGCTCAAAATTTTCAGCAATATGGCTGTCGCCTTCCTCTCTCCAGGAAGCAATGATCGGATGCATGCTGCTGTAGAATCCATTGATATACCACATGTCAAACAACAGATCCGGATGAATGAGACCGTTTTTATGCAGGACACCCACCATCTCAAAGAATCCGTACAGCGTCGTAAAATGAGTGAATCCTTCGCTACCACGTGGAAACCTCTCCCAGAAATCCCCTGGTTCCATCGCTTCCTTTTGTCCCAATACAGCCGTGAACCAAGCCTTTGCTGCTCTCAACCGCTCCGATTCGTATTGGCCGTAGAGTTTGAGGATCATGTCAGCATCTTGATAAGTTGGAATCATCGAATGTTCACCCCTTAAAAAAATACCATTCCCTCCCAGTATGTCTTGTGAAATCTCGAGATGCAAGCGAACATCATCAGATGCTACGCAAAACAAAAAACAGGTACAGGGGCACCGTTAATGGATCGCCTCCTGTAACTGTTTTTGGGTTTGCGTCTCTTGGCGAATGATGCTTTCCAATTCTTCTCGAGGCAATCGCTGGATGATTTCGATGAAGTGACCTGCCAATTCCTCATCAAATTGCGTACCCGAGCCACGTCTGATTTCATTGAGAGCTTCCTCGACAGGCAGTCCTTTTCGATAAGGACGATCCGCTACCATCGCGTCAAACGCATCGGAAATCGCCAGTATCTTTGCCATCAACGGAATCTCATCGCCAACCAGTCCATCCGGATACCCTTTCCCATCAATACGCTCGTGATGGGAACGAATCGCTGGTAATAATTCATTAAACATTCCAGCCTGCAAAATAATATCATATCCAATCACTGTGTGTTGCTTGATTTTATCGTATTCTTCCGGTGTTAATCTTCCTTTTTTATTCAGAATCTCATCTTCAATGCCGATTTTGCCGATGTCGTGCAGGATTCCGCCTACGTATAGTTCTTCGACTTTCTCTGACGACAGCCCAATATCTTTTGCTATTTCTCTGCCCCAATGAGCCACCCTTTGGGAGTGGCCGCTCGTGTAACGGTCACGCGCATCAATGGAAGCGGCCATAGTGGTCAAGAATCTGTGGTTAAAAGATTTCACTTCTTCTACTTTTTGATGAAGTTTGTTGAGGCTATCGTAGTATTGGTGGAAAACAAAACTCATTGTAGTAAAGGCAGCCATCATAGGAATTACTGTATAAATTCCGTAGATCTCGACAAGACGAGATCCAATCCCCGCCATTACCATTAATAACAAGTAAGTCAGAGTCGTGCCTTTTGCCATGTTTTTAACGGTGGAGAACCAGCTTGTTTGGAAAAAGTAGGATATTCCTAACGCACAGAGCACAATATTAATAAACCAGTAAGCACCAGCAATAATCAGATCAGCAATCATAGGAGATAGAGACAAGTAATCAAACGCATTTTTCAAGTAATCTACAGCCCATATTGTTATTACTAATTGACCTATGTTTGCAAAAGCCTTTACAGGATTTAATCGCATTAGAAAAGCCAGCGTTAAAGTTTCAACAACTGCAGACCAAACCCCTACCCAAGCTCCAAAAAGTAATATCCCTGAAAAAATAACAGCATTATTTAATGTAAGAATGGTATTAAGGGTTCTAATCGGAGCAAACGTAGAAAAAATAGTTAATAAAGTGTAAGCAAATAGAATTCCCCAGTGCTCACGCGGCTCCCATTCAGGCACTAATGAAGCAAAGATTAAGATTGCTGCAATAGGAAATCCGATTGGAACCATTATTGCTTTTATTCTTGAACGTATCTCAACTTTTAGTCGCATAGCTTTTTCCTTCTCGGAGTTGTAATAGCGAGATTGGTTTATTCATAAAACGCTGCACCAATAAGAAGGCACCTAACATAATAAAAATGTCTCCGATACTAATTACTCTCGGGATAATAGAAGGCATATAGATAACATCTGTGAGAAAAGGCAGATTCGTGCTTTCCGTTAATACACTGTGCTTAAAGTTTGTCCCATTAATGACAGCAGTTAAGTCATAAGGAAGTTTTTTAGCTTGTTCTAGATCTATAGGCATCTTTCCTTGGTTTGACCAAATAGCAATCGCATTTAAGAACCATCCTACCATGAAAATACGAATATCTTCATAATGACGATTAAATATTAGGAACAGCAAAATAAATAAGTATGCAATTGATATCAGTACCCCACCAGCTGGAGGATATATTGCTGAACAGATCTGTAACCCAATACTCACAAAAAGAAACGTAAGTCTTCTGAATTTAGGGAATTCTCTAATTCTACCGCCTCTAATTAGCGCGACAATAAACGACAAACAAATTACATCCAGTAGCATATAGCAATCCTCCATTTATTGAAGAAAAAACACCACTCTTAATACAAGCGGTGTTTTGTTTCATCCACTATTACCCAATGTTGTAATTTGCGGAAGTAGCCGCTACGATAGCTACCACCATCAAAATTGCCGCGAACCATTTTTTCATATCTATTTCCCCCCTTCGAGCATTGTGGAGAAAGCTGGATTCGCTACTGGTTTAACCCAGGGGCCAAGCGACCATGTACAGCCCCTGC
>JARDZO010000446.1 GCA_029240815.1 Brevibacillus sp.
GCAAGGTTCCAACAACTACTTCCGCCCGCAAGATCCGATTACCCGTGCGGAAGCGGCATCCCTGCTCTACCGTGCTCTGATCGATCGCAAAGACGACGATGAAGTCAAGGTGGTTTTCCCTACACCAGAGGAACCAAAGCCGACGCCAATTAGTATCACAGATGATTTCTCTGACACCAGCATGAAAAAATGGGATACCGACAATGCAAAAGGCACATGGGGTGTCATCAACAAACAGCTAACTGCCATTACGACGGATAAAAATCTCGATCACTTCTTGCTCCCTGTCAAATGGGAAGAGTCGAACAAAGTGACCCATTACGAACTTAGCGCAGACGTCAACATTTCTGGTACTCAAGGATTGGGCGGCCTGTTCTTTAACGGCAAAGACGGCAAAGCAAACGTCGTCTTCGTGCAAAAAGATCGTGTCGTTCTTGGCAAAGTAAACGATGTGAACAATGACAACATCGATTGGATCGCTTCTGGCTCCTACAAACTGAAGTCGAGCAACCGATTGAAGGTCGTTGTGGACGGTTCTTCTGTGTCGATTTACATGAACGGACAATTCCTGTTCGGACAGCAACAGGTAAACCAAGAAGGTACGAAGATCGGTCTGTACCTGCAGCGCGCCGCAACAAAGGAGACACCAAGCAAACTGACGTACCTCGACAACTTCTCCTTTAAAGAAGTGAAGTAATTTCATGAGTGCCCCGCCCGACACTATAGCTTGATGGTGTCGGGCATTTTTTCACCATGAATCATTTCAGAGCAGGCTCCAGTCACTCCGAAGCTCGTCCGTTCTTTACCGATTTTTTACATAATCTTTATCGAATGCATCTTTTACCACGATAAAAAAAGGGCATCAAAACCTAGAAATGTACTCCGTTCAGTTGTATAATGGTAGCTATTCTTGTTCGATGAGGGGTTTCTTATGTCCATTTCTGTCAATCAGCCTTTTCACTGGATGGATTCCGGGACTTATCTGGAAAGTCCACTTGAACCGCTAGTTCGAGATGAAGCATTGGCTGCGAGTTTACGCAACCCGAACGCATCTGGCGTCATTCACCTTTGGGTATACGATCAAGCGCTGTATCTGGGGCGTCGAGACGCGAAATTACCGCACCTGGAGAAGGCTTTGCGCCAATTTGGCCAGGAAGGCTTTGGCTGTGTGCTGCGCTCTTCTGGAGGGGCATGTGTGCCATTGGATGCAGGTGTACTGAATGTTGCCTGTTTATTGCCGGATACGGCGATCTCGATTGATTCGTTCTTTTCTTTCGTCGCCCAGCTGCTGCAAGTGGGACTGCGCGATTTTGGAACCCTTCAATTTGGCGAAGTAGCCGGCTCTTACTGTGCGGGGGAATACGATTTCTCACTCAAAGGGAAAAAAATTGGTGGAATGGCCCAACGTCGGACGCGGTTTGGCTCGATTCTGCAGCTTTGCATTAATGTAGATGAAAGACCACGTGGCGAATGGATGGAACGTTTTTATCAAATTGCTGGATTAGACGAAATGGAGAACCATAAGCCCATTCCACGCATCGATGGGTCGACGGTAGGCAGCATCGCCGGTTTGACAGGGAAGCTTGTGTCCGTCGAAGATGTGAAGGCACGCCTGCTTTCCGCGATTCGTACGGAGTGGTCTGTAACCCCTACTCCGTTTACTTTGCAAAACGATCTGTATCAGGATGCCCATGAACATCTCTCGCAGCGTTTGCATTTGTTTTCGTATACAGCAAAAGAACTGACTGCATCAGAATGGGTTTTGCCAAAATAGTGGCTCGATTCAACTGATTTTAGATGCTTTCGGTGAGAATACTGGAGGTCATATGAATACCAATCGAAAGGGGACGTTTCAGGATCTGAATGCCCTTTTTGTTTTCGGGGCATGTACGGTCTTGATCATTCACATCCTGGGATTTTTCGTTGAGAATCAAACCGATTACCCTTGGAATGGTGACATTGAAGCGATATCCTTGATTTTATTGCGCTTTGGACGATCCTTGTTTATCTTTGCAACGGGGATGCTCCTGTTTTACTGGCACCAAAAAAAGCAGATGGACTGGGCAGCCTTTTGGCGCAAGCGCTGGCGTGTCATTGTTCTTCCTTACATTATTTGGACAGCGATTTTTACTGGCTTTCAGCTGCAGACGATAAATCCCGTTGAATTGGCGGGTCCGTTCTTTCACAGCTTGTTTACAGGCAGCTCTTTTTACCACCTGTACTATATTCCGCTGTATTTGCAGCTAAACCTGCTGTTTTTCTTGACGAAGCCATGGATCGAACGCTTTTTATCCTTGAAAATGCTCGGCGTGCTGTTCCTAGGACAAATCGGTCTTTACATGCTGTATCAGGCCCTCTTTGTCGATTCCTTGTGGGCGATTGACTGGTCCGCCAACGCATTTCTCGGAATGATCCAGCACAGCTATGTTGCCGGGCAAAACTACTTCTACATGTACATTTTTACGTTTGCACTCGGCGCTTATGCGGGTCTGCATGTGGAGGAATGGCGTGCCTGGACTACCCGCCTACGCCTGGTTGCCTACGCCGTAACCATTGTATCGGGTGCAGTGATCATGACGAAGTATTTAAATGGCTCCAAGAGCTATGCAGAGAGTCTCAACATCTTTGATCCTCTGTACTTGATCTATACACTGAGCTTCTTGGTTGCCTTTTACTCGCTTTCCCGCTATCTTGGGTCTTTGCCTACTCTTGGAGCGTGGCTATCCCGCTTAGCAAAGCAAAATATGGCCATCTACATCGTCCATCCCTTGATCCTGTTCTTGCTGGAGAGCTACGTGATTTTCCGTCTGGATTGGTCGACTCCGATCCTGATGCTGGCGATGTTCGTCATTACACCGCCCTTGTGCATTTTCTTGTACGAGCACACATTGATCTCTCACTGGACACGCGGAGGAAGACCGAAACCAAAATCCAAGGCCGTCTACCGCGTGGAAGCTCACAAAG
>JARDZO010000188.1 GCA_029240815.1 Brevibacillus sp.
CGTAATGATACCTGTTACCCGTTGCCACAGGAACATTTGGTTCCGGAAGTAGCCGAAGTTCCCTACATTTTGCTTTGCCTGGAAAGCAATGTAGATACCATAAATCGCGTGAAACAGGATCGGGATGTAGATGAAAACGAATTCAACTACTAGTAGAATAGGAACGGATTCAATTGCGCCGACCGTAGTGTTGAAGGCTTCCGCTCCGCGGGTTGCTTGATAGTTTGCTGTTAAGTGGAACAGCAGAAACAGCCCGATTGGAAACAACCCAAGAAGTGAGTGTAGCTTGTGACTGAGAAAGCTATTGCCTTTCGCCATACTATGGTCCCCCTTTCAATGTATGTAACTCTCGTTTCTGTGAAAAACGTCTCGACGTTTTTCATAAAAATTTGGTGTGACCGCAAGCGGTCGACAAAACGGTCGTGACCGTTTTGATAGACCTTTCTCCCATATCCTAACCCATTGCATCTTCCATTAGACATTGCATGATTCTCTCCACCAAAATGTCTATAAGCGTCGAAATGTGTCAGAACACGAAAAAAAGTCGGGCAAAACTTTGACCAAAACAATTGTACTCCTGTACTGTGGGAGCGTCAAGACAGTGAATAGACTAAATCCATTGATAGATCAAACTTTCCTAAAGGCGATATTTTCCTACTATTCTGTCATAAACTCAAACTCTTCCACATAATCTAGTACAGACAGGAGGGGAACACAATGAAAGAGACGGATCAACTGTCCGCCTTGCTGCCGCAGGCGTCTATTGCCTATGCGGAACGGATGAACATGCCATATCTTGGCTATCATTTATTTCGAGAAACGCTAACGAACACCTTGCTCGGTGATAGTGAAAGTCCTATCCTCTATTGGCTTGGGAAAGACATCGGAGAGAAGATTCCGATCCAGTCATCTACAGGAATTGTCTTGCCATTTATGCGACTCGGTCTCGGACAATTGGACCTCATGGAAGAATCGGAGCTACGGATTCACTATAAACTCTCTCATGCCATCTTTCCCTACATGACCGACCAACGACTCAGCCGTGCTCTCTCATTAGAGTGCGGGATCATCGCTGGTGCTATTGAGCAGTGGAGAGGAAAGGAAACAACCGCTCAGCTCGTAATGGAAGGAAAAAGTGACATTCGTATTGTCGCAAGTCATTAAAGTCGGACTGGACTGGACATGACAAACATGGAGAACCCCTCTTCCTCAAAGGGGAAGAGGGGAGTGGTTGAAGAATAAACAAACGAGTCTATTCTACTTACAATCCATGTACAACCGCAGTTTCTGCCACGTCCAGCCCATACGCCGTATGCAAGCTACGAACGGCCAGTTCCGTCAAATGAGCTGGAATCACGCAAGAAACCTTGATATCCGAAGTTGACACCATTTTAATAGAAATTTCTTGTTCAGCCAAAACGCGGAACATTTCTGCAGCAACGCCTGGATTGTTAACCATACCAGAGCCGACGATCGATACTTTGGTCAAGCCTTCTTCATAATCGACTTTCTCAAAGCCGAGTGTCGCTTGATGAGTCGCAAGGGTGTCCAGAGCCTTTTTCAGATCATCGGATGCCACCGTAAATGAAATGTTGGTCACCGCTGCATCATAAGAGCTCTGAATGATAATGTCCACATTGACCTGGTTATCAGCCAGCGTATTGAAAAGGCGAGAGAGCGTCCCTACTTTTGCAGGCATCCCGACAACCGTTACTTTGGATACATCTTCATCATGCGCGACTCCGCTTACCACTCTTCCTGTTTCCATGTTGGCAACCTCCTCTACGTACGTACCATCGTCAGCAGTAAAGCTGGAGCGGACTACCAGCCGTACCTTGTATTTTTTTGCGGCTTCTACCGATCGCGGATGCAGGACTCCTGCTCCCAGATTCGCCAGCTCCAACATCTCATCGTAGGAAATGCTGTCCAGCTTGCTTGCGGCCGGAACGACCCGGGGGTCAGCGGTATATACACCAGACACATCCGTGAAGATTTCGCATTTCTCTGCATTCAGGCTCGCCGCCAACGCTACTGCAGACGTATCCGAACCGCCGCGTCCCAGTGTAGTGATTTCCCCTTCATCGCTGATGCCTTGGAAGCCTGCCACGATGACCACTCGACCGCGTCCCAGCTCTGACTGAATGCGCTCTGCGTTAATCTGTTGGATCCGCGCTCTTCCGTGGATGGCTTCCGTCGTCACTCCTGCCTGCCAGCCTGTCAATGAAATCGCGTCGTAGCCTTTTGTATGCAACGCCATCGACAAAAGCGCGATCGATACCTGCTCCCCCGTGGTCAGCAGCATATCCATCTCCCGCTCTGATGGGTAGGCCGTAATCTGCTTTGCCATGTCTACCAGCACATCTGTAGATTTGCCCATCGCAGATACGACGACGACTACATCATGTCCTTCTTCTTTGTAGCTGATAATTCGGTCCGCAACTCGCAAAATTCGCTCAATGGTACCAACGGAGGTTCCCCCGTATTTCTGCACGATCAACCCCATGCGGCTTCTCTCCCTTTTCCTTTTATCCAATTCATTGGTGTTTTCATCCTGTACTCGTATGGTTTTCTTTTTTCTCTATGTTCATTCGGTTATTGTTTGCACTATAAGAAAAGGCACCGACTAGGAATAGTACCTGCCGCTGCCTATTGTTTCGACATCCCGGTTCCTCCCTTCCAATACACGCGGACAGCGCACAGCATGACAAAACCATTCATCATGACTCACACTGACACACCGTGAGATAGCACTCCATCTGGCAACTGGTGATTGCCGAGATGACAGTCCTGCGTTTGTTCAACGCAGACCCAGCATGAAGAAAATCGGGTCTTCCTTCACACTTCGGCGAATTCCCCTTTCCCATACCCTTCACAGATTCCCGATCTCAGGGTGGTACTCTTGGTTTTCGCGCCTCTACCTCACTCCATAATGGAAGTGAGGCTAACTATTCTGTTTGAAACGCATTATATCATGGAGCGGGGAGAGGTTCAATTCCTTTTTGCCAAGTTGTCAGGATTCCAGCTTGCGCAAATGGGTAATAATCTCTTTGGCCAGCTTGTCTCCGATCCCCAGCTGCCGGAAATCCTCAACCGTCGCTTCCCGCATTTTTTTCAAGGAGCCAAAGTGGGTAAACAACAGCTTGCGACGCTTTTCTCCAATACCTGGAATCTCATCTAGCTGGGAGGAGAGCATCGTTTTCGTGCGAGACTGACGGTGAAACGTGATCGCAAACCGGTGAACTTCGTCCTGGACACGCTGGAGGAGATAGAATTCGTAGCTGTCCCTCTTCAGTTCCACTGGCTCTGGAGGGTCTCCAAACATCAGCTGAGCCGTTTTATGCTTCTCGTCTTTGGCGAGACCACAGACGGGGATATACAAGCCCAGCTCGTTCTCCAGGACGTCCATAGCCGCGCTGATTTGGCCCTTGCCGCCGTCGATGACGATGAGATCGGGCATGGAGCCGTCCTCTTTTAACAGACGCGAATAGCGGCGACGTATGACTTCACGCATGGAGCCGTAATCATCCGGTCCTTCTACGGTCTTGATTTTAAACTTCCGGTATTCCTTTTTATCGGGTCGACCATCTGTAAAAACAATCATCGCCGACACGGGCTCTGTTCCCTGAATATTCGAGTTGTCAAACGCCTCGATCCGATTAGGCGTGCCGATCCCGAGAATATGACCTAAATTATGGACAGCCTGAATCGTGCGGGCGTCGTCCTTGGACATCAGAGCAAACTTCTCCTGCAGGGCGATTCGGGCGTTTTCCGATGCCATTTGCACGAGCTCACGCTTTTTACTCCGCTTTGGCGCATGGACTTTGATTCCCAGCCATTCTCCCAGCAGGTCAGGATCGCTCTGCTCCGGAAGCAAAACTTCCTTGGGCAGCGCATTCTGCTTGTCATAGTAGAACTGACTGACGTACGACATGAAATCTTCTTCTTCCTCTCCGTAATAAGGAAACGAAGTCGTATCTCGCTCGATCATCTTGCCTTGGCGCATGTAAAAGACTTGAACGCACATCCAGCCCTTTTCCACTGCATAGCCAATGATGTCTCTGTCTACCGTATCGGTCAGCGTTACTTTTTGCTTCTCCATGACCGCTTCGATATTTTTGATTTGATCGCGGTACTCTTTGGCACGCTCGAATTCCATGCTCTCGGCGGCCTGCATCATTTTTTCCGTCAGCTGCCCCTTCATTTCCTCGTGACCACCGTCGAGAAACTTGCTGATCTCCTCGACAAGCCGCTGGTTCTCCTCAGCAGAGACATCCTGGACACAGGGCGCCAGACATTGCCCCATGTGGTAGTACAAACATACCTGCTTGGGCATCGTGCGACACTTACGCAGCGGGTACAGCCGATCCAGAAGCTTTTTCACTTCCGAGGCTGCCCCAGCATTTGGATACGGACCAAAATAGCGCGCTTTGTCCTTGATGACCTTGCGCGTGATTTCCATGCGAGGTTGCTGTTCATTCGTAATCTTGATGTAGGGATACGTTTTGTCATCCCGCAGCATGACATTGTATCGTGGGTTGTGCTGCTTGATCAGGTTGCACTCCAGGACCAATGCTTCAATCGCGGAGGAGACGACGATATATTCAAAATCGACAATCTCACTGACCAACAGCTGAGTCTTCCCGTTGTGGCTGCCGGTGAAATAAGAACGGACGCGGTTTCTCAGCACTTTTGCCTTCCCCACGTAGATAATTTCCCCGTTCTTGTTTTTCATCAGGTAGCAGCCTGGCTTCTCAGGCAATACAGCCAGTTTATCTTTCAAGGAGCTGTTCAGTGCCGCTCCCTCCTTTTGCCGTTCAGTATCATAACCATTCGTTTATCGACCAATGGTTGCAGGCTTTTCCAGTACGTACAGTTCGTCTTCTATGGAAGCAAATCTTTCGAGCATCAGTTTTCGGCAATCTTGCACACCCTGATTATAGAGAATGGGCCCTATTTGCTTCCAAAAGAAATCAATCATCGCTTCCGTTTCCAGGTTCCCCAGATCCTCTCCACGCTGCTCGTGAAAAAAACGCTGGACTTGATGGGTGAGAAATTCTTTTTGTTCTCGGGACATTTTATCTGCCATGGGACTGTTAGCACCCTTCCTACTACCTATCTACATAAGAATATACGTTCCTTCTCCATGTTACCACGGATCGGAAATGAAAAAAACTGCCGCCCATTGGTACGTGCGACAGTTTTTGATGCATATGACTCTTAATGCTTGCGACCACCCAAATACGCTTCTTTTACCCGTTCGTCGTTCAAGAGCGATTCAGCAGAGCCATCGAGCACGATTTGACCCGCTTCCAGTACGTATCCGTAATCGGCGATTTTCAATGCCTGCTTTACATTTTGCTCTACAATCAGGACCGTTGTACCTTCCGCATTGATCTGCTTGATGACTTTAAAAATATCAGAGACGACGATTGGCGCCAAGCCCATGGAAGGCTCGTCCAGCAAGAGCAGCTTCGGACGTGACATCAATGCGCGTGCGATTGCCAGCATCTGCTGTTGTCCCCCCGACATCGTACCACCCAGCTGTGTCAAACGTTCCTTTAAGATAGGAAACCAACCCATCATCTTTTCCATATCATCTTTGATGCCTTGAGCGTCATTTCGCTGAAATGCACCCATTTCCAGATTCTCCAGCACCGTCATTTTCCCGAGAATGGCACGACCCTCGGGCACGAGTGCGAGCCCGGTTTTTACGATCTGATGCGGCCTTGAACCGTCGATCCGCTGCCCGCGGAAAATGATGCTCCCGCTCTCCGGCTTCAGTTGTCCAGCAATCGTCCGCATGGTGGTCGTCTTGCCCGCACCATTCGCTCCGATCAGGGAGACGATTTTGCCCTCTGGCACTTCCAAAGAAATTCCTCGGATCGCTTTGATTTGCCCGTAGGAAGTCGTCAGGTTTTGAATACTCAGCATGCTTTATTCCTCCTCCTTGCCGAGGTAGGCTTCAATTACGTCCGGATTGGTTTGTACCTCTGCTGGCGTACCATCAGCGATCTTGACGCCAAAGTTAATGCAGACAACTTTATCGCATAGATTCATGACCAGACCCATATCGTGCTCAACCAGGAGTACAGTGATTCCGTCGTCACGAATTTTACGAACCAGCTCCATCAAAGACTTCGTCTCACTCTCGATCATCCCCGCAGCCGGCTCATCGAGCAGCAGCAGCTTCGGCTCAGTAGCCAACGCCCGAGCAATTTCCAGTCGGCGCTGTTGACCGTATGCCAGTGTGTCAGAGCGCACGTCACGTACATCCGACAAGCCAACAAACTCCAGCAATGCCTCTGCCTTTTTCTCCACGGCACGCTCTTCCTCACGTTGAGCAGGAGTTTTTAATAGCGATGCCCAAAAGCCTGCCTTCATCCGGGAATGGCAACCGATCTTGACGTTATCGAGAGCACTCATATGTCCAAAGAGGCGGATGTTTTGAAACGTCCTTGCGATCCCCATCTCCGTAATCTTGTTGGGTGCAACCCCATTTAGCTGCTGCCCAGCAAAGGAGAAAGTACCTGTCGTAGGCGCAAAGATCCCCGTTGCCATGTTAAAAATCGTCGTTTTCCCTGCACCGTTCGGACCAATCAAGCCGACAATTTCGCCTTCCTGCACACCGAAGGAGACGTCGCGCAAGGCAGTAATTCCACCGAAGCTTTTCCCTACGTTCGTCAGTTCCAAGAGCACGTTACATTCCCTCCTTCGCTTCATTTCCCGTTTTGCCTTTGCGGCGACGGAAAAGCTTTTGGAATGTATCGGTTCCGATCAATCCATGCGGACGGAATGCCATGACCCCGACCATGATCAAGCCGTACATGAGCATTTTGTACTCAGCCAATCCACGCAGTACTTCTGGCAGCGCGGTCAACACCAAAGCGCCAAACAGAGGTCCCCAAACCACTTCACTTCCCCCAATAACCGCATAGGACAAAATCTCTACGACTTTGTGGTAGTTAAAATCGTCGGGCGTAATGGTTGTAGTGATATGAGCGTACAAACCGCCGCATACCCCTGCCAGCACAGAGCCAATGATAAAAGCGAGCATTTTGTAATAAGCGACTTGCAGACCCATTGCACGTGCTGCTGTCTCATCCGCTTTGATCGCTTCGAATGCCCGCCCCAAGCGCGAGCGGTTCAAGCGCAGAGTGAGAAACAGCACGATCGCGAATACCAGCAACATAAACATTAACGTCGATAAAGACTTCATCTGGATGACCGAGATTCCGAGCGTTTGCGCTTTTAGCCCGATCGCTTTCTCAAAGTCGTACAGGTAGTTACCAATGGACTGCAAGCCTGTCAGACCCAAGGCACCGTTCGTCACTTTCATATTCAGCAGAATGACGCGGATTACTTCACCAAAACCAAGAGTGGCAATCGCCAGATACAAGCCGTGTAGCTTGAGTGTCGGGGCGCCGATCAAGAGAGCAACGATCCCTGCTGCCAGTCCCCCGATAATAATCGCGATAAACATCGGCATATCAGCTTGCTTGGACAAAATGCTGGCGGTAAAAGCCCCAATGCTCATGAAGCCGGCATGTCCCAGTGAGAGCTGCCCTGTCGACAGCGTAATATAGATACTAATGGCCAAAATACTGTTTAGTAAGATAAACGTGAATACTTGTAAATTATAGGGATTTAAGATATCCATGGTATGCACCTCCTTACGCTTTGCGTCCAAATAGTCCTTCGGGTTTTAGCAACAGAATCACGATAATCAATCCGAACGCGACCGCATCCCGATAGGATGAATCACCATAGGCGACGGTAAAGACCTCGATAATTCCGAGCAATACCCCACATACCATGGCACCCGGAATACTACCGACACCACCCAGAATCAATACGGCCAAGCCTTTGAATCCAAGGGTCATCCCCATGGTCGGAATCAGAGCGGAGTAAGCCATCCCAATCAGGATACCTGCGATGCCTCCGAGTGCGGACGCCAGCATAACCGTAATGATGATGACCATATTCGTATTGATCCCCAGGATGTTGGCGGTATCCGTATTTTCCGACGTGGCGCGAATTGCTTTACCCATTTTTGTTTTTTGAATCCAGAAGTGGAGCACAAACATCAGGACCAGTGAAATACCGAGAATAACGAGATCTACACTGCGAATTTGAACAACTCCCAAATCGAACGGCTTGTCCCCAAATGATTGTGGAAAAGCACGCGAATCCGCACCGAATAATTTGTGCATCGCCTCTTCCACGAGAATCGCAAAACCAATCGTACTGATCAACGATGCCAAGTGAGGAACATTCTTTTTACGCAACGGACGCAATGCCGCATATTCCAAAACAAGTCCCAAAAGTGCAGAGATGATGATGGACGCAACGAGAGCAACTCCGAGCGGCATCTGCATGCTCGTCATCAAGACGAGTCCGACCAGCGAGCCAAAAATAAAGATCTGCCCATGCGCCATATTAATGATGCCCAAGACCCCGAAAATGAGAGTATAGCCCAGTGCAATCAACGAATAAGTGCTACCAACTGTCAAGCCATTGACTAACTGCTGCCAAAACAAACTGACTCACCTCACTGTAAAGTGGTTACATGTTTATCGAGTCGCACTCCTAAATACCTATGAAGACCGCATCATTACGGAAAGTTATTCTCGCTGGATCAGCAAGCGAAAGATCGGCGTTTATACTTTCTGATCCAGTTAGAAAACTTGGCTCCGCCATAATAGACGGAGCCCTTTCTAGCATTCAGGACATGCGTTTCTCGATGACGTACTTTTTTCAAATCTCATTCTCTTTGAAAGAAGAGCCCGGGAGTCCCCGGGCAGCCTTCCCTATTCAAATGGAACAAATTTACCGTCTTTTGCTACGACTACTACTGCATCGCCGATTGGGTTACGTTTCTCGTCAAACGAAAGTTTGCCCGATACACCGTTGAAGTCTTTCAGCTGTGCCAGTTGGCCACGCAATTCTTCACGTTCAGCTTTGCCAGCGCCCAACAGAGATTGGGACATGATGTAGAGAGAGTCATACGCTTGAGCTGCAAATTGGTCAGGCTTTTTATTGTATTTTGCTTCGAACGCTTTTACGAAGGCTTGTACTTTTTCGTCTTGTTTTTCAGGGCTGAAAGGAGTAGCTACGATTAGACCATCTGCTGCAGGACCAGCGATTTCAAATACTTTCGGGTTGTTAAAGCCGTTACCGCCAAGGATCGTTGCTGTAATGCCCAGTTCACGAGCTTTTTTCACAACCATGGAGCCCTCTTTGTACAGCGCGGAAACCAACAGACCATCTGGGTTTGTTTGCTTCAGCTTGGTCAGCTGTGCGGAGAAGTCAACATCGCCGTTGGAGAAAGTGGCTTCGCCAGTGATTTCCAGACCCATTTTTTCTGCAGTTGCCTTCATCACTTTGTAGCCGTTTACGGAGAAGTCATCGTTGGATGCATAGATCAGAGCAACCTTTTTCAGACCTTTCTTCTCAACAGCCGCTTTCATCGCAGTTGGGATCGCGATGGATTCAGGAAGCGAGTTGCGGAATACGTACTCCCCGATGTCGTTGATACCTTCAGAAGTGTTAGAAATTCCAAAAATCGGAACTTCCGCGTCGTTTGCAACAGGACCTGCCGCAAACATCTCACCGGAAAGAGTTGGTCCGATAATCGCTACCACATTATCCTGATTTATCAGTTTATTCACGGCGTTAATCGCGCCCTCTTTTTCGCCGCCGGAATCTTCAAACTTCAATTCCATTTTAAGTTTGCCTTTGTTTGCTTCATTCAGCTCACCAAGTGCAAGCTCCAAACCTGCTTTTTGAGCCTCGCCGTAAGCCGCGCCAGAACCGGACAAGAATCCAACCACACCGATCTTGGCATTGATTTCTCCGCCACTTGCTTCTGCTGCTGGTGCTGGTGCAGGAGTCGAACTACCTCCATTTGCTGCTGGTGCTGCGTTATTCCCGCTGGAGCAACCAACCATCAAAACGGCACCTAATGAAATTGTTGCCAGTGACTTCAATAAACTGAACCCTTTCATCGAAAATCCTCCCTTAATTTTTATAAATCTTTCTAAAAAAATTGAATACAAGAATTTTAATCAATGTATTACGAAAACGCAAACAATTTTCTCTCTTTAAACTTTGTTTTTTGACAAACGATCGTTCAGAATTTGTCTGATTTTGTTGAAATTCCTGCAATCCTTGCCCTACCAGTCTTGAATCCATCAAATGCGTCTCTTCATTTTCGTTCAGCATTAAAAGGAATTCCTTAACAGTTTAACAACACTAAAAAACGACATCTACGAGTAGATGCCGTTCCTTATTCGTTGCCTATATTTTCTTACAGATGTTTTCCAACAGTTGCCATCAGTGCTTCTTTTGGTTGGAAGCCGATCACTTTGTCAACTGGCTGACCGTCTTTGAAAACGATCAGAGTAGGGATGGACATAACGCCGAAGCGTCCAGCAGAACCTGGGTTGTCATCCACATTTACTTTTACGATTTTGAGCTGGGAGCCCACTTCGCTATCCATTTGTTCCAAAACAGGAGCGATCATTTTGCAAGGGCCGCACCATGGAGCCCAGAAGTCAACCAGGACTGTACCGCCTTGCTCTACTTCCTGGGAAAAATTTTGGTCAGTACCATTAACAATTGCCATGAGAAGTTACCTCCTTGAATTCAATTAAGGGAAAAGGTTCCACACGCAACAGTATATCATCCCATACTGAAAATGACTATGGCGCATAGCACTTTGTGCGCACTTCACGCTTAGTCTATCCAGTCTTATGCCGCCTTATTTCAAACAGTGATCGACACCTTGAACTTGACAGCTAAGAAATACGCGGGAAATACACCCGCTTCCTTTTTTCCACTAGGTCGGACTATAGTGAAGGAGAGGAAAAAGGGGAAAACGCTCCAGCTTCATAGGAACACCTGCTGGGGGTCATCCCTGTCCATCTCCATATAAAAAACGAAACCGCGTCCAAAGTAGCCGTCTCCGGGAGTTTCTCAGAGGTGGACGCTTAAAACCGTGTTTCGTTTTTTCCATTGCGCCTTGGTTGGTGTTCCTAAGATCTTCCGCTTATTTCCCCTTTTTCCTCAGCCAGC
>JARDZO010000189.1 GCA_029240815.1 Brevibacillus sp.
GTACACCATCGACTCGTACATTCGACGCCCGTATAGGTAGGTGCCAATCGGACGCTCGAAGTCAGTCCAGAACGCAAACACCTCGTCATCGGAGATCGTCCACTCAATATTGCCGCGCTCGTCCTCCATGTAACCGTCCAAAGATACGTTAATAGGGTAGATCAGTTTAGCCATTTCAATAACGCCCTCCAATTTTCAGTTTCCAACGTAACCAAGGCCTGCCCCTTCTGAAGTTGAACAAAGAAACATCCATTTTTATATTAATACATATTTAGAAGTATTGTGCCCTTTAGCATAACGAGGCTGCCGAATTATCACCGGCAGCCCTTTTTTGTGTTTGATCAGCTATCGAAGTCCGTTAGCTCAAGGTATAAGCAAGTAAACCTACATATCTGATATTCCTGGTTTCCATCCTACTTCTTGCGACCAAGTATGAGCTTTCTGTAAAATATCCCAAACAATCGGTCCTTTTCCTTCAACATATTTAGGACGATCATTCTTATGAAGTTCCATTAATCGATGTTTTTCTTGAGCGGACCTTAACCAATCTATAGGGTGTACTCGTAAATAATCTCTAAAAAGTAAAGTGATTTTTTTATAGATATTTGGATATCAATGATTGGCTTTGCATCCAGACCAATAACAGAAGTTGAGCCGACATGATCAATACGAATAGCTAAATCCCCCAAAGAAGTTCTTAATTTTGAAGCGATATCACCGAACATACTTTTCCATTCAGGGTCATGTTTAGATATCCTCCATTGATCATCCATGGTAAACTCCTTTGATTGTATTGTTTTTAAAATTTTAAATAAATTTTACCACAAATTGGTCAGCTTCATTATACATAACTGCCCGTTAGCTTAGCGCAGCTGCCAGTCTACAACTTTATTATCCAGTCCAACACTATATTAATCTGTCTAAAACTTTATTAGCTTTGCACATGTACACTTCGAATTGTATATCATCACCCATTAGGTTGATTGTGAAACCGTTTTGGATGCTTTCCCTGTCGGTTCCAGGAGTAAATTCCTTCGTAGGAGGTGCATCTGGATCATCCGGGTCAGGTTTTTCTTCGCACTTCTCGTAGCTTACATCAAAATCAACTTTGTAAGGCACATCGATCTGGAGCGAGTCAGCTTTCACAACATAATCCTCCGAATTGAGCTCCATTGCCCATGTCTGAGTATCGGTACGGTCGTTTCATCAAAGATATTACTTTACTTTGTATACTCAGTTTTGAATTGAGCGCCCTAGTTCTTTTCAATTCTTGGTCCTGAAGCGGACATCGGTAGATGACGGATACTTCGATGAATTGAGAAAAGCCGCCCGTCGATTTGATAGTGATTCGCTATCAGGAGCAACCGTTTAAAACCAAAACAGAATCAGCTACATATTTCCTTATCTCTGCCGAGCTTCCCATTTGCAAGACTTCTTTTGCCATCCTCTTCATCGACTGATATTCAAGGCTCCCTATTATTTTCCTTGCTTCTAAAATGGATGGTGGACTCATGCTGAACTCATCTAAGCCCATTCCCAATAAGAGCGGGATCAGATCAGGATCACCTGCAATCTCCCCGCACATTCCCACCCATATCCCTTCTTTATGTCCGTTTTCAATGACGGTTTTAATCAAACGCAAAACAGCTGGATGGAACGGATCATACAAAGGGGCAATTTTTTCATTCATCCGATCAACTGCAACCGTATATTGGATAAGGTCATTGGTTCCAATACTAAAAAAGTCAACTTCTTTTGCAAACAGATCGGAGATAATGGCAGCAGCCGGAATTTCGATCATCATCCCGATCTCCACATTCTTATTGAATGGGACCTTTTTCATTTCAAGTTCAACACGAATTTCGTTGACAATCGATTTCGCTTCACGGAGTTCCTGAAGATTTGAAATCATGGGAAACATAATTTTCATATTTCCATATAAGGATGCCCTCAGCATTGCTCTAATTTGTGTTTGAAAAATTTCTTTTTGATCAAGGCATAGGCGGATAGCCCGGTATCCTAAAAACGGATTCATTTCATCCGGAATAGGCAGATAGCTGAGCTTTTTATCCCCCCCGATGTCCAATGTCCTGATGACCACTGGCCTACCCTCTATCTTTTCAAGCACTTCTTTATATGCGATAAATTGATCTTCTTCTGTTGGGAGCATGTCTCGGTCCATATATAAAAATTCGGTTCGGAATAGACCAACCCCCTCTGCTCCGTTCTGTAGGACTCTTTCGACATCACCAGGAGTCCCAATATTAGCTGCAAGCTCCACTTTTGTGCCGTCCTTCGTTAGGGAAGGAGCGTCTTTGTATTGCAGAAGAGCCTTTTTTAGATCCTGGTTCATGGTCTGTTTCCCGAAGTAGTCTGCAAGCAGTTTTGCAGAAGGGTTTACTAGAACCTCCCCTTTCTCACCGTCCAGGATCAAGACGTCCCCGCTGCTTATCACCTTCGTCGCATTACCTGCTCCCACAACGGCTGGTATATCTAAGGATTGGGCCATTATCGCGGTATGTGAGGTTCCCCCACCAGTGTCCGTTACGATGCCCAGTATATTTTCCTTGTCCAATTGTGCTGTTTCAGATGGAGTGAGGTCTTCTGCCACTAGAATACATTCATAGGCTAGCTGGTGAGAAGAAGCATCATGCACTCCCAGCAAAATCTGATTTAGCCTTTTCGCAATATCTTTTATGTCTGCGACTCTTTCCCTGAAATAGGCGTCGTCTAGGGCCTCAAACCTCGATGCGATGGTGTTGACAGTCTGTTGCAAAGCGTACTCAGCATTCACGCTCTCTGACCCGATCATCTGGACAACATGGTCTGTTATCTCCGGGTCTTCCAGCATGAGCAGATGCGCCTCAAATATTTCCGCTTGTTTCGGACCAAGTTTTTTTCCCGTTTGGCTTTTCAAGGCGCGCAATTGATCTTTTGCTGTTTCAAGTGCTGAATGAAACCGCCTTATTTCTGATTGGGCATCCTCTGCAAGCCTTTTTATAACTTCCAGTTTGGCTTGCGCAATAACGAGTGCTTTTCCTATCGCGATGCCCTTGGATGCGGCTATCCCCTTTATCAATGACTTTCACCTCTTACGTTTATGACGAAATGGATGTGTGTTCAAGGAAACCATCGATCGCTAGAGTCATTCTCTTCGTAATCAGCTGAGGTCGCGTAATCGCAGAGCCGACTACCACGGAATGCGCCCCTAATTTCATTGCCTTTACGACGTCCTCAGGAGTCCAAAATCTCCCTTCTGCATACACGGGGATTTTCACCTTTTCTGCCAAGCTGATAATGATCTCGAAATCGGGCGCCTTAAAGTTATCAGCAGGATTATAGACCGGGTTTTTGAGGTAATGCTCATACCCTGCAAGCGTTGTCGCGATCATATCTGCACCTGCATTCCAAGCGGTTAGCCCTTCCTCGGCATTCGAGACATCCGTCATGACCGGTACCGGGAATCGCTTTTTGATGGCGTCAATAAATTCAGCCGTTGATTTTCCATCAGGCTTCAATGAGCTTGTGCCATCGATACATACCATTTCAGCACCCGCTTCCACCACTTCCTCTACCTCGTAAAGGGTCGGGGTAATATAAGCGAGAGAATTTTCGTACCTCTTTTTTACAATTCCGATGACGGGAATGGACACGGTTTTCTTCACTTCCACGATATTTTCCGTGGAATTAATTCGCAGTCCCACTGCTCCACCTATTTCCGCAGCGAGTGCCATCCGCGCGATATTCATTGGACCGTAAAAAGGATCTCCCTCGACAGCCTGGCAAGACACTACTAGTCCTCTTTTCATTTCCGAAACTTCCAATGCCAACACCCCTTATCGAAAAAGAAAGCAGCATAAATTCCGGTTTATGCTGCCTACCAAATCACTTTCTAATCTTGAAACGCTTCCACCAGTTCTTTCAATTCCTGTGACGCTTTTTGCTCGTCTTCACCTGATACTTGAATGGTGATTGTCGTTCCCTTCCCTATCCCCAACCCCATGATGCCGAGGATGCTTTTTCCATTTGCTGTATACGTTTCTTTTTGAATCGTAATCGAAGAGCGATAGGCTTTCGCTTTTTCTACAAATTGAGCGGCTGGTCTTGCATGCAATCCGAGCTCATTTTTCACTGTGACTTTTGTCTCTATCATTCCAATTCTCCTATCCTTTCCCTTACTCTTACTCAAAGCGCCTTTTACTGTTCATAAATCCATGAAAATCAGGATAACGAACGGTTCTCATCTCCACTCCTTTATCCTTTGCCAGTCGGAAAAACAGGACTTGCAGCGGAACAATGTATTCGATCGGAGTGAAATCTTCCTCTTCGTGAAAGCTGACGCTGACATTCTTTTCATCTCCGCTCCCGTCATCCTTGATGACCATGAAGGAATGATTCGTTTTTGTGGAAAAATACTCATTCAGCCGCAAAGCCCGTTCTTTGCTCGCCCCATTGGGGACAATAAAAAAGATAAAGCTGCTCTCATCGATGGCGTTATAAGGCCCATGCATGAATTCTTCCAATTCATAGACACTTACCGGAAACCTTGATGTCTCCAAAAATTTAAGTCCTGCTTCAAGCGCCGTGCCGTAATTGTTTCCATAGCCTGAGACGATCAGGGTTTTCGCTTGCAAAAGTTCCTGCCGTTTTTTTTCATACCATTCATCGGCTTTTTGAATTGCCCTTGGAATAGCGTCAATGGTCATGGTTAATTCGTTGACGCAGGAGCGGTAACCTTCGTCATCCAGGAAATTCAGATGACGGGCTGTCTCCAATGCTGCCAGATAGAACGCCAGAACCGTTGCCGTATACCCCTTTGTAGTTGCACCCGCTTCTTCGTCTCCAGAAGGTACGATCATCACGTGATGGGCATGCTCGGTAATGTAGCTGCCATCTTCTGAAGTCACAGCAATCGCCGGTACTCCCCGCTCATTCGCTTTCATGATACTGTTCACCGCCGCGGTGCTCTCTCCACTCTGCGAAATTCCTACCACTAGGGTCTCGCTATCTATTACGTTTTCATAGGAAGTAAACGTGTGAGCAGTCTGGACATCGACTTGAATTCGAAGCATTTTTTGCATGAAATATTTGGCGGAGCAAGCAGCATTATAAGACGAACCCGAGCCGGCCAAAATGATTCGAGAAATCTTGTTCTTTGAAAAAATGTCCACAAAATCACGGGTGATCTGTTTGGAATGATCTAGCATCCGTTTCAAGACGACGGGTTGTTCCACAATGTAATCGTACAGTTCCACTGCCATGTTCAACTCTCCCTTTCAATCACTTTATAAAAATCCGATGACTTTTCCGAAAACTCCAAACACAATTAAACCGATCAAGAGATAGATCACTTTCACCTGCTTTTTATTCAGCAAATAGAAAACAACTAATGTGAGGAGAAGGGGCAATAAAGAAGGTAGAATTTTATCCAATACTCCTTGAAGTTCGATTTTGGTTCCCGTAAACTCAAACGCTAAGGGTGTATGAAATTCAACCATGGTTGCCGTCATAGCACCTACTGCCATTAATCCGACGATTGATGCACCCTTTGTGATCTTCTGAGTCAGCCCACTTTCTGAAGCATTGCTCAAAAATTTAATCCCCGCCTTATACCCTTGCATGATCCCGTTGATTCGAACAAAATAATGCGGGATATTAAATAGCAGGATGTAGAATAGCAGCCCGACTGCACTTCCCTTAGAGGTCAGCGATGCACCTATCGCAGCTGCAATCACCCGGAAGGTTCCCCAGAAAAACGTATCCCCGATGCCAGCCAGCGGGCCCATCAACCCTGCTTTTACTGCATTGATAGCGTCCGGATTGAATTCCTTTTCCTTTGCATTCTGCTCTTCCATCGCTGTCGTGACTCCCATGATGAAGCTGCCCATCCATGGGGCCGTATTGAAAAATTCCAGGTGCCTCTTCAACGCTGCACTCAATTCATCTTTTGTTCGGTACAGCTTTTTCAAAACAGGGATCATGGAGTATGCAAATCCCAAGGCCTGCATCCGCTCAAAGTTCCAGGACCCCTGTAACGTCAAGGAGCGGAAGAACACCCTCCATAGATCCTTCTTTCCGATCGACTTCTCTACGTCATGGCTCATACTGTCATCCTTTCTTCGTCAGCACGATCGTATTGTGAGAGAATCAACGCTATGACAAGGCCGATTAATGCGACGCCCAGAATGTCCAATTTGAGATAAGCGGCTAGCAGGAACCCCAGGATGAAAAAGGGAATGAGCTTTTTGCTGATCATCATTTGCAATAGCAAGGCGAATCCGATTGCCGGCAGCAAGAGTGCACCCGACAACAATCCATCCAGAAGCCACTGAGGCAATGATTTAATGAACGCATCCATCAGCGTAGATCCGATCATCAGCATGGTAAACGTAGGCAAAAACCCATTCAGGAAAAATACAGCAAACCCGATTTTATGCATCCGTTCTACCCCGGCGATGTTTCCTTCTGCAGCGTATCGATCGGCTTTGTGAATCAAGGGAGTGTTGACTACCCTCGCGAGGTCCCCTACCCTGTCAGCGAGCAAAGCCACTGGGACAGCCAATGTGAGAGCTACAGCAGCTCCTTGATTAGACATAATGGCAAAGGCAGTTCCCAATGCAGATGCGGTAACCACATCTCCCGTACTGGAAGCACCGACTTGGACCGCGCCGATAAAAATTAACTCCAACGTACCTCCGACAATAAGACCGGTTTGAAAATCTCCCAATACCAAGCCAACCAGCGGACCGATGATGATGGGTCGTCCAAACATGTTGTCCCCGAGAATTCGGGAGTCGAGAATGCCAAATCCGGCGATAATTCCGACTAGGATCGCTTCAAACCACATAGATTTGCCCCCTTATCCTATAAGCTCCGCAATGGTTTTCTTTTTTTCTGTAGGGACCTGTCTTACCTCGACTTCTACACCGATGGATACCAGCTTCTCAAAAGCCAAGATATCAGCATCATTCACAGCCACAGCGGGAGATATCATCTTTTTCCCTTCCGACATTCGCATCCCGCCTACGTTAACGGCTGTAATCCCCTTTACACCTTGGCATAAAGCCAACGCATCAGCAGCTTTGTCCACCAATACAAAGGACGTATATTTTTCCGACTCTTCGTCGTTTAGGAATGAAACGGCATCCGCTACGGAGAGCAAAAGGAGCTTGACTCCCGGCGGCTTTGCGAGATTGAGCATCATCTTCTTCAATTCGTCGTTTACCACAACATCATTCGCGACCAAAATGCAGTTCACACCGAGATACTTCGTCCAAGCGAACGCTACTTGTCCATGAATCAACCGATCATCGATTCTGAGCAACTTTATCATCTGGGCCTCCTTGTTTCTCATCGGTTTTATAAGCCAGCCATCGGGTTTAAATACTTCATTCCTTCCCTTCCTCTTTCGATCGCCGCATCGATCACGGTCTGCAGCTCCTCCTGCTCGTCCGCAACAAGAATCTCCAAGGCTAAAGGAAGGTTCACGCCAGTGATGACGTGGATGTTGTGGGTTTTGATGTAAGGAAAAAAGCTGTTCGTCACACTCCCGCCGAATACATCCGTGAGTACGATGACTTCGCTTTTGTCTCCCTTTGTCTGTAGCAGCTCTTCAATTTTTCCACTGATGGTTTCTGGACTGTCGCCTGGCACAACGGAGATACAGTCCACATTTTGAAACTGTCCCACGATCATCCCCACCGAATCCATGATACCTTTCGAGAAAATGCCGTGAGATGCAATGATGTATTGCCGCATAATTTCACCCCCTCTACTTGCAAGGTTTCATATTGCAAAAGCTATGCCAAGCAGTGTAACACTACTCGGCATAGCTTCTAAACAGTGAGATCTTTGGTTTTCATGTTGATAATATCGTAAATGAAACCGATTTCTGAAACCGGAATCGTGACACTGTAGACTTTCTCGATGACACTAAAGCTTCGTCTGACTATTTGAATAAATGTATGGTGACACTTCTCGAACGAATCAAGATCTTCATAGGAACTGATCGGCTCATTCTTGACCAAACGTTCCACCAAACAGCTGATATGAACATACAAACTGATTTTGACACTATTGGAGAACTCAATTCCCATATCCAACTGCATGTGATCAGTCACCATTTCAATGTAGTTCATCAATTTGTCTGGATTTAAGATGGTGACGTGATTGATTACACTTTGCAACGAGAAGAGCTTCACGATATTTCGATTGATGCGGATGATTTCGTCTTCCTTTACAGCCCCCCTTAAAATCTCATAGAAAACATCGTTGCTTTTTTCCAGCATGATATCTTCCAGAGCCACGAACGGGATATGGTCGACGTTCGGGTTAGCTGTTCCAATCACCGCTATCACCTGGTACGTCGTAAAGATCGGGTCGCTCTTGCTATTGTTTTTCAACCGCAGGAAATCGTAAGGGATGATCTCCAAATCGGCGTTGCAATCATCGAAGCTTTGATGCATCAGGTCCTTAATTTTCTGTGCCGTCCCAATTCCTGTAACACAGGTCGTGAGGATTGCTTTTTTCTTGGGACGGTTGTTCTTGACGATTTTAAACTTGGGCTGACAATCCTCCGTGACCATCTCTACAATTTGCTCTACTTCCATGCCTTGCAAGATTTTTGATCCGGTATCCAATGCCAAATAGGTTGTAATGTTATTAATGATGCCAATCGTTCCCTCCACGATCCCATCCAGGTTCATATGGATATCCTCCAGGGCCCCCATGTCAACGAGGATGATCATTCCCTTGTTCGTGTTGATGCTCTTGATATGATCAATCAGCTGCTGTGTGATCTGTTCGAGGGTCGTCTGGTACGGCATGT
The DNA here is from genome assembly GCA_029240815.1 of Brevibacillus sp. The sequence continues at coordinate 8,828 of JARDZO010000189.1, forward strand.
CGATCGCTTCGAAAACATATTGACCCAACAGACGGTTTGCCACATTCGCAATGCTGCTCGCTGTAGAGTGCCCGTGCGAAATGATAATGGCTCTGATTCGATTGATATCTAAGTGCTTGTTGGTTCCTTTTATATAGAGGGTGGTGATGATGATATCCTCGTCCGATGCCTCCACACCAACGTTGGATCTGATCAACTCAATGAACTTCATGGCCAATTCATGCTCTTTTGGGTACATCTTCTGAATTAATTTCAGCAAATCGGATATTTTTCTGGAAAACTCCTTGCCGCTGCCGTAGCCGTTTATGGAACGGTAATACAGGAAATTAGAGAACATGCTGGAGGTATTCGAGTAGAAAGACAAGCCAAAGTTATTTTTGACAACCTCCATGATGCTGTCCACCATTTTTTTCATATAGGAGAACCTGATCGAGTAGCGGGAATAATCCGCATTGTTCTCTGCCACCATCGTATCGAAAGTACGATCGATTACCTTGTTAACATCAGCGATCAACTCATCCAAATCCAAAATGTCTTTTCGATAATTATCGTAGATTTTGATCACGTCATGAACAAGCTCTTCCAATACCTTACTTTTGCTCAAGCCCAAGCCGAAATCATGATTCTGTGCATCTCTGCTGATTTTCACATCATGAAAAGGTGCTTCTTTCGCCAGCAAGCTTTCCCGAATACTTTCGCTTTTCTGGATGAATTCATCAGGCAGATGACTGACGCTGATGCTCAGATTGGTGGACTGGCTGCCAGGGGCTTTCAGGCTTTTATAAAATGCATTGGCACAGGTGTATTTTATGATATTGCGCAGCTCACCAATGTTCCCCTGATACTTGGTATGGATCAGCATGTTCATCACTTGCTTACCAATCATGAGATCATGGCCGATCGTCCGAGCCTCCTCTGTGAAGAAGTGGGCGATTAACTCCATTTTTTCATGGATTGTCCGCTCTTCCAAACAAGGAATCGTTATCACGATCGGGATCCTTCTCAAAAAGGTTTGGATCAAGACATCTTGAGGATTTTCCGTAGTGGCGAAAACGAATCTGACTTTCGACTTACGCCATTTCTGCGTTTCCCCCATTCGTCGGAACAAACCTTTGTCCATGAACAGAAATAGCTTCTCCTGTCCTTCGGGGGACAAACGATGAATCTCATCCAAAAACAGGTAGCCTCCATCTGCTTCCTCGATAAAACCAGTCTTGTTTTCATCTGCGCCTGTAAAAGCTCCCTTAACATATCCGAATAGATTGCCGGTGAGCAACTCGGGATTATTGGCGAATTCTGCGCAGTTCACGATTACGAATGGTGCCTTTTTATCAATCAATTCCTTCATGATGGCGTATTCGTACATATGCTGAGCCATTAGGCTTTTTCCCACTCCCGTCGCACCGTGAATCAGGACGGGCAGGCCCTCATTTGGGTAATTGACCGCCACTTTGCATTGTTCTATTTGGTGGCTGATCGTGTTCGAATAGCCAATCATTTTGGAAAAGGGATCCACGTTTACGGTGCTGGTTTTGCTCATGTAGGCGAGGAATTCTGCCATGCTGGCAAACTCGCTTTGATAGAGCGGCATCTCCGTTTTTTTCTCCAAAGCCTCTTTGCAAAAGAAGTAGACCGGCCTTGTGTTGACTTTAATTACTTTCCCGCTCCGGACCAGTACATTTAATGTATGGCTGATCAAGTTGCGCTTCTTTCCCAATGTTTGTGCAAGATAGATGCTGGTAAATTCCTCATAGGTCTGATTGTCTTTATCGAAATCTTGGCTCATGGTCACATATCGTAATCGATCGTAGATCATATCTTTGTTCATGTCAGCTTCCCCCTTGCACAATTCCACTTGAAGTCAACCAATATTCAGAATATACCATTAGTGAAACTAGTTAAGAAGGAATATAGTTATTCCTAATGGTTACAATGCATTTTCCATATTGGCATTCGCCAATTAAACACTGTTCATGAGTATATACATCAAATTTTATCCCTCATGAAGCATCTTTCATGTTGTTATACCCTTAAATTAGATTGTTTGTTTCCTCCCTAAGATAACCATCCTAAGCAGCGAGATTAGCTCATTTAAATACGTTCGTTTCACAATTACGTTAGAGTGATGGCTTCACTATCTACTTTGGCCCCTTGAAATGAAATAAAGCACAAAATGGCCGTACATGCCATCTTGTGCTTTATGACTCTTCTATTTG
>JARDZO010000190.1 GCA_029240815.1 Brevibacillus sp.
GTCAAGATGTCCGCATAGCTGTAAGAAACCCGCTCGAAAAGTTGATCATCGTCTAGCTTTACTACAAATACTGATGGGTATGTTTCTTCGAGGATGCCACTACGTTCGACGGTTTTGCGGCGACCGCCATTTGCCTTAAGCAGGATGCGCTCACCAATGTGTCCGTCTAAACTGCGTTTAATGTCAAGTAATGCGTTTCTTGCCATTGTTCCATCCACCTCGCTTACATCTATTATAACAGCACACATTTATTTTGTCAAAGAAATAAAAAATTATAGCAACCCAGTGGAGTTTTTGTCAACGGGCTTTTTTTCATGAATTACGTAGATATTTGTCAGTATCATATCGAAAAGAAGCTGAAAACACAAAAAAACCCCACTTTTGGCGATATTAGCCCAAAAATGAGGATTTTTCTAGACTATTGCCCAATCAACCCGCGCCGCAAGCTTTCGTTGGCTAGTCGGGCAAACTCTTCGAGACTGAGCGTTTCGCCACGACGTGTTGGGTCAACCTGTATGTCAGCGAGCATCTGTATTACTTCATCCTTCTGTTCTTTGCGAAACAGACCGTTCATGAGGTTGTTCAAAAGGGTCTTCCGGCGTTGAGCGAACGAGCTTCGTACGACGCGGAAGAACATGTCCTGGTCATCCACTTCGACCGGTGGACGCTCCCGAACCTTAAGACGAATGACTGCTGAATCTACGTTTGGACGAGGGATGAACACACTAGCTGGAACGATCATCGCTACTTCCGTCTCTGCATAGAATTGAGCGGCCACAGAAAGAGAACCATAGTCTTTCGTACCAGGCTTAGCGGCAATTCGCTCTGCTACTTCCTTTTGAATCATCACGACGATGTTTTCCAGCGGCAGGCGTTCTTCCAGCAGCTTCATCAGGATCGGAGTGGTTACATAGTACGGCAGATTCGCAACGACGCTGACCTTGTCCACCCCTGCCATTTTTTCCGCTAGCAAAGCTTTCAGGTCAAGCTCCAGCACATCGCCGTGCACGACCTCGATATTTTCATAGGGCGACAGCGTGTCCTCCAAAATAGGGAGAAGTCGCTGGTCAATCTCGATTGCCATCACCTTTTTAGCAGCTCGCCCCAGTTGCTCAGTCAAAGCACCAATACCCGGGCCAATCTCCACGGCTCCCTTTTCTTTGGTCAGGTCCGCTTCCGCCACGATATTGTGCAGGATGTTGGTGTCGATGAGGAAGTTTTGCCCCAGACTCTTTTTGAACGAGAAGCCGTACTTCTCCAGGACCTCTTTTGTCCTCGTAGGTGTGGCAATATCTTTGCCTGTCATTTGGGTCATAGGTTACTCCCTCTCTTTGTCTATGGCTTTCATAGCTGCTTCAAATTCATCCCGCTTGATCTGAAAGGCATTGAGTCGCTGCAGCATCTGCTTGGCGTTGGCATACCCAATCCCAAGCTTCTCCCCCAGCTTGACCCGTCGCTCTTTGGAGGTGGTTCCTGATGTCAGACCGTGAGCCAGCATATCGTCAGCAGTAATCTCTCCTGCTGTATCAGCCATCTCCGTCCGCACTTCCGATAAAGCCTGAACGATCACTTCAGGAGTGGCATTTTCCACCCCGATATCTCCCTTTTTCGTACCGTTTTCCTGGGTGATGAACGCATGCTTGCAGCCTGGCACCGCTTTGCTGATAATTTTGCGAATGCGCTCTCCCTGGTAATCAGGGTCGGTAAAAATGATTACGCCGCGCTTTTGCTGCGCCAGACGGATTTTTTCAATAGTCCAGGTATGGATAGCGGAACCGCCTGTCTCGATCGTATCAGCGTTGACTGCTCGCTTGATCGCTGCAGTATCGTCTCTTCCCTCCACCACGATAACTTCCTTGATCTTCATTCTTTGTTCCCACTTTCGTACATTGTCCCTATGGTACAAGTATGCCAAAAAAATGCGGCCAAAAGCCCCAGAAAGTTGAAACGTTCAAGCTATCGGAGCGTCTAACTAACAAACAGCTTAACACGGCTCGCAACCAAACAGAAGACAGGAGCATATCGCTCCTGTCCTACGGCTTCTGCGGTCCAATTATATAGACAGTTTTGTTACGCTTGCGGCCAAACTGGACCGCCTCCGACTCCGTGCTAACAAATACGTCAATCTTGCCACCTTTCATAGCCCCACCTGTATCTTCTGCACGACGATACCCTACTCCGTCAATATAGACCCACCATCCATACGGAATGACGCGAGGATCTACTGCGATCGTGTGACCCGCCTTTGCCTTTACTCCTGTCGCCGTACGACCATATCCCGGCGAGCTAGGAGGTTTGCCTCCTCCTGCAGGAGAATAGGCTGTCAAGGTAACCCCGTTCAGTACTTTTTTCGGCCTGAAAACTTTTCCACCGCGGGAAATACTCCCCGCTGCTGATGCGATCAGAACCCGTTGCGATTTGTCTTCCGTACGCATCGCCACTGCAGTTCCCACAGCAACTACATGGTCCTTTTTCGGTATGACGACGTCTCTCGTCACGAGTTCACGGGAGATTTCTTTGCCATCCACTGTGACCAGCTTGTAGTGTGCAATTGCCTTACCTTCTTGTCCTGTTTGTAATACTTTGGTTTTACCTTTTTCCAACACAGGATCGTTTTTACGAATCTCCTGATAAGTGACGCGCTCTTCCTCTTCTACCATCTTCTCGACAACGCGTTTGACGGTGATGGATGAATTTTTGGCTAGAGACGCTGTCAAGGCCGGTTCCACCCGGTCCTTTTCACTAATCGCGATGCCGCCGTCCTTCAACGCGCCGGCAACATCTCGACTGAGTGTTTCAATCATTTTTGTCTGCCCGTCAATCTGGACCGGTATGGACCAGACTGTATGTAAAGTTACTACTGCTCCGTTTTTAAGCTTCGTCTCAGCTGTCGGTTGAAGGGAATCCCTTTCCGTTACCGCGATCTGTCGCTCCGTCAAGAACTGCTCGACGGTTTCGGCTTTGGTAGCCACTGTGCGACTCTCTCCGTCTAACGAAAAAGTGACCTGTTTTGGCTGGGTAGCCTGGGCAGAGAAATACCCAATCATGGGAACGAGCACAAGAGCAAGAACACCGAAAAAGACGAGCCCTCGATTCTTATACCTTTCCCAAATCGTGCGTAACTCCATTTCCCACACTCCTTTTCCTAGAAAAGCACATTGGCTTTTTCGGTCTAGCCAGGTAAGGGTCGTTGTAATTGCACTAATATTCTGGAAGTGGCCGGTACTAAACAAGATTGGATTTGATTGTATGTTACTTTTCCGGCTTTGTCAAATTTCCCCTACCTTTGGCCGAAGAGATAATGGTACAAGCCTAGCAAAAAGCATCTGACGAATCATAGTTGTTTGGTGTCGAGCATGTGTGTCGATAGGACAATAATCGTTCGACACATTGTTCATGGTATGCGTCGACAAATCGGGGTAGAACCCAGGAAAAACGAACGAAAAAAGCGGAAAACCACGAGTAGGACCGTGATTTTCCGCTTTTACTTTGTTTTATTGCTTGTTACAGCTGAAATAATCGACGAGCGTTATCTGATGTGATTTGGGCCATTTCCTCATAAGACAAACCACGAATGTTCGCCATTTCCTCACAGACGTAGCGGACGTATCCACTCTCGTTTCGCTTGCCGCGGAAAGGATGCGGAGTGAGGTACGGGCTGTCCGTCTCGATCAAAAGGCGGTCAAGCGGTACTTTGGCAGCTACCTCCTTGGGTTGCTTGGCGTTTTTGAACGTAAGCGGCCCCCCAAAGGAAATGTAGAAATTCATGTCCAGTGCCAGCTTTGCGGTCTCCCAACTGCCAGAAAAGCAGTGCATGATTCCGCCAACCTCGGCTGCCTTCTCCTCTTTGAGGATGGAGATGACATCCTGATGGGCATCACGGTTGTGAATAATGATCGGCATCTCGACTTTGCGGGCGAGACGGATCTGTTTGCGGAACACGTCTGCCTGGACATCCTTGGGCGACGTATCCCAGTAGTAATCCAGACCCATTTCCCCTAGTCCTACTACTTTTGGATGACGGGTAAGCTCCTCAATCCATGCCAGATGCTCGTCAGTCATATCTTTTGCATCCTGTGGGTGCCATCCGACGACCGCGTAAATAAAATCGTATTTCTCTGCCAGCTCGATGCAGGTCGGGATCGTTTCGGCATTGAAGCCGATGTTAACGATCGTGCTGACCCCATTTTCTCTGGCACGAGCAATGACTTCTTCGCGGTCCTCGTCAAATTCCTTGGCATTCAGGTGCGTGTGCGTTTCAAATAACACAGGTCTGACCCTTCCTTTCCTGCTGGATGCGCTCGTTATTTCACGATTGCGCCGTTCGGCATACTCGGATCTACAGTCGCCAATGTCAGCTGATCACCTGCAGAAGCTGCCAGAATCATCCCTTGGGACATTTCACCGCGGAGCTTCACTGGCTTCAGGTTCGCTACGAGGATGACTTTTTTCCCAACCATATCTTCCGGTGAGTAGTACTTCGCGATCCCGGAAACAACCTGACGTTTTTCATACCCCAGATCTAGTTGCAAAATGAGCAATTTGTCGGCATTCGGGTGTTTCGCGCACTCTATGACTTGAGCCACTCGCAGCTCTACTTTACCAAAGTCGTCAATACCGATTTCTTCCTTGGCATCAGCCGGCTTTTCGGATGTTGCTTCGGTTTGGCTCGCTGTCGTTTCGCTCACGGTTGGTTCCCCTTTCAGTGCCTCTTGCTTCTTCTTGTTTTCTTCAGCCTGACGGCGTGCTTCTGCAGTGGAATCGTCGATGAATGCCAGCTCTGCGGCAACGTCGAGGCGAGGGAACAACAGCTCTTTGCGGCTAACCGTGCTGCCTACAGGCAATCCGCCCCATACGCCCGCCGATTCCCAGCTGGTTGCTTCTTCATTTCCCGCAATACCCAATTGGTCCCAAATTTTCGCCGGTGCTTTGGTCATGAATGGCTGAATCAGGATGGAGCTGATGCGAATGCTCTCCGCCAGATTGTACATAACGGTTGCCAAGCGTCCTTTGGTTTCCTCGGTCTTGGCCAGGTTCCACGGCATGGTTTCATCAATGTATTTATTGGTCCGTCCCACCAGCTCCCAGATGTGAGCCAGGGCGTTGCTAAAGCGCATTGCTTCGATATGCTCTTCTACCAGACCTTTTATTTTTACAGCGAGACTGATTAGGCTATCATCCGGTTCTCCTGCATCTTGCGCAGCCGGAATCACCCCATCGAAATATTTTTCGATCATCGTAGCAGTACGGCTCAGCAGGTTGCCGATGTCATTAGCCAGATCGAAGTTCAGACGTTGGACAAACGATTCTGGTGTAAAGATGCCATCCTGCCCAAAGTTGATTTCGCGCAACAGGAAGTAGCGAACGCCGTCAGAACCGTAACGGTCGATCAACAGCTTCGGATCGATTACGTTCCCTTTCGATTTGGACATTTTTCCGTCAGGCATGAGGAGCCATCCGTGTCCAAAAATTTGTTTCGGCAGCGGAACATCCAGTGCCATCAAAAGAATCGGCCAGTAAATGGTGTGGAATCGCAGGATGTCTTTACCCACCATGTGTACATCGGCTGGCCAGAAGCGGCGGTATTTGCTGTCGTCATCACTTAGATAACCCAGAGCCGAAATATAGTTGGTCAACGCATCGATCCAGACGTAGATTACGTGCTCCGCATCACTTGGCACTTTGATTCCCCAGTCAAACGTACTGCGGGATACGGAAAGATCCTGCAGACCTGGCTTCAGGAAGTTGTTGATCATCTCATTTTTGCGGCTTTCCGGCTGGATAAAGTCAGGATTTTCCTCGATGTGCTGAAGCAGTCTGTCCTGGTATTTGGACATACGGAAGAAATAGTTTTTCTCCTTCACCTTTTTCACTTCGCGACCGCAGTCCGGGCAAATGTAGCCTTTGTCCGTTTTACACTGGGTCTCTGTCCAGAACGCCTCATCCGGCACACAGTAGTATCCTTCGTATTCACCCAGGTAAATGTCCCCCTGATCGAGCAGGCGCTGGAATACTTTTTGTACGACTTCCTTGTGACGCGGTTGAGTCGTGCGAATGAAATCATCGTAGGAGATGTCCAGTTTGTCCCACAGATCGCGAATCCAATCAACAACAGGGTCGATAAATTCCAGTGGTTGCTTGCCATCCTCGGCTGCGCGCTCTTGCAGCTTTTGACCATGCTCGTCTGTACCTGTCAGGTAGTAGACATCATAGCCACGCAGACGCTTGTAGCGAGCCATCGCGTCGCAGGCGATCGTCGTGTAGGCATTTCCAATGTGCAGCTTGTTACTCGGATAATAAATCGGTGTGGTAATGTAATATGTTGGTTTCATTGCAACAAAACCCCTCCATCTTACGTTTAGAAATAATAAAAGCCCGCCCCAAAAAATTGGGGCGAGCTCTAACTCGCGGTACCACCCAAACATTCCGTCTCCTCGCGGATGACGGACTTGGTGAGTCAAGGATTGACTCTACCCGTAACGTGGGCTTGCGTCGCAGACTACTGGAAACGGTGTGCCGTCTCATGTTCATCTGCGAGACTCTGGGTCCATGTTCAGCTTGCTCACTTATGCCGGTTTTCAGCTACCCCGGCTCTCTGGAATAAGGAGTGTCCGCTTACTCTTCCCATCATGGTCTTTTGCTATGTTTTGCCTCGTTACACCTATTGTACACGACCTACTTGTTTTGTAAACCTCCGTTCCTCCACTTTTCCCTGAAAACGGGCGGAAAGTAGAAATAAAAGGGAAAAGTGAGAAATAACGGCGAATATGTCGAATAAGCAAGAAGTAATTCGACACGAACCGACTACGGCCAAGACGATAACTCCCAGTTAATTTTATCCATTTAATTTTACATAACAATTCCATTTTCTCGATAAACGTTGCTATATCAGCGTTTCTATTTTCAAAAAACATTTTTGTTTTCAAAGAATTGTCAAAACAATGTTGACACCTTTGGGAATCGCTGGTATGATGTTTTCAACAGAAAATGTCGAATATTGACGATTAATGCTTTCGGTTGAACAATAGCATCGACATGTCCAGATTTGGGAGGAGTAATCACAATGATGAAATCAACAGGTATTGTTCGTAAAGTGGACGAGTTGGGCCGTGTAGTGATTCCAATCGAGTTGCGCCGTACCTTGGGTATTGCAGAAAAAGACGCTTTGGAAATCTACGTAGATGGCGAGCGCATCATCTTGAAAAAATATGAGCCTGCTTGCATTTTCTGCGGAAATGCTGACAAAGTATCTCATTTTAAAGGTAAAATCGTTTGTCAAGATTGTCTGTCCGAAATGCCAGCTGTAAAACGCTAACTTTCCCGTTTCTTCTATTACATATGACGAGCCTTTTTTCGGGGACAAGCCCAAAAGAAGGCTCTTTTTGCATAAAAAAAGCTGACCGAAAGCCAGCTTTTTTATTCTGCCTGATCGCGATGGTACTCGTTGTACACATCACGTTTGGGTACCCCTCGATCATCGGCAGCTTTCTTAATCGCATCTTTTTTGTTCATTCCCTGCTCGCAATACTGATCGACATGCTCTACGACGCTCAGTGAATGCCACCACACATCGAGCTCTTCTTCCTCCAGGGGCCCGGTGTAGCCTTCTACAATTAGGCAAAACTCGCCGCGCGCTTCCCCTTCCCGGAGCCACTCCAGCAGTTCATCTATCGTGCCACGCACAAATTCTTCGTATCGCTTGGTGAGCTCCCTCGCCAAGACTGCTCGACGATTGCCCCACGCTTCCCGGATTGCCCCTAACGTCTTTTCAATACGATGGGGCGCCTCGTAAAATATCAAGGTCTCCGGGTACTTTTTGAGCCGTTCCAGCTCCTCGCGACGCTCCTTGTTTTCCCGTCCGATAAAACCACAAAACATAAAGCGATCTGTCGGCAAACCCGAAGCGATCAACGCCGTCAAAGCTGCATTGGCTCCTGGAACCGGTACGACAGGAAAGCCCGCTTCCGTCGCATCGCGCACCAGCTCCGCTCCCGGGTCAGAAATTGCCGGTAGACCTGCATCACTGACCAAAGCGATTTGCTTGCCCTCTGCCAGCCACTGCAAGAGGCCATTCCCACTCGCTTCCTTATTATGCTCGTGGTAGCTAACGGTCCGTTTGTCGATTTGAAAATGGTTGAGCAACTTTCGCGTTTGCCGTGTATCCTCGCAGGCAATGACATCGACAGAGCGCAGCGTGTCGAGACAGCGAACCGTGATATCATCCAAATTTCCTATCGGTGTAGCCACCAAATAGAGGGTACCTGACTGCTCGGACGAAAAGCTACGCTGGACATTTATCATGCGGTCCCTCTCCAATCAGTTCTTCTTTTTTCGGGCGGGAGAGTCGTTTGATCGCTTCCTCACGCCTCAGTCCCCAGGAGCGGTCTATCCCTTCTTCCCAGTAAAGCAGTTCGACAGGCCCGCGCCCACGGGTGTATTTGGCACCTTTGCCTTCGTTGTGTGTACGCAGGCGCCGTAACAGCTCAGTTGTATATCCGGTGTAAAGACTCCCGTCTGCGCAAGATAAGATGTACACAAAGTGACTCTTATGCGAGGGAATCGCGTCTTCCGAAATAGACTTCCTGCAGTTCTTCACAGTATTCCTCTCCATTTTCATAGACAATCAGTGGCGGCTGGATTCGAAGCTCAGGCTTGCCTCCCCGCATCCCTTCGATCAGCACCATGTTCGGCTCCGCATCACGGCGCGGGTACACGAGACGCATTCGTTTTGGCTCGATGCCGTAATGACGCATCAAGGAAATGATCTCAATCAGACGAGTGGAACGATGCACCAGAGCGAGCTTCCCGCCGTTTTTCAGCAGTTGGCTGCCGACCCGAATCACGTCTTCTAGAGAAAGCATGATCTCATGACGAGCGATGGCAAAATGCTCACTGATGTTTTTTTCACCGCTGGTAGCTGGCATGTACGGTGGATTGCACGTAATTACGTCAAACTTGGCGTGACCAAACCGCTCCACAGCCTCTTTTACATCACCATGGTGCATCGTAATGCGACCTTCCAGCTGGTTAAGAGCAACATTACGGCTCGCCATGCTGAATAATCGGTCCTGAATCTCGATTCCTTCAAAAGTAGCTTCTGGTGTCCTTGTCGTCATGATGAGAGGAATTGCCCCGTTACCCGTGCAGAAGTCGAGGATGCGCCCTCTTTTCGGAGCAGATGCAAAGCGAGCCAGCAGAACAGCATCCATGGAGAAGCAAAATACTTCGTGGCTTTGTATGATCTTCATTTCATGAGTCAGCAAATCGTCGATACGCTCTGATTCATAGAGCGGCACATTGATGACAGGTTCCATCCGTTGTTCCATACCCCTTTGGTTGTCGTTAGAAAAACCTCTATCGAGGCTTATTCCTGATTCTAATACGTTTAAAAGCGACCTGACACATGGCCGAGGTCGCTTTTTTCATCCGGTTTTGGTTCACCGTTTATTTTTGAGGGCCTCCGCTTAAAAACGACAAGCAGAATAAACAATCGCCTTCTTTACGCAAGCTGCCAAAATGGACATTGCAGATATGAAACCCTTCTGCGTAGAGACGAGCCAGGTTGTCATAACCCTCTCCGACGACTGCTTTCTTGACCTTCTCCTGGGCAACAGGACGTGTTCCCTTTTGCTTGGGAGAAGAGCTTGTTTTTTTTCTGTCCAGTCGGTTGCGAAGGTGCTGGTTTTCAACGAGTAATTGGGCATTTTCCTCCATCAAAACGACGATGACGTCTTTTAATTCACCGATCTCTTTATAAAGGTCCCCAATTCGTTCTTCAATGCTCGCCATTTTGACGAAGATTTCCCGTTTGTCCACTAGCTCACCTCTCCCCTACTCCCACGTTTTATTCAAAAGTGGGATGCCCTATCGCAATCTCATCTAGCCCAAACTCTGTGATCTTTTTATCGATCGAAAGTTCTACTTGAACTGAATGATCGAGTACATTGACGGAAACAACTCGCCCATTCCCCATCGGGGTGTTGACGACTTTTCCGATGTCAGGCATTTCATCACGTGTACTCTCGTAGTTGTCGTTCTCGTATTTTAAACAGCACATCAATCTGCCGCAAAGTCCGGAGATCTTAGCTGGATTCAACGAAAGGTTTTGGTCTTTGGCCATTTTAATGGATACTGGCTCAAAATCGCCTAGGAACGTGGAACAGCACAACAATCGTCCACAAGGTCCGATTCCGCCCAGCATCTTGGCTTCGTCACGTACACCAATCTGGCGAAGTTCGATACGAGTACGGAATACAGAAGCCAGGTCTTTTACGAGCTCACGGAAATCAACTCGACCATCTGCAGTGAAATAGAAGATGATCTTATTGCGATCGAACGTATACTCTACATCGACCAGCTTCATATCCAGCTTGTGTTCCCTGATCTTGGTCTGACAGACGGAGAATGCATTTTTGGCGGCCTGCTTGTTCTCGTCCACCTGTTTTGCATCCTTATCGTCAGCGACGCGGATCACTTTTTTCAACGGCAACACGACATCGGAATCAGCTACCTGCTTCTTTCCGATTACAACCTTGCCATATTCAACCCCACGCGCCGTCTCCACGATGACGGTACAATCTTTTTCGATCGGCAGTCGGTCAGGGTCGAAGTAATATATTTTGCCCGCTTTTTTAAAGCGAACTCCAACAACCTCATACAAGGTTATCCCTCCTGGATTTGAAGAACCAACCGCTCAAGAGCCAACTGTACGTTGGCATTTCGCTCTATCCGATTTTTCGTCTCCATGACCAAATCTATCCCGTGCAAGAGCTCAGCTTTTGTCCATACCAGTGCTTGTCCTTGCAGCACATCCTGTTGGTCGCTGTTAATGAGATGGGCATGCCTGCCTACTTGCACATACAGGATATCGCGCAGCCAAAGGATGAGCAAATCTAAAAAGAGGGGTAGTTCCTCTTTAATTTTGTCGCTCTTTTGCAACATATCATGGATGGTAAAAAGCGCAGACGAATTGCGTTGTTTGCACTCCTGAATCAATTGTATCACTAGATTTCTCAGCTGTGCAAACGATTCTGATTGGCTGCTTCTTCCACATTTGTCGTAATGTGGGAAGCAACCTGTGCCATTCCCGCCAAAACGCCTTCTCTACGTAGTTCCCCGGCGATTGCTTCTGCAGAAAGCGGGGAAAATTGAATGATTTGGCAACGCGACAAGATGGTAGGTAATATTGCATGACTGTGTTCCGTCAACAAGAGGGCGAGTACGCCAGCTGGTGGTTCCTCCAAAAACTTGAGCAGACTGTTGGCAGCCTGAGTCGTCATTTTTTCGACGTGTTCGATAATGTAAACCTTGTGATGGGACTCTACCGCCCTCATCGCCATCTCCTTTTGCAAAGCACGGATTTGGTCGATTTTGATAGAAGCCCCATCCGGCGTAATAAACATTACATCGGGATGATTGCCTCCCTCGATGCGTCTGCATGTAATACAGGCCCCGCAGGCGTCAGCCTCCCTTTCCGGACAAAACAGGGATTTCGCCAGATGCAGGGCCATCTGCTTTTTGCCCGCGCCCTTGGGACCGGTCAGCAAATAAGCGTGTGCCAGCCGGTCGTTGCGCAAGCTATGGTACAGCAGTTCCGAGGCTCGAGGCTGCTGGGTAAATTGAGTCCATGTCATGGTTCATTCAACACCTAACTAAAAGTACAGGTTGATCAGCATACCGCGAATTTCACCAATGCGGGCTAACAAGTCAATCATAGGGGCTTGGTCGCTGAGCAGCTCATCTGTGAGTTTGAGCAGCTCCGTATCCACCTCTTTGACGATCTTGTACAGCCTGCTGCGGCCTCGCCGATTCATCCCCCGTCGATCGTCCAGGGCGATACCGTACGTAACGGCCTCCTCCATGAACTGTTTGACGAGATTTTTATAGGAATAAAAGTCGCGCACGGAGCGGGAACGAGCGAGAATCTGTCCTTGCTTGTCGATATCAGACAGCAGCCTGTTCAACCGCTCCTGCGACATGCGTTCGTCTTCACCTTGAACCATCGTGCCAAAATTCAGCTTTTCCAGCTGAGGGTTTCTCCGTGTATCTGAAGCTTTTACCATGTCGAGTTTAGGCCGCAGACCATCGCTGATTTTCATTTCGCCACCTCCGCATCCAATCCGTGGGGTCTGGTTTCATCCCCATGAGATTCAGTATATACGAAAGCCGCGAAAAAAGAGAGCAGGAACTACTTAGCGATAGTTAGAAGGAGTGGAATTCTCCTACATCGAGCACGAACACGGCAGCTCCGCCTACCTGCACTTCGAGTGGGTAGGGCATGAACGAGTCTACTGCATTGCTAAGTGGGGAAACAGGAGTGACCATCTGTTTGCGGGATTTGCAATTATGAGCAATGATGTCGATTACTTCCGGCACGCTTTCGTCAGACGTACCGATCAAGAATGTTGTGTTACCAGCGCGCAAAAAGCTACCGGTACTGGCAAGCTTAGTAGCACGAAACCCTTTTTTCACCAGCTGTTGAGACAGACGACCGCTATCTTTGTCTTGGACGACCGCAACTACCATTTTCATCGGCTATCACCCTTTCCGCAAATAATCATCCCTTAGGGGGTACTTGTTGTTTCATTGTATGATAAACATGTGGGCGTGGTACGATATTCTTCCTAAACATATTATACAGCATGTACGTTACGAAACGGTACTGTCACCTTACAATCTGGCTGTCAATGCTTCCAGAGCATCCTGATAAACCTGCTCCATCGACTGGCCTGCATCAATCACGAGGAAACGTTTGGGATCACGCGCCATTGCTAATTGATAGCCTTCTCTGACCAGCTCATGGAACTTCATGCCTTCCAGATCCAGACGATTTACTTCTCGTCCTCTCGCTGCATTAATCCTCGCGAGCCCCACTTCAGGCAAAACGTCGAAAAACAACGTCAGCTGCGGCATGCAGTCTCCAACTGCAAATTTGTTGATGGCATATACCTCATCGATTCCCAGACCGCGAGCATGTCCCTGGTAAGCGAGACTACTGTCAATAAACCGGTCGCAGAGCACCAGCTTTCCCGCCGCAAGTGCAGGGAGTACCTTCTCCGCCAGATGCTGCCCTCGTGCTGCCGCATACAACAACGCTTCCGTCCGTTTATCCATTTGCGTGTGTGCCGGATTCAAAATGATTTCGCGAATCTGCTCGGCTATGTCGATGCCGCCTGGCTCTCTCGTGAGGAGCACATCGACTCCACGTGCCTTCAGCTCCTCATACAGCCGTGCAATAATCGTGGATTTTCCCGCTCCCTCACCACCTTCCACGGTGATAAATCGACCTTTTCGTCCTGTTGTCACTTTTATGCTCCTTCCGCTAACCACCTGTTGTAAGGCCATTGATTGATT
>JARDZO010000447.1 GCA_029240815.1 Brevibacillus sp.
AAGGAGAGACGGTAGACGAGGCAGCTGTTCGCGAAGTTTTGGAGGAGACGGGTGTAGAAGCCGTCGTGCGACAGGTGGCTGGGATTCGCTCTGGTGTCATTAAAGGCTCAATCAGTGATAATATGGTCGTCTTCTGGATGGACTATGTAAGAGGCGAGCCGCGTCCACAGGAGGGGGAAATCGCCGAGACCTGCTTCAAGCCCATCCGTGAACTCCTGACGGATCCGCTGTCATCTACCTACTTAAAAATCATTCTACCTGGCTTTGCAAAAAGAGAGAGCGGGATGCCAGGGCAGACATACGATATCGATCCAGTCTTCCAGTACACATCCTATAAAATATTCAAGTAATGGTGCGATTGAAGAAGCTAGACCGTGATGTTTCCGCTTACATCACGGTTTTTTCTGTTTTTTCACACAATAACTGAATTGTGCAAACGGCGTTTTTTCTGTTAAAGTTAGATACATCAAAATTATCAGAAAATACATGCAATTATTTCCAACGCATGTAAGATAGGAAAGGGGAGCTCACCATGAGACATAAACAAGAACAATGCCCGTACTGCAATGGACAAGGGTATTTCCAACTGCTCCTGGGCGGATCGGAAAATTGTCCGAACTGTGAAGGTTCTGGAACCCATCATCAAGAGGAACCTGTTTCTGCAGCGAATAAGTAAACGAGCATACGTACAAAAGCCGGGCGCGAAAGCGTGCCGGCTTTTTTTGCGAGTCCGCCTTGTTGTCAAATATTGACCAGTCCAACTGGTTTAGGCTACACTAAAATACGATAATAGCCATCTTTGCACCCCATTGGTGGATGTGCGGGAGAGGCAGGAGGCGTAAGATCGATGAGTTTGCTTCAGTTTGTAGTATCCATTGTTCTTTTTACCGTGCTGGGCTTTGGCATCGGATTTATTTTAAACATGATTTTGAAAACGACGTGGTTCCCCGTGGTCATTGCATTGGGGGTGCTTGTAGGTGCCCTGGTTTATCAAAAAGTAGTTCCAGGCATCTGGGATGCGGTCATTTTAGGATGTGGCATGGCAGGGACGGTAGCATCGGGATGGACGATTCACACCCTGCGTAAAAAAGGATACCGGATGTTTTAATAACAGGCTGAGGGTGCTCCCATTTGGGCGAGCATCCTCTTTTTATGTGGGGAAAACCGGACACAATATACTGAATTTTTCATAAACCATCCAATATTTGTGTATAGTTTCCTTCTCTTCGGGACATGACTAGAACCGAGAGGAGGTTTACCAGAAATGAATGGGAAGCTGTCAATCAGTTTCATCGCTCTGTTCATCATGGTTCTGACGGGATTTGCGAGCGATGGGTATGGCTATAACGCAGTTGGAGATCGCAGCATCCAAACTGCATTTGGAATTAGAGAAACGAAAGATGGGCAGCGAGTCGTCAAAAAACGCACGGTCTCCGCTAGCTCCCTCACTCAAGTCATTGATAAATCGGACGCACTCCTGGATCAGTATCCGAAAGTACGCGTCGTAGCGACAGGCTATTACGCCGGATTCGAGTCGACAGGCAAGAATCCGTCTCATCCTTCTTACGGCATCACTTATTCAGGCGTGAAAGTACGAAGAGACGATTACTCAACGATTGCTGCTGACCTTCGTATCTTTCCGATTGGGACGGTGCTGTACATTCCGGGCTACGGCTATGGTGTAGTAGCGGACAAAGGTGGAGCTATCCGCGGACATAAGATTGACCTGTATTTTGAAACCAAGCAGGACGTGTTCAAGCAATGGGGCAAAAAATCAGTGGACGTCTATATCGTCAGACGAGGTGATGGCAAGCTGACAGAAGCCTTTCTCAACAGCCTGAACCAAAAAGGAATCGCGGCAATGGCGGAAGTCGTAAATTAACACAAAAAAGTGAATAGCATAAGCAAAACAAAGATGCTGCGTAGGCAGCATGAAAGAAAAAATGAAAAAACGTTCAGGCCAAAATCAGGTCTGAACGTTTTTGTGTTAGGGGTGAATCAGGCCTACGAGCTTATCCAGGCCGTCGAGAATGCGGGGAGAGGGACGGCAGTACAGTCCTTCTTCAAGCAAATGGACCTGGTGCTTGCGGATCGCCGTCATTTCCTGCCATTCGGGACGCTCGGTGATCATCGCGGGTTTGATGCGTTTGAGCTCAATCCCGCACCAGACGACACAGATATGATCTGGATCGCGCTCGGCCACCATCTCGCGTGTCGCTTTGACATTCGCTACCGGATAGTCACGGAAGACATTTATGGCACCGGCGATTTCACTCACATCCGTAAGCCAGTTTTCCTCACCTGGCGTGTAGATTGGATTGGGCCACCACTCCCAGTAGAGCTTGGGACGGTGAGAATATTGAGACGCTTGATGTCGGATGGTTTCCACTCTTTCGTCAAAAAGCGTGGCGAGCTGATCCGCCTGCTTATGCATGTCTGTCGCTTCTCCGACCAGTCGGATGTCTGCTGCTATCTCGTTGATACGCGATGGGTTCAGGACGATGTGGGGAATGCCGCGCGACTGCAGGGCATCTACGTTCGCTTCCATGCCGGGTACGCTCAGAGAAGCGACGACCAGATCAGGCTTCAGCGCCGCTACCCGATCCATGTCGATGGTCAGGTCCGGCCCCACCTTGGGCAAGTGCTGCCACTCCAGGGGCCAGTCCGAATGATCGTCCAGCCCCACGACCTGTTCACCAAGACCCAGATAATAGAGGATTTCCGTATTGCTCGGACAGATGGAAACAATTCGCATGCATAGTCCCCCCTTTGGGTATGCCTTAGAAGAACGGGTGCACCAAAAGCGCAATCATGATGCCCAGCCAACCGCCGATGAGCACTTCGATCGGTTGATGACCGAGGAGCTCCTTCAGCTTTTTGGCCTTTTCCTGATTCGGGCGCACCTTGAGTG
>JARDZO010000191.1 GCA_029240815.1 Brevibacillus sp.
TTTCCATCGCGCGTTTCACCGTTTGGCACGATTTTTGAATATAACTAGTTTTCGAAATTACTAAAATAGTTTTATAGGGGGTTTCAACATGAAGGGATTTCGTAAAGGTCTGTTCTCTCTGTGTGCGCTGCTTGTCACCGGAGCTTTGATCGCCGGCTGTGGAGCCAAACCTGCGGAGCAAACAGCTGCGTCGGGAAATGGCAGTCAAGCTGCAGCGCCATCGGATGAGGTGCTGCAAAAGATCAAAGACACCAAAACACTGTTGGTAGGAACAGACGCTACATTCCAGCCGTTTGAATACAAGAATGCACAGAACGAGTACGAAGGCTTTGACATCGAGCTCGTGAAAGCGGTCGCAGCTGAGCTGGGTGCAGAGAAAGTAGAATTCGTAGACACCGACTTCAAAGGTCTGATTCCAGGACTGCAAGGCAAAAAGTTCGACATGATCGTATCTGCCATGTACATCACGGATGAGCGTAAGCAAACCATCGACTTCTCTCAACCCTATTACCCAGGTGGATTGACCATCATGGTGAAAAACGATAATAGCACGATTACAAAAGCAGATGATCTGAAAGGCAAGAAAGTAGCCGTCCAGATCGGCACCAAGTCTGCCAAATTCCTGAAAGAGAAATATCCGGAAGTTAAACTCGTGGAAGTCGAGAAAAACGTAGAGATGTTCCTCGAGCTGGAAAGCAATCGTGTAGACGCAGTCGTTACAGGAATGCCTGCTGCCAAGGTATACGCAAAACAGAGCCAAAAAGTAAAAGTTCTCGATGTTGAGCTGACGCAAGAATACTACGGCTACGGCGTACGCAAAGAAAACAAAGAATTTGTAGCTGCTCTCGATAAAGCACTGAAAACATTGAAAGATAACGGCAAACAAGAAGAAATCGCAAAAAAATGGTTTGGTGAATAACGACAACATCTGGAGGTGCACCAATGGCGCTTGATTTCATGGTGATTTTTGAAGACAACAATTTAATTGCGCTTCTGGAAGGGCTATGGGTTACGGTTTCGATGACTTTCATGGCACTGATTCTGAGTGCGGTTCTGGGTCTGATTATTGGTCTCGGAAGGATGTCCAAACAAAAATGGATATCTATACTCTGCTCCTGGTATCTGGCATGGTTTCGCGGAACGCCGCTGTTGGTGCAGCTCATGATTCTCTACTACGGCTTGGCGATTGGCTTGCAAGTGGATTTGAGTGCATCTGTGGCTGGGGTGCTGGGACTGGGAATGTATAGCGCGGCGTACGTATCGGAAATCGTGCGCGGAGCGATTCAATCGATTGATAAAGGGCAAATGGAAGCAGGCCGTTCTCTCGGAATGAGCCACGGAAAGACGATGGTGAAAGTCATTTTGCCACAAGCAGTGCGTCGCATGCTGCCACCACTGTGCAACGAATTCATCGCACTGACCAAGAACTCTTCTCTGTTGTCCGTCATCACGGTTTCTGAATTGATGCGCGCAGGCAATCTGATCGTATCGAACAATTTCCGTTATTTTGAGATCTACATCGGCATTGCCGTTTTGTACTTCCTCGTCAACTACTCCATCTCGGTCGGCATTGGACGCTTGGAGCGTAAATTGAGTGTAGAGGGGGCGCGCGCCTGATGATTTCCGTCAAACAAATCCATAAATCGTATGGAAAACTGCACGTATTAAAAGATGTGAGTCTCAACGTGGATCAAGGCGAAGTAGTTGTAATCATCGGGCCCAGCGGCTCTGGTAAAAGCACCTTGCTACGCTGCATGAATTACCTGGAGCAAATTCAGGAAGGCACTATCGAAATCGAAGGCAAACCGATTGGATTGATTCAAAAGAACGGAAAGCTCGTGGAAATGCCGGAGAAAGAACTGGACATGATTCGCGCTGAGGTGGGCATGGTGTTTCAGAACTTCAATTTGTTCCCCCATGTGAGCGTGCTGGAAAACGTCATGATGGCACCGATGAGCGTAAAAAAGACGAAGCGCGAAGAAACAGAGCAATTGGCTCGCGAGCTTTTGCGCAAGGTAGGTCTTGCTGAAAAAGCGGACATGTACCCTGAGCAATTGTCAGGCGGACAAAAACAGCGCGTCGCGATCGCCCGCGCATTGGCGATGAAGCCAAAAGTCATGCTGTTTGACGAGCCTACCTCTGCACTCGACCCGGAACTGGTAGGAGAAGTACTCGCCGTTATGAAGCAGCTAGCCGCAGAAGGAATGACCATGGTTGTCGTCACTCACGAGATGGGCTTTGCCCGCGAAGTAGCAGACCGCGTTGTCGTGATGGACGGCGGCACGCTGATTGAAGACGGGGCACCAGAGAAGATTTTCTCAGCACCTGATCAACCGCGTACCCAGGCATTCCTGAGCAAGGTGTTATCGCACTAAACAGAGGGGGACTCCATATGTTTTCATACTTGACCCAACCTCCTTTCCGGTTTACCCAAGGAAAAGGAGACCCGTACGTGACTCGCTTGTCCGAATGGGTCGAACAGACCTATCAGCCGGGCGAAAACTATGATTTCGCGATCATCGGCGTGCCTCTCTCGAAAAGCTCGATCAGCTTTTCCGGAGCCCATGCTCACCCGCTGCAATTCCGACAGCTGCTCAGCTCGTTTACCACTTACAATTTTGATGAAGATTTGGATCTCGCCTCTTTGCGGGCGGTTGATTTAGGCGATGTCGCCATGCATGTGACGGACATTACCTGCTGCCAGGAAAACATCGAGTCAGCCCTGCAGGAAGTGACTGCCAATGTCACAGCTACACCGGTCATCGTAGGTGGAGACCATTCCATCACGTACCGGGCCATCACCGGAATCAAACGGGCCAAGCCGCAGCGAATCGGATTGATTCAATTCGACGCCCATCTGGATGTCAGGGATACCAACTATGGCGGTACCTCCAACGGAACGCCTATGCGCAGCCTGATGGAGTCGGAAACGGTACTCGGTGAAGATATCGTAACAATTGGTCTGCGTAGCTTTGCCAACTCCCGTGAATACCGCCAGTATGCCGAAGCCAATGGAATGACACTGATTACCGCCAATCAAGTAAGACGGCGCGGCATCGATGCTGTCGTAGCTGAGGCGATTCAGTACCTGGAAGCCAAATGCGATGCCATTTACATCACATTTGATGTGGACGTCATGGACCAGTCGATAGTACCTGGCGTACCTGCAATCGGACCTGCTGGCCTCTCCTCTGTCGATTTGCTCTCTGCAGCCCATGCTGTCGGCAAATCACCAAAGGTCATTGCGATGGACATGGTGTGCGTCGACCCGACAAAAGACGTACGCGACATGACTTCTCGGGTGGCGCTTCATCTATTCTTGCATTTTGCTACGGGATATCATCAGCGAAAATAGTATTTCTGCCTTGAAGAGTTCTCTTTCATGTAACAGGCCATCGATCATTCGATGGCTTTTTTTGTGCCTTTCTACCACCCAACAAGATCCAAACCAGATTTTTTACAAAAACTATTGCAAACCGCAAAAGAAAAGAGTAAGTTTTGTGTAATTGATAATGATTTTTATTCTCGATGTATAAGCAATCATTTATATGGTAAGGGGATGTTTTTCGAATGAGTAAGAAATGGGTTTATCCTTTGAGCGCGGTCGTGTTGGGCTCTTCCTTGATGCTGTCGGCATGTGGAAGCGCAGACACAGAGAAAACAGAGACAAAACCGGAGACCGCTCAACCTGCACAATCAGCTACCGCAAACAACCAGGCTACTCCTGCAGCGCCTACTCCCGCTGCTGCTCCAGAACTCCAGTCTTCGATCGACCAATATCAAAAATGGGTCATCGAGCAAACCGATCAACTGGTGAAATCGACAGAAGGCTTCACCAATGCAGTGAAAGCAGGCGATATGGAAACGGCGAAAAAACTGTACGCTCCTGCTCGTGCTTATTATGAAAAAATTGAACCAATCGCTGAATCGTTGGGTGACTTTGACCCTTGGATCGACGCTCGCGAAGGCGATGTTCCCGATAACGAATGGCGAGGCTACCACAAGCTCGAAAAAGCTCTGTGGGAAACAAAGTCTGTCGCTGATCAAGGAAAAGTGGCTGACCAACTGCTGCAGGACGTGAAACAACTGCGCGTGAAAGTAGAAAGTGTGGATATTGATGTGAAAATGCTCGTTACGGGAGCCGTTGAACTGTTGAACGAGGTTTCTACCAGCAAAGTGACTGGTGAAGAAGAACGATACTCTCGCACAGATATGTACGACTTCGCTGCAAACGTGGAAGGCGCAAACGAAATCTTCAAAGTGCTGAAGTCTACTGTAGAGGCAAAGGATGCAGCATTGGCTACCGAAATCGAGGATCGCTTCAAAGCACTTGATCAAGAGCTCGCTCCTTATCGCAAAGGGGACGGCTTCGTGCTCTACAACGAAATAAAAGAAGACCAGGTGAAAAAGCTCAGTCAGGCATTGGATGCATTGGCGGAACCTCTTTCCAAAATGGGAACGATCTTAGGAGGCTAACCTAATGGATACGAAACGTCTCGAAAACATTGCCAACAAGAAAATGACACGACGGGACGCGCTGAAGCTAGCTGGTGTAGGAGGAATCGGACTCTTGGTAGGTGCAGGAGGCATGGGGGCGATCATGCAGCCAAAGCCTTCTTCAACCAATGCTGCTACTTCCTCCGATTCGGATTCTGTAATCGGGATCGTTCCTTTTTACGGAAAGCATCAATCAGGAATCATCACACCTATGCAGGATTTTATCTGCATGGGTGCTTTTGATGTAACGGCGACCGCGTTGGCTGAAGTTCGTAAGCTGTTCCAGAGCTGGACCGTAGCAGCAGCTCGTATGACGGAAGGGAAAAATGTCGACGACGAGAGCGACAATCCTCACTTGCCTCCTGTCGATACTGGCGAAAGCATAGGACTCGCTCCTATGAGCATGACGATTACGTTTGGCCTTGGTGCTACTTTCTTCGATGAGCGCTTTGGATTGGCAAGCAAACGACCTGCTCCATTGGTTGATTTGCCTCATTTCAACAGCGATGATCTGCGCAAGGAATGGACGGGTGGGGATATCGTCGTCCAGGTCTGCGCGAATGATCCTCAGGTAGCGTTTCACGCCCTCCGCAATCTGGCACGGATCGCACGCGGGAAAGCTGTGCTCCGCTGGGTACAGGATGGCTTCCAACGGACGAGTGCTGCCGACCCTACTGGTTCTACACCGCGCAATCTGATGGGCTTCAAGGACGGCTCCAACAATCCCAAGGTAAGTGAGCCTGCAGCAGCGGACGAGATCGTCTGGGCACAAAGCTCCGATGACCCTGCATGGATGGATGGCGGTTCCTACATGGTCATGAGAAGAATTCGGATGCGTATCGAGATATGGGATCGCTCCTCCCTCGATGATCAGGAGAGCACGTTTGGCCGACACCGCCAATCCGGTGCGCCGCTCGGAAAATCCGGTGAATTCGATGATCTGGAATTGAATCGCAAGGACAGTCAAGGAAATCCAGTCATACCGACCACATCCCACGTGGCATTGGCAAACATGGACGGGAAAGTGAAAATTTTACGCCGCGGCTACTCCTACTCGAGCGGAATGGATCTCAAAACAGGTCAACTGGATGCCGGGCTGTTGTTTGTTTGTTTCAACCGCGACCCGCGCAAGCAGTTTATCCCGATGCAGCAAAAGCTGGCAGCCGCAGACCAGCTCAATGAATACATCACCCACGTCGGAAGCGGTCTGTTTGCCTGTCTCCCTGGAGCGAGCGAAGGCGGTTATATCGGAGACACGTTATTCTAGATTCCAATCAGGGATGGAGTGAACATCTTGAAACGCTACATGCTCATCATCTGTATGTCCTTGCTGCTGCTCTCCTCTGGCCTCCCTTCTGTTCATGCGGCTCCGTTGCAGGCAGACCAGTTGAAACAAATCATCGCGTTTTCCAGTGATGCTTTGATCAGCAGCGGGGACCAAAACTGGGAGGAAGCGAAAAAGGCCATCGCCAGCATGAAGGCTCTCTGGGAAACAAACGATGAGACCTCCGCTGATGCCCAATCACTAACAGCAGCTCTGACCGAAGCGGAACAGGCTCTCGCTCAGGTAAATTCCGATCCAAAATCGGCAAAAGCCGCCATCTCCAAGCTCGCAAAGGCAGCCGATCGATATGTCACGGCCAAAGAGGATTTAGGCCAACCAAAAGAAAAAGCACACAAACAGATTGCTGCCCTGCTGCCGCTTCTCCAAGACAGCATGAGAGCCGTATCGGCAGGAGATAGTTCGACTGCCAAGAAGGCATACAACAGCTTTGTCACAGGCTGGTATAAAGCAGAAAATCTGGTCCGAGCAGAAAATGCCCAGGTGTACGGTGATATGGAAATCAAGATCAGCGGTGCTCGAATTGCTCTGAACACAGAGCCACCTGATCCTGCGAAAAGCAAGGCAAAGCTGCAGGACCTGATTGCCGCAGTAGAAGATTACCTCTCCGGTAAAGCAGTCGCGAATGTGGCGGCTTCATCTGCTTCTGGTGATCAGCCGTCGATCTCTTCCCTTTTGGAACTACTAGACTCCGTCGAGGCAGACATTCAGAGCAAGCAAGCGGATAGCGTAGCTGGTAAAATGGATGCCTTTATCTCTACCTGGCCATCTGTAGAAGGTGTGGTCATGACGAAATCGCCAGCCACATACAGCAGCATTGAGACAAAAATGGTATCGGTACCTACCTTGATCCTGTCCAATCCGCCCAACTGGGAAAAGGCCTCCTCCTACATCGCTGAAATGAAAAGCGAGCTGCAGCCGTTTGCCGTCGCTTCTTCCTACACCGCCTGGGACGCAGGGCTGATTATGTTCCGGGAAGGTCTCGAAGCCATTTTGATCATCGTATCTCTGTTGACGTTTCTGAACAGATCTGGCAATGAAGAAAAGCGCAAGTGGATCTGGTCTGGCGCTGTGATTGGGATCATTGGTTCTGCTTTGCTCGCCATTTTGCTGAGCATCGTGTTTTCCAATCTCTCCTCCGGCAGCTCCCGCGAAACGATCGAAGGCGTCACCGGTATTATCGCCGTTCTGTTCATGCTGACAATCGGTGCCTGGCTGCACAAGAAATCGAATCTGCAAGCCTGGAACCGCTTTGTTGAAAAGACGATCGGTACTTCTCTGGCAAAAGGCACTCTGTGGTCGCTCAGCTTTACTGCCTTTCTCGCCGTGATTCGCGAAGGGGCAGAAACGATCATTTTCTATATGGGAATGGCAGCTTCCATCCGTATGACCGACCTGATTATGGGTATCGGCGGTGCACTCATCGTGCTCGCGCTTATTGCCTACGCGATCATCAAGCTGAGTAATCGCATTCCGATCCGCCCATTCTTTCTGGTAGCGAGCTTGCTGCTCTACTACATGGCTTTCAAATTTATTGGTGCGAGTATTCATTCCTTGCAGGTCACCGGCAGCCTGGCCGCTCACAGCTCGGACTTCCTGCTCTACGCGCCGCAGCTCGGCATTTATGCAAACTGGGAGACTACGGTTCCACAGTTGATCGTTCTTGCCGTGATCCTGATCAACTTCGTACGCAATACGCGGAAACGTTCGATCGAGCCACTCCCACAAATCAATTAATGGGTACACAGGGAAAACCGCAGTCTGACGCACCTATGGGTGGCAGCACTGCGGTTTTTTCTTTGTTTGGGTCTCTGCCTTTTTGTGATTGGCAGGGGCAAATAAACTAGAGGTCTCGAACATACCCTGTACCAGCAGTTTCATCATGAAGGGAGACTATCCGTGATCAAAGGTGGGACGAACAAAATCACCGCGATCTTGAGGATCGGTGTCGGAGCCACTGCTGGAGTGGTTAATACGCGAAACAACAACGTGTACATCGTCAATCAGATCAGCAATGATGTTTCTGTAGTCGCCTTTCGAAAAAAATGATTTGCCTGATGAAGACGTGTCAAAAAAAAACAGCCCTTCGCGAGCGATCACGTCGGGCTGTTCGTCATCAGATGTATTTTTATTTAGTCTTACTTGTTACTTGTGCGGGAACAGCGGAAGCTCCTGCAAGAACAAAATGTCGGTACGCGCTGCGGCGTCTCCTTCTGCCAGAATGGCTGCTCTCGCCACGACGTCGCCACCGGCTTGTACGACCAGATCTTCGATGGCCTGCAACGATTTGCCGGTACTGATTACATCGTCAATAATCGCGACACGTTTTCCTGCGATTTCTTTGGCATCGGCCCCATCCAGGCACAAGACCTGTGTTTTTTGTGTCGTGATAGAGACCACTTCGTTCACCAGCGGGGATTCCATGTACGGCTTGATGCTTTTTCTCGCAACATAATACTTTTTCAATTTCAGCAGACGGGCCACCTCATAGACGAGGGGAATTCCTTTCGCTTCCGCAGTAATCAGCACGTCCACCTCAGGAAGCTTCTCCACGAGAAGAGGCGCCGCTACTGCAACCAGCTCTGCATCACCGAGAATGACGAAGCTCGCGATGCTCAGATCTTCCGCGATCGGCATGATTGGCAGCTCACGGGTGACTCCTGCTACTGCGAGTGTATACGTCTTTTCCATGTTGCTCCCTCCTACATTCCAAATAGACTAATCAACGCTCTCATCAACAAACCTGCCAGCATTCCGAAGAACGGATCGGAAATCGCTGTAACTACCATCGTCATACCGCCTACCAGACCAGAGGATGAGTCGCCGCCAGTCAAAGCAGCCGTTGCATTACCTGGGACCGTGACGATGGCACCCAGTACGAACAAGAAACCGGAGATCGATTCACTCGGAATGAAGCGACCGATTTTCGGCAGAAAGCCTGCAAACAGGATCGCAGCCATCAGCACCATCATCAGAACACCAGAGGCAACCGGGTGTGGAGCACCAGCAGTAGCAGAGATGATCGCCTCAACAGGCGCACCACCGAACAAAGCAGAAACCATGTCTGCCACGCTGCTGATGACGGAGAGCGTATCGATGTTTACATCCGCTTTGGCGATTTCACCGTTAATTTGACCGAACGCGATATTTGCCCCGATGTTGAGACAAACCATCGCCATCGCACCGCGCAAGATAGCAGGTGAGAACGTCAGTTTTTGCAACACGAGACGATCATTTGCTACCGGTTGAATAGGGCTACCCTGCTTTAGAAAATAAGAAACGGCACTAGACAGAATAACAGAGACGGTTACCGTATAAACCAGGTCTTTCGTCAAGAAGTAAGTAAGAAGACCAGATGCCATCGAGCTGATCCCGACCGACATATTGTTGCGTGCCATGTCCCACGATACTCGAGCCAGCATGATCCCCACACCAGCCATCATTCCGTTTGTAATAACCGGGCCAATAAAGTCGACGATCTTCTCCAGAAAACCAAACAGACCAATGATGGTCATGATGATTCCCCCGACAAAAATCATGGATAGCCTTTCTTTCATGCTTTTGCCGATCGTTCCCGCCAATGTAATCGTCTCTGCTTGATACGAAACGACCGCTACAGAACCAGTGACCGCGTTTCCTGCCGCCCCTACGAGAAAAGCAAGCGCAGTCGGAACGGATGCAAAACCGAGGGATAAGGCCAACAAACCTTGCGGCAAACCGTTCAAGACCACGCTAAGTGCCGCGATAATGTCCTTCCATTCCATCTTTCTCTTCCTTTCTTACAAATAATGATGTCCGATAGAATTACACAAGGGTTAAATTACCATAAAATACGATCTATATCAATTGTTTAATTATCTAACTTTCGTGTTTTGTTAATTAAGTGTAACGATAACTTCTTTTCACGTCGTTATATACGGTTATAAAGCGAACGTTTCCTATTATGTGGAAATTGTATTTTTCTTACAAATATACTTGTGATAAACAAAAAAAGCACGAGCAAGATCTTCTGATCTCACTCATGCTATTTAGCTGTTAAGCTTCTTTTGGCAGGACAATTCCCCGGTATAGCTGTACCGTAATCAGATAGTAAATCGCGTAAATCCCAACAAAAATCAAGGTAGGCGCCCAAATGTTTGCGTATGGGTCAAGCAAGATGACCGAGAACATTTCCATGCCCACCAGCACATGCAGCAGGCCCATCAAAGCAGGGAAAATGAACACGAGGAACAGCTCTTTGTAGATCGATCCTACCAACCATGATTTGCGCACTCCAATCTTGCGCAACATATTGTAGCGTTCGCTGTCTCTGCTCGCTCCTGAGAGAATCTTGAACATCAGGCAGCTTGCCATCATCGCCAGAAAGGCAATTCCCAAGAAAAAGCCCATAAACATCGTTCCGCTCGTAAATGCATATAGACTTTCGTACATGCTGTATTTGGTCGACAGCATCTCGCTGTCGTTGCCATTCACGGAAGGAGTGATTCGTTCCACTTGGCGTTGATCCATGGCTTTCAGCTCGGCCTTGTACTTTACAAAGTCATCGACCTTCACCAAAAGCAGCGTGTGTTCCTTGCCTGTAATGCCTTCATACGCAGGACCATCTACAATGCGAATGCTTTTGTCATCCAGCATTGAGTAGCTGGAAACAAACTCATTGCGGATCGTTTTCTCCCATTCTTCGGGAATCTGCTCCATCGCAGCTGTGCCTGCTTGCTCCGATTTTTCGTTCATGCTGTATGCGGAGGCCGGCAGATGCGTCGATACCCGTTTTGGTTGGATGTCAGGATCGTAGGCTCCCATACTGTTCGAGGAGATCAGAGGCGGATGCGCGAGCAAATCGTCTTTGGCGTAATAGATTACGTCCCCATCCACTTTGTATCGATACGTGAGCTGCTCTTCTACGGTCATTTTCTTGATCGACTCGAAATCTTCCGGTGTCGGGTCCTGAAGCGTGATGTCATAGACATGTGCGACGCCCGCAATCAGAGAGACGTTTTGCTGAAAGGCCAGTCCGCCTGCCATCGCACCCACACCGAGCGCGATCAGCATTGCGACGGTCGCCAGCACTTTTGTGAGATTGTTTACGCGAAAACGTAGCTGGGCAAAC